>DATFWL010000144.1:0-10076 GCA_035259385.1 Vicinamibacterales bacterium | reverse complement strand
AGTGGCTGTGTAGGAAGTTCAGCGGGTGGCTGAGGAGCTGGGTTCCTCGACGCCTTGCCCGCTGAACGACCCGTGTCGCCTCACCTGCGCGGCTACACTACGCGCCGGCCGCTGACCAATCGCACCAGGAACAGCACGATCGCGATAACCAGCAGGACGTAGATGAAGTTCCCCATCGTGTAGCCGCTCACGATGCCGAGCAGCCAGAGGACGATGAGGATAATCGCAATGGTTTCCAACATGCGGTGCCTCCAGTCGCCGGGGTCGAAGTGCAACTTGAGTGCCGCACGGAAACGGCAGAGACGGAAGCTGAGCGGTCAGTCTGTTGTGTCCGACCGGGGTTGCGCCGGACCCAGCGCGAAACTCATCGATCCGAAGAGCACCGTGTGCCCGTCGACGCGCGCGGCGCCTTTGAGCAGTCCCATGCGGCTGCGCATGCGCACGACATTCGCTTCGATCACGACGACGTCGCCCGGATACACGGGACGGCGATAGCGCACGCGCTCGATGCCGGCGAAGAAGGGGAGCCGCTGCCGGTTTTCCGGCTTCGCGAGAATCAGGATCGCGCCGACCTGCGCGACCGCCTCGGTGAGGATCGTCGGCGGCATCACCGCCACGCCGTCGCGCGAGCGCGAGAGATACCACTCGTCCATCGCCACGTTCTTGATGCCGACGATCCGTTTGTCGGGTTCGAGCTCGATGATGCGATCGACCAGGAGGAACGGGAAACGGTGTGGCAGAATCCGTTCGATTGCCGCGTTGTCCAGCGGGAGCGTCAGGTCCATCGCAGGGAAGCGATTATACTTTGGCGGTGACCGACGTCACGGGAGCCGCGCCGGCGAACTCCACCGACCAGCTGACGGCGCTCTTCGCTCTCGGGCGCGAAGTGGCGTCGGTGCTCGATCTCGACGAACTGCTTCAGAAGATTCCGCTGCTCATTTCGCGGATCACCAAGTTCACCGCGTTCGCGATGTACCTGCTCGATCCGAAGCGGAACGAGCTGACGGTCGCCTATTCGATCGGGTATCCCGAAGACGTCGCGCGGACGCTGCGGCTGCAGGTCGGCAGCGGCCTCGTCGGCGCCGCGGTCGCCGAAGGGCAGCCGATTCTCGTCAACGACGTCGACCAGGATCCGCGCTACTTCGAGGCGGTGCCCGGATCGCGCGCCGAGCTGGTGGTGCCGCTGCGCCGCAAGGGCCGCGTCATCGGCGCCCTCAACCTGCTCAGCGACACGCCCGGCCAGTTCACCGAGATCGACGAGGCGATGCTGCGCCAGTTCGGCGCGCACGTCGCGGTGGCGATCGAGAACGCGCTCCTCGTCGAGCACGAGCGCGAGTACACGAGCACGCTCGAGACGCTCTCGGAGATCGGCCGCGAGTTCGGCGCGATCCTGCAGCTCGACGAGCTGCTGACCCGAATCGCCAACCTCGCGCGCCGCGTGATCGACTACCGCACGTTCGGCATCCTGCTGCTCAACGAGGAAACCGGCGAGCTCGAGATGAAGGTGGCGGTCCGCTACGGCGACAAGGTCACCCTGCCGCGCGTGAAGCTGGGCGTCGGCCTGGTCGGCTACGCGGCCCTTCACAAAGAGCCGGTCGTGGTGCCCGACGTGGCCGCCGATCCGCGCTACATCAAGGTCGTCGACGATGCGCGGTCGGAGCTCGTGATTCCACTGCTCCTGAAGGATCGGTGCATCGGGGTGTTCGACCTCGAGAGCCCGGAGCTCGACGCGTTCGGCAAGAGCCACGTCGAGATCCTCACGCTGCTGGCGAGCCAGGCGGCGGTGGCCATCGAGAACGCGCGCCTCTACGAGACCATTCGCGCCAACGAAATCCGGCTCGAGAAGGAGATCCGTTTCGCGCAGCGGGTGCAGGCGGCGCTCCTGCCGACCGAGCTGCCGAAGCGCCTCAAGAACGTCGACGTCTACTCGCGTTTTGCGCCGGCGCGCGAGCTCGGTGGCGATCTCTACGACTTTCTCGCCCCCGAGCCGAACAACCTCGTCGTCGCCGTCGGTGACGTGTCGGGAAAGGGCGTGCCGGCGGCGCTCTACAGCGCCTTCGCCGGCGAGCTGATTCGATCGCGAACCTTCCGTCGGCGCTACGCGCCCGAGCGCTTCGGACCGGCGGGGGTCCTCGCGTCGACGAACACGATCCTCCATCAGCGCCAGCTCGAGGAGTACTACTGCACCCTCTGTTACGCCGTCTTCGACCTCAAGCGGCGCACGGTGACGCTCGCCAACTCCGGCCTGCCGTACCCGGTCCGCTGCAGCGGCGACGTCGTCGCGCAGATCGTGCTGCCGGGCGTGCCGCTTGGCTCCTTTGCCGGCTCGACCTACGACGAAGTGTCGTTCGATCTCTCGCCGGGCGACCTGTTCGTGTTCTGCACCGACGGCGTGTTCGAGGCCAACGACGCGCTCGGCCGCGAGTTCGGCGCCGAGCGGCTGCTGCAGGTCGTGGCCGACACCCGCTCGCGCCCTGCCCGCGAGATCGTCGACGCCATCTTCAGCGCCGTCCAGGAATTCCGCGCCGACACACCGCCGAATGACGATATGACTGCGGTCGTATTGAAAATCACCGGCTGAGGCAATGAAGAATTAAGAAGTAAGAAATTAAGAATTCGTGCAATGACTTCAACAACCCGGATCGTCGAACGTGTGTACGAATTCTTAATTCTTAATTCCAAATTCTTAATTGCTCTGACGGTCCTCTTAGCAAGCATCAGCGCAGCCGCCGCAGCACAGCCGCAGCCCTCCTCCACGGCGGCGGAGCTGAAGACCAAATTCGAGCGCCGCCTCTCCGACATTGCGGCGCGAGTCGATGGTGTAGTCGGGTACGCCATTCTCGATCTCACCTCGGGCGATCGCTTTGCGCATCTGGAACGCGAGACGTTCCCGACCGCGTCGACGATCAAGCTGGCCGTCGTGTACGAGCTGTTCAAGCAGGTCGAAGAACGGAAGATCCGCCTCGAGGACACGCTCGTCCTCGATCGCGCGAAGGCGGTCGGCGGCACCGGCGTGCTGGCCGAGATGGGCACGCCGACGCTCTCGATTCGCGACTACGCCGTGCTGATGGTCACCCTGAGCGACAACACCGCCACCAACGTGCTGATCGATCGCCTCGGCATCGACAACGTCACGCGCCGGATGCAATCGCTCGGGCTGACCGGCACGAAGCTCCGGCGCCACATGATGGACACCGCGGCCGCCCGTCGCGGTGACGAGAACGTCTCCACACCGGACGAGCTCGTGCGGCTCCTGCAGGCGATGCATGGTACCGGCCACGCCGACGAAGGGCAGGCGATGCCCGAGGCGATCGCGTTGCTGAAGAAGCCGAAGGAGAGCCGTCTGCGCAGCGGGCTGCCACCGGGCGTCGCCGCCGCCGACAAACCGGGCGAACTCGATGGCGTCCGCGTCGACGCCGGTGTCGTCTACGCGAAGAACCGCCCGTACGTGTTCTGCGTGATGACGACGTTCCTCCTGGACGAAGCCGCCGGCGAGCGCGCGATCGAGGAGATGTCGCGCACGGCGTTCGAGTACTTCAGCCGCCTCGGCGCCGGCCCGCTCGGGCGGCGTTTCGGCGGCCGCTAATCTCACGTGTTCGCTCTGGTCGGCCGCGGCGTTTTTCCCGGTATGTCGCTATTTTTCACGGGCAATTCGCTGGTCTTAGGAGCCTGACCGACATCCACTTCGGGGGTTTGACCACCCTCGCGGAATTGCTGGTTCTTCAGCTCCGTCCGGGATAGGATCATCGTTCCCCCGGAACCCCAGCGACGACATCATGAGCACGAAACCCCCGGCCGACGCGGGTGACGCTGATGGCGCGCCCGGCGGAGCTGAACGCGTATCGGTGCCGATGGACCCGGGCACTGCGGTCCTGACGCCTCCGCCTGCGCCGGTTGGCGGCGCCGCCGACGCCACGCTGCCGCGGACGCCCGGGCCGCGCGCGGGTGCCACTGCGATGTCGAACGTGCCGGCGCGGATCGGTCGCTACCAGATCATCGAGCGCGTCGGGCAGGGCGGGATGGGCATCCTGTACCGCGGCATCGATCCGGTGCTCGACCGCGAGGTCGCGATCAAGGTGATGATCGGCGACTTCGGGGACGACCTCGATCAGCTGCGGCCGCGCTTCCAGCGCGAGGCGCGCGCGATCGCCAGGCTGCAGCATCGCAACATCGTCACCGTCTTCGAATTCGCCGAAGACGAGGGAACTCCGTACATCGTGATGGAGTTCCTGCGCGGCGCGAGCCTGTCGGCGAGGGCGAAGGCCGAGCCGCCGCTGACGATGGCCGAGAAGGTCGACATCGTCGCGCAGCTGTGCACCGGCCTCGGCTACGCGCACGAGCAGGGGATCGTGCACCGCGACGTGAAGCCGGCGAACATCTTCCTGCTCGAAGATGGCGCGGTGAAGCTTCTCGACTTCGGGATCGCCAAGCTCACGTCGTCCACGCTGACGCGCCAGGGCGATGTGCTCGGGAGCCCGTCGTACATGTCGCCCGAGCAGATCATGGGCCTCGACACCGTCGACGGACGGTCCGATGTCTTCTCCGCCGGCGCGGTGCTGTTCGAGCTGCTCGCCGGACGCCGCCCGTTCGACGGCGATACGACGCCGACGATCGTGATGAAGATCCTCAACACGGACGCGCCGTCGCTCGACGCGCTCGATTCGTCGATCCCCGCGCCGCTCGCCGCGGTCGTGGCTCGCGCGCTGCACAAGGATCCGGCGCACCGCTTTCAGACCGCCACCGAATTCGCGCGCGAGCTCATGGCGGTGGGTGGAGCGGTGCCGGCCGATCGGAGGGTGCCTCTCACCGGACCAATCGGACCCGAGACGCTGGCAGGATCGGGGCCCGTGATGGTGCCCCCGTCAGAGCTGGCGGAGACCGCGGCGAAGGGTCGCACCTGGGCAGTCGCGGCGGGCATAGCCGCCGTCGTCGTTGCCGTCGCGATTGTCGTCGGCTCCTGGATTGTGCGGTCCTATTCGCGCGCGACCGAACGTCCGCAACTCGCTCGCGACTCGGCGTCGGCCACCCGCACGCCGCGGGCGAGTGCCAGCGACTCGGGACCGGTGAATCCTCCGGTGCGAGGCGACGCCAGGCCGCCGTCGACCGATCCGATCTCGCCGAAGGATCCGGCCGTCAAGCCGGCTGCGGCGGTGACGCCACCCAAGGACCCATCGTCTCGAGCTGCGTCGCAGAAGGAGCGCGCGTCGCGGCCGCCGGCATCCAGCGCCGCGAAGCCGTCCGCGTCCGGATCGCCGAAGGAGACGACGCCGCGCACGACCACACCGGCGCCCGCGGTACAGGTTGCCGTGACCGCCAGCGGTGCGTATCCGTTCGCGATCGTCGATGCCGGGCGCGTCGTGTCGCCGGCGAGCACGTCGCACCAGGTCAACATCAGCGCCGGCAGGAAGGTCAGCCTGGTCGCGCCCGAGTACTCACTCAATCAGACGGTGACCATCGGCGACACCGACGATCACCGGGTAGAGCTCCAGGCGCCGGCGCTCGGGAAGCTGACGATTCGCAGCAGCCAGGAGACGTGCACGGTACAGATCGGCGGCCGCCTGCTCGGGTATCCGCCGGTGAACAACATCTCGATCGCCTCGGGTTCGTATCGGGTCGACATCGTGTGCCCGAACGGCAAGATCACGTCTGAATTCGTGAACATCGTCGGCGGGCAATCCCAGCGAGTCATCGTCCAATGAAGTCATCGTTCCACGTTCGAGTCGCCGCTCTTCTGGTGGCCGGAACCGCTGTCCTGGGCGCGCAGGGCAACACCGAGGAGTTCGCCCGTCGTCAGTTCGACAGCGGCATGACGTTCATGCAGAGCGGGCGGTACACGGAGGCGCTCAAGGATTTTCAGACCATCCTCGAGTCCTTCGCCAGGAGTTCCGTAGCGGACAACGCGCTGCTCCAGACGGCGTTGTATCAGCTCGAGATCGCGCGCGATTCCGGCGCGGCGCAGACCGCGGTCGATCGACTGCTCAAGGACTACCCGGACACCGACTCGGCGCCGATGGCGCACATCGTGGCCGGCCGGATCGCGCTCGCGAAGGGGCGCGCGCCGGCGGACGTCGATGCCGCCCTCGCCAGCTTCGAGCGGGTGCCGCGTCTCTTTCCGAACGACGAGGCGGTGCCCGCCGCCGGCTTCTACGCTGCCGACGCGCTGCGGATCGTGCGCCGGACCGACGAAGCGCTCGAACGGTTCCGCCGGGTGTCGATGGAGTACCCGCGTGCGACCTGGGCGGCGCGTGCGCGGCTCGGCGCGGCGCTGTGCCTCGTGGCGAGCGACCGGGCGCCGCGGGCGCTCGACGAGCTCCAGCGGGTGAGGCAGCAGCTGCCCGAGTCGGTGGAAGGCAACGACGCGCTGAACTACAACACGATCTTGTACCGGCTGTACGTGCGGACCCCGGCACAGCCGGCGTACGGCTTCGCCGCCCGCTACCCGGGCACCGACGGATCGAAGCTCAAGGACATCGTCGGCGTCCAGTTCGATCAGAGCGGCCAGATGCTGCTCGGTCACAAGCTCGGGGTCAGCGTGTTCGATCCGCGCGGCAAACTGGCGCGGACGATCGCGGTCGAGGAGCCGTCGTCCTTTTTCGTCGACGAGCGCGGCCGCGTGATCACCGTGCGAAAGGACCGGCTCACCATCGAGCGCGGCGAAACCACGCCGCTCGCGGTCCCGCAGCCCGACGGCAAGCAGCGGCCGGTGGAAGAGATCCCGTCCGCGGTCGCGATGTCGAGCGGCGCACGACTGATCGCCGATCACAAGGGCAAGCAGGTGATCAAGGTATCGGAGTCGGGCGCGTACGTCGGCAAGTTCCTCGGCGTCGATGCCGAGCGGCTCGCCCTCAACCGCCTCGACGATGTGGCGATGATCGACAGGGAGACGAAGAGCGTCGTCGTCGTCGATCGCGATGGAAAGGCGCTCGCCAGGATTCCGCAGAAGGGCACCGGCTACGAGTTCGACAATCCGATCGACCTCAAGTTCGACGTTTTCAACCACATCTACGTGCTCGACCGCGGCCGCGCGTCGATCTTCGTGTTCGGTCCGCGCAACCGGCTGCTGACGACCGTCACGATTCCCGAAAAATCGCCCGGCGCATTCCCGCGTGCAGAGGCGTTCGCGCTGGACGCCGCCGGCCGGATCTACATCTACGACGACCGCGCCCAGACCGTGCAGGTGTACCAGTGAGCCGCAGACAGAACATCGCGTCCGCCGCGCTCGTGCTCGTGAGCGCCGTCCTCGTGGCGTCGCCCGCGCCGGCGCAGGTCCAGACGCCCGATCCTGCGGTCCTGATGTCGCAGGCCAAGCAGTTCTTCGAGGCGCTCGATTACGAGCACGCCGTCAGCGCGCTCGATCAGGCGATCGTCGTCCTCGAGGGGCGGCCGCTCCAGGATCCGGTCCGCCGCAGTCTGCCGGTCGCGTACGAGATGCGCGGCCGGTCGCAGTTCGGCCTCGGCAAGGAAGCCGAAACGCGCGCGGACTTCGTCTCGCTGTTGAAAGTCGACCCGGTCTACACGCTCACCGGCCAGGTGCACCCGAAGGTCGTGTCGATCTTCGACGAGGTGATGAAAGCCACCGTCACGACGATGAAGCTGACGGTGACGCCGCCAACGGCGGAGGTGAGAGTCGACGGCGTCCTCGTGCCGACGACGACGTCGATGCCGATTGCCGTGGGCGATCACACCATCGCAGCCAGGCAGATCGGGTACCGCGCCGTCACGCAGGCGGCGTCCGTCGTCAGCGGTCAGGTGGCCGAGGTTGCGATTGCGCTCGAACGCGTGTCGTCGGTGCTCGCCGTGGTGACCTCGCCGCCCGGAGTGCAGGTGATCATCGACGGCGTCTCGCACGGCAAGACCGAAGCCGGCCCTCCGCCGCCCGACTATGCCGAGCGCGCCGCGCGCGCGGGTGTACCGGCCTCGGAGCTCTCGCAGGTGATGATGATCGCCGAAATGCAGCCCGGCGCGCACGTCGTCGAGTTCAAGGCCGACTGTCACGTGTCCACGCAGCGGCGCCTGACTGTCGACAAGCCGGACGACTACACGTTCGATCCAGTCAAGCTCGAGCGCGCCATCGCGGCGGTGAACGTCAGGACCACGCAGCAGGGCGCCGCGGTCTATGTCGACGGCAAGCAGCGCGGCATGGCGCCGATGACGCTGTCCGACGTCTGCGAGGGCGACCATGTCGTCGAAGTGCGATCGGGGTCCGGCCGGTACTTCCGCCGCCTGAGCGCGCATACCGGCGACAAGCTGGAGATGGACGCGACGCTGAAGCCGGCGTTCGCGCTCGTGTCGGCGAGCGGTCAGGCCACCGGCCTCAACACCGATCTGCGGATGACGATCGAGCGGGCGTTCGAGGGGCTGCAGACCGTGACGCTGTTCGCGCCGCCAGCCGATCAGCTCGATCAGCTCTTGAAGGCGCAGCAGCTGACGCCGGCGTGGCTCGCCTTCGACGCCAGCAAGCGCGCGCTCGCCCAGTCCGCCGATCTCGGCGCCGCGACGCGCCGCGATCTCACCGCGCGGATCGCGAAGGCGTTCGACGCGCAGGGCGTGGCCTCGGTGACGGTGCCGTCGGCGCTGGACCGCAGCCGCATCGTGGTCTCGCTGCTGGCCGCCGGCAGCGGCGATCCTGACGTCGTCGAAGTGACGATCGATCGTCCCGAGACCTTCGCGGCCGCCGTCGCGCAAGTCGATCGCGCGCCGACGTTCTTCCGGCCGTCGCTCGGACTGTCGGCGATCGACGTGAGGGACGTTGCGGGAGCCATCGTCATCGGCGTCGACGCCAACGGACCCGCGGCGAAGGCGGGCGTGGCGGCCGGCGACGTGATCGTGAAGGCGAACGCGCAGCCGATCGCCGATGCGGTGGCGCTGAACGCGCTGCTCGCGTCGCGCAAGAGCGGCGAGGCGCTCACGCTCGAGCTGAAGGATCGCAGCGGCACCGCGAAGCGCGCCGACGTGACGGTGGCGATGGCGGCGCGGCTGGTCGGTCTCTACGATCAGACGCTACTCGTGAACCGCATGCTGCTCGACCTGCGCAACCGTCTGCAGACGCCGGGCACTCCGCTCGAGGATTCGGTGCTGCGGTTGAACCTGGGTGCCGCGCTGGCGCGCATCGAGAACTGGAACGAGGCGCGTACCGAGCTGCAGCGCGTCAAGCTGCCGGATGGTCCCGGCGTGTCGAACGGCACCGTGCAGTATCTGCTCGGCCTCTGCGCCGACAAACTCGGCAGCCGCGCCGACGCCGACGCAGCGTTCACAGCGGCGGCAGCGTCCGACGCGTTGATCTCGGAGGACGGACCGTCGGTGAAGGATCTCGTGGAAGCGCGAAAAGCCGGCCGGCTGCGCTGATCAGCGCTTGATATAGACGTCGTCTTCGCGCAGGTGCAGCCCGAGCGGTCTGCCGCCGATCACGGCGACGTCTTCGACCCGTCCGCGCACCCGCACATGCTCGCCGGTCGCGGGCATCCGCCGCCCGTCCGACAGCACCGTCACGTCACCAGTCCCGTCGTCCACTTTGTAAAACCGAAACGGCACGAGCGGCAGCCCCCACGACGAGGTGACGACGCCGTTGATGCTGACGGTTTGATCCTGATAACGCCCGGGGTTCCGGCGCAAATCGGCGATGTTGGGACTCCGCCAGGAGAGTGCACACCCGCTGATCGACGTGGCAAGCGAAGCAATCAGAATGAAGCGCAGACCGCGAGTCATGAGATCCCCCGCCCGGAATCGCAGAACCTAGAACCTAGAACCTAGAACCTAGAACCTAGAACCAGAACCCCGAACCAAAGAACCAAGAACGAGAACCCCGAACTCCGAACCTCGAACCCCCAACCCGAACGCGATGGGCCACGCCGAATCGTGGAACTACGACGGAATGCGGCGATGCCAGCGCCTGCCTGAAGTTACGCACCCCGTTGATTCGACGCGACCCGCGACCGGTGACATCAAATCGCGTGCCCGGTGTCATCGCCGAAAACCCGCCTGAAATTGCGAGTCGCGATCGCCGCCGTCCTGACTCGGAGACGCCCGCTGACCTCACTCCTGAACGGTTTGCTGGATCCGTCGGCGACCCAGACCGG
>DATFWL010000143.1:0-24464 GCA_035259385.1 Vicinamibacterales bacterium | reverse complement strand
GCGAACGAGATCCCGCGTGCCTGCGACAGCATCTCGAGCAATCGCTCGGGCACGCCGTTCTGCTTCCGAAAGTAGCTGTTGACGCGATGGTGCAGCGACGCCGCCTTGCCGACATACAGAATGCTGCCGTCGGTCCGAAGCAGACGATAGATGCCAGGCGCATGCGGCACTGAAAGCCGCACATCGCGCGGCATCGGCCAGACGCGCCGTCGCGAGCGGGTCGGTTCGACGGGTACGGCAAGCCAGTCGTGGAGCGCGCTCCACGTGGATACGCCATTCGTCTCCAGCAGCCGAACCAGCTCTTGCCAGACGAACGCCGTCGCTGCGACGTGGTCGGCGCTGCGGCGCAGGGCGCCAACCGCGCGGCCGAAGTATCCAGCGAGGGCGCGCAGGCTGCAGCGAGGCAGATTCGGCAGCAGTCGCCTGGCGATATCCCGTGTGCACACCACGTCGAGCGGAAACACGCCGGCCGCGAGCGTGCGGAGGAACGGCTGCTCGAATCGAGCGAAGTGGATGACCGTCGGCGCGGGCTGCTGCGTGAGACTCGCGGCGTGATTGGACAGCTCGCTCCAGGCGTGGCGTCCGTCGACAGCGGACCGCATCATGTGCTCGGAGATGCCGGTGATCCGCCTCACAGCCGGCGGAATCTGCTCGCCATCCGGAAGCGCGATCAGGCGCGCATGCGGGTGCGTGACTGTGTGGCTGACTCGGGCCCAGCCGATTTCAAGGAGATGCCCTCGCGGCGCCGCGCCAGTGGCCTGACAGTCGACCACCAGCACCTCCAGTTGCGAGAGCGGCGCCACGACCCGTCAGCGTATCATATTCGCTTTATCTTCGCCTTTGAGTCGTCGGCCGCCGTGATCGAGGAAGCACGACGCAACGCCGGCGACGGTCCGAACGTCGGACCGGTGAGGCCGCGGGTCAGGCCCGTGCCTCCTGAGCGACCTCCCCCTGCTGCAGGATGCGTATCGCGTTGCCGAACGGATCGCGTATGCCCATGTCCGTGCCGTAGAAATGATCGGTGGGCTCCTGCGTGAAGTCAGTCACTCCGCGCGTGCTGAGGGTCCGATAGAGCGCGCGGACGTCGTCGGCGACGAAGACGAGGCCGTTCATAGCGCCCTTGGTGATGAGCTCGCGGAGCCGGGCGGCGGTCGTCTCGTCGTGCAGCGGCGGGCCCGGTACCTCGAGCGAGATCTCGGTGACGTCGCCGGGCACGCGCACGGTCACCCAGCGGTACGTGCCCTGCCGCACGTCGTTGCCCTTCTCCAGGCCGAGCTTGTTGACATAGAAGTCGAGCGCCTTGTCCTTGTCGAGGACGTAGATGGAAGTGACGTTGAGCTTCGTGATCATGACGAGTTCTCCTTGCCACGTGAGATCGAACGCCACCAACGTTAGCGTGTCTTCGCGGCAGATGCTTCTCTGAAACTGCTCGATCGCACCGCCACGCCCGCCGCCAGCCTGGGCCGCGTGGCAGCCATCTGGAAGCAGTGGGGCGCCTCGATCGGCTCGTGGCTCAGTCGGTACTCCGACGGCGTCTCGCCAACGATGGCGTGGAACGTTCGACTGAACGTCCCCAGGCTCGAGAAGCCGACGTCGAAGCAGACGTCGGTGACGCTCCGCTCGGTCTCGCGCAGCAGGAACATCGCCCGCTCGACACGGCGACGCTGGAGGTAGCGGTGCGGCGTCTCGCCGAAGCAGGCGCGGAAGCTCCGGATGAAGTGGGCCTCGGAGAGGCAGGCCACCGCGGCCACGGCGCCGACGTCGAGCGGCTCCGCGTAGGCCCGGTCCATCGCATCGCGGGCGCGTAGCAACCGTCGGTTCAGGTCCTCGACATTCGAGGTCACGTCACAACGCTACATCATCAATGGCCGTCCCTCTCTTCGGCCCTCAGCGGCATCGGGATGTGATCGCATGCCGTGAGCGGATCCGCCTGCAGGAGCAAGCTCAGCAGATCGACTCGCGGTGAGTTTTAAGAACTCCCCGGTGGATTTAGTATTAGCGTTCGCGAAGCTTGGAGGATTTCGATGAGCGACCGGCCACTCGTCGCGCCCACCTCACTGTGGTGGATCACGCTCCTCGGCCTGGTCGCCGTGGCCACAACGGCCAATGCGCAGTCGACTGCGCGGGATCAGCCGCATACGCCACGGCCGGGAACTGGCACGATTCGCGGCCGCGTCGTTCGCGCGGACACGGGTGAGCCCTTGCGGCGGGTACAAATCCACATCGATGAATGGAGCGCGAAAGACCAGAGCGGGCCTATGTCGACGCTCACCGACGCGCAGGGCCGGTATGAACTCTCGCAGCTTCCCGCGGGGACATACCACCTCAAAGCGAGCCGGGGCGGGTATGTCGAAGTCGAGTACGGGCAGCGGCGTCCGTTCGAGCGCGGGCGCCCGCTCGAACTGGCTGAAGGCGCTGTGCTCGAGAACATCAACTTTGCGATGCCGCTCGGCGGCGTGGTCACGGGCCGCGTTGTCGACGAAATGGGCGAGGCGGTCGCGCAGGCGTCGGTCGCGCTCGCGCGGCGCCGCTACGTCGACGGTGAGCGACAGCTCGTCAGCCAAAACGGGAGCTCTGCGGACGATCGCGGGGAGTTTCGAATCTTCGGTGTACCGCCCGGCGAGTACGTGCTGGTCGCGAGGTTCGAGACGATGGACTTTGGCTCCCGCGATCGCGTGCGGTACGTGCCCACCTACTATCCTGGCACGCCGGTCGCCAACGAAGCGCAACACGTGACTGTAGCCGCGGGCCAGGAGGTGTCCGGCATCCTCATACCGCTTGCTCGCGCCGCGACAGCGACGATCCGCGGCATCGTACGCGCCTCGGGGCAAACGCCCGTTGGTCCATTCACCATCATTACGGCGCGAGAAGTCGGCGGGCCGAGGGCTGACGGCCAGATGGCCATGGCGACCGCCGCCAGCGACGGATCGTTCACTATCGCCGGTCTGCTGCCTGGCACGTACCTGGTCGAAGCGCGATCGATCACAGAGAAGGAGTCCACTTCGCGAGAAGTCGTCATCGATGGCTCAGATGTCGCCGGTATAAGCCTCCTGTTGTCCGAGGGCGCGACCGCCCGCGGCCGAATTGTTTTCGATACCGAAAAGCCTCCGCAAGATCTCCGGCCGTCTCAGGTATTTGTCGCGCCCGCGTTGTTAGATCATCAGTCCGGCGGGATGGGTACGACCGGCGGGCCTCCTGTCGCGCGTGACGATTGGAGTTTCGAGCTGCGTGGGCTCAGGGGACGTGGGTTCATTCGTGCCGGTACACTGAGCGAAGATTGGCACCTAAAGCGCGTGCGCCGGGAGGATGTGGATGTCACCGACACGCCCCTGGACTTCTCGGGCGACATCGACAACATCGAGATTCAGTTCACCAGCCGCGTGACCACCGTGTCAGGGAGCGTGTCGAACGAACGAAATGCGGTCGCGCTTGATGCGACCGTCATCGTGTTTGCCGACGACGAGGGCAAGTGGGGGCCGCGCTCCCGTTTCATCGAGAGCGCGCGTCCGGATCAACACGGGCAATTCAAAATCCGCGGCCTGCCTCCGGGCACGTATGTTGCCGTCGCCGTCGAGTACCTGGAACCTGGCGATGAACGCGATCCCGATCTGCTTGCAGGCTGGCGACGCCACGGCACGTCTCTGACGCTGTCGGAGGGCGAAGCGCGGACCCTTGATCTCAAACTCTCGGGGTCCTAGGCGCGGATCGTCGGTCGCCCTGTCGGCGTTTGGGTCGCCTCGCGGATGTCGAAGCGCGTGATCAGGCCACTCTCGACCCTGAAGATGTGACCGACCATGCGATCGGCCAACAGCGCTCCTTGGAGATCGCGCGCCGTCTGGTGAACCTCGACGACGATCGCGCCGTCGATGCCGGCTGAAAAACTAGCCGGCCTCCAGAACGCCCAATGTAACAGCTACGGTGCATGTCCGCTTTCAGGGCGACCCGAGGGCTCCGCGCTTACCGACCCACCGGCAGATTCATTCGGCGCAGCAGGGACTCGAAACGTGGGTCGGCTCGGAGCGGGTCGAGCATGCGGTGCGTTTTCAGGTAGTGCAACCGCTCATCCTTCGAGCGATACAGGCGCTCGAGGGCGTCGAACGCGGCGTCGATGTCGCCGAGTCCAGCATCGATTTCCGCGATGGACAACAGGAACGCCGGATTCCGGTTCCCCGTGATAGCGCGTTTCAACAGCTCGAGCGAATGCCGTGCTTGCTCGGTCCGACCCGTACGCGCGCACGCGTATCCGAGGAACGCGGCGTTTCGATAACTGGGCCTCAACTGCGAGGCCCGTTCGAGGGGCTGGATGGCCTGCTCGTACTTCCCGCAAAGGACGAGCATCTCGCCGGGAAGTTCCTCTCGAGCCCCGGGGTCGTCTTGCATCCGCGCGGTCTTCGTCGCGTGCTCGAAGGCGTCGTCACAGCGCCCCAGCATGGTCAGCGTCGTGGCGAAGTCGACGTTGATGGCAAACGAGAGCGGGTCGAGCGCCAACGCTTCCTTCATCTGGGCGTAGCCCTCGTCAGCTTTCCCCAGCACCTCGAAGTTGAGCGCGCGCCAGTGATGCGCGGTCGCATAGTTCGGATTGAGCTCGATGGCTCGCACGAATTCGCGCTCCGCTCCAGCCCAGTCGAAGTTGTACTCGTGCAGGATGAATCCCATCGAGGTATGAGCCTCGGCAAGGGTCTCGTCCAACGCCAGCGCGCGAACGGCCGCGTCGCGGGCCCGCGCGTACCCTTCGTCGTGCGGCAGAAACGACGCATTCGTGTACAACGTCAGGGTGTCAGCCAGACCGGCGTAGGCAGGCGCGAAGGCCGGATCCCGCTTGATCGCTTCCTGAAAGTGCTCGATCGCGAGCTCGTACCCCTCCCTGGTGCGCTTGTTCCAGAAGAAACGCCCTTTGAGGTAGGCCTCCGAGGCGGCCGGATCGATCGACTGCGGGGAGCGGCGCTGACCGCCCGACGCGGCCGCAGGCACCTCCACCTGGATTTCCCGGACGATCGCGTCGGCGACTTCGCGCTGCAGGGTCAGGACGTCTCTGAGGTTCCGGTCGTAGCTGTTCGCCCACAGTGGCTGATCGGTGGCGCCGTCGATCAGCTGCACCGTGGTTCGGACGCGATCGGCCGATTGCTGAACTGACCCCTCGATTACGGCGTCGACCTGAAGCTCCCGCGCGATGTCCGGGATCGGTTTGCGTGTGTCGCGGTACTGCATCGAGGAGGTGCGCGAGATCACGTGCAGGCCGCGGACGCGGGCCAGCTCGTTGATGAGCGCCTCGGTCATGCCGTCCGCCAGATACGCGTGCTCCGGGCCGCCGTTCAGGTTGACCAGCGGAAGGACGACGACCGATCGAACGGCGGCGGCCCGTGTGAGCTGCGCGTGAGCCGACCACAACCGCCACGTGGCGATCGCCGCCACCAGTACGACTCCCGTCAACAGAATGACAGGCCACCTTCGACCTGTCGGCCGTGGTTCCGGCACCGGGGCGTCCGCCGCAACGGGCGCCGGGGCGGCGTCGACTCGAGCGATGAATCGGTACCCGACTCTCGGCACCGTCTCGATGAATCGCGGCGCCTCGGCTTCGTCGCCCAGCGCCTCGCGCACCTGCTTGATGCAGGCGTTGAGCCCCTGATTGAAGTCGACGAACGTGTCGGCGCTCCAGATTTCGACGCGAATCTCCTCGCGCGTGACGAGCTCGCCGGCGCGGCCGACCAGAAGCGCGAGGATCTTGAAGGCCTGAGGCCGGAGCTTGATCGTCTGGCCATGGCGGCGAAGCGCCGCGTTCTTCAGATCCAGCTCGAAGTCGCCGAAGCGGGAGGGCGAATTCATCGGCCTGAACGCGTCGATCATAGCGAATTCATCGATAAGTCATCGCGCATCTATCGACCCGGCCGGGGCGCCGGCCTATATCTCTGCGGCATGCGGACCCAACAGGCCCTGCTCGCCGTCGTTTTCGTTGCCGTCTGGGGATTCAGATCCGGCCTGCCTGCGAGGAGCACGGCTGTCCGCCTGGAAAAGCTGCGCCTGGACGTTGACGGCAAGGCCCAATTGGATGTCGTCATCACGTCCGGCCCGCCGCCCGAAGGAGGGCGTGTCGACGTGCTGTTCACGTGGGGCGGCGATCACGAAATCGTTACGGTGGTCGGCCTCAACGCCGTGAATGTCCGCCGAATCGCGACGGCGACGCAGCCGCTCGCGTGCGGCGCGTCCGAGCAGGTGACGGCAGCGGTCGCGGCGCCCGAGGACGCCAAAGGGCCCGCCGTTCGCGCGACGCTGAGACGGCAATGTCAATGAGTGATACGGCGCGGGTCTGTTCGAGGTCTTTCCGGAAGAGGGAGGAATGTATGGCTCGGTGGCGGAAAGTCTTTGCGGTGGCCGTTGCAGGCGTCTTGAGCGTACAGCTGTTATCGGCGCGCCGACAGGCCGCCGCTCAAATCATCAGCGTGACGCCCGCCGCGGCGCGCGAAGGCGAGCTGGTGACGATCAAGGGCATCGGGTTTGGCGCGCTGAACGTGCAGATCAGCGTCGGCGGCAAGCCCGCCGACGTCATCGCCGCGACCGGCAACGAGGTGACGTTCCGCGTGCCGGCCGGCGTCACCCCCGGATCGACGACCATCACCGCGAAGAATCCCGGCGATCATACGGGTAGCATCTCGTTCAGGGTCCTCGAAGGAATCCTGCTGCCTGGATCGACGTCTTCGCCCGTCGTTCCTGCAATCTTCGATCTGCCTCCAGTCGGCGTGGACGGATCGAGCATTCAGAACGGGTTGCTCATGAACCGCCTGGAGCTTCGTCTGGCTCCCGACGCGACGGTCGGGCAGCTGAATGCGGCGCTGATACGGGTCGACGGTGGCATCGTCTCGATGTCGAAAAGCCTCCCGTGGGTCACCATCGCGATTCCGAAGCAGGACACGCTGGCCTCGCTGGAAGGGCTGGTCACGCTCCTTGAAAGCCTGCCTGGAATTGCGCTCGTCAAACGCGCGCACGCGGCGCAGCCGCTCGAGATGTTCCGCGAGGCCACCGCCGACAATGTGGCAATCATCCAGCATCTGCTGCCGAGTCGTTTCCCCGCCGCATGGAACGCGGGGATCAACGGCCTGGCGGCGTGCAGCGGGATTCCAGTGTCGATCTTGATTGCGGACTACTTCAGCACGACGTCACCGGTTTCGGCCGTGCTTCCGCCCATTTCAGGCCCGTCGGCGCCCGCGTTCGCCTTCCCGCCCGAATACTTGGATCATGGCTGGACGGTGGCCCTCACGAGCGCCGCAAACATGGTCGGCGCGAATCCTTTCGCCGGAAGCGGATGCACGAAGTTGCGGCTCGTCCAGGTTGGTGGGCTCGCCCCCAACCAGGACATCGACAGCATCGTCGCGAAGATGCCGGCGGCCGGCGAAAAATTCATCGTGAACTACTCCCTTGGGTTCGTTGACGGATGCCAGTACCTGGACTGCGTGCCGCCTCGCGACAGATTGCGATCTGCGATCGAGCGCGCGGATGACGCTCTGTACTGGAAGAGGAAGACGAGGGATCGCTGGGGCGACTTCCTCATGGTCGTGGCTGCGGGAAACGAGCGCGCGGAGGAGAGTGCGCTGATCTATCCCGCGATGAAGGACTCCCGGTACGGCTCGGCGCCGGCGATCTCGAAACTGTCGGACACGTTGTTCGACTTCGTCGGCGACGACGGTCTCTGGTCGCCATCGGCGCTCTACACCGCGCTCGGCTTCGAGTCGCTGAAGGCCTCGCCCGCGGCGCAGGGGGCGCTGGCCCAGGCGGCTGTCGACGCCGGACTCATCGATGCGATTGCCGAAAACGTGATTGTCGTCGGGAGTGCCACGTCGCAGACCCGCAGCACTCTGCTGACGCAACATGTCACCGGGGATGAGCTGGCCGAATCTTTTTTCTCCGATCTCAATCCGGACGTCATCGCGGTGGGCGAGGATGTTCTCGATCGCGTGGAAGGCACCAGCTTTTCGGCACCGCAGGTGGCGGGGCTCGCGGCGTATCTGTGGCAGCTTCAGCCCGATCTGAGAGATGAGCCGATCTCGACGACCAAACGTGCGATCGTCGCCAATGCGCGCAACAAAGTCATCGACGCCTATGCGTCAGTCTTGTCGCTCGATCTTGCGCAGCTGCCAAACGCGGCGAGCGCGCCGGTGCGTCTCGACATTCTCGATGTCAATGGGGACGGCGCATTCACCGAACTGGACGTCGACACCTACCTGCGAAAGCTCTTCGTGGTTGACGGGGGCACGATTACGCGACAGGCCCAACCCGGAGTAGTCGCCGACTTCAGCCGGTACGATCTGAATGGCGACGGGTTCACGACCGCGGGCGCGCGGCGCGAGCGGTTCGATCTCGATCGAGTCGGGTCGATTCGATTCGGGAGATCGCAGTACACGGTTGTCTCGCAGAACATCGAAGGCCAGGAGCTTCGGTTCGACGAATCCGGACTCACCGACCTCGAGATTCTCTGCTATTACGCCTACTCGGACATGTACGAGGGCAACCCGGATGCGCGCAAGGACTTGCTCGCCGGACGCTGCGGGTTGTCGGTCGAGCCAAAAACTGCGACGCTCAATTCCGGGCAGACGCAGCAATTCACGGCGAACGTGCCGGACAACAGCCCGGTGACGTGGACGGTTGGCGCCTGCGGCACGGTCAATGCCAACGGGCTCTTCACCGCCGGCGCAGCTGGCACGTGCATGGTGCGGGCGACGAAGGTGAGTGATTCCAACCAGTTCGCAGAGGCCACCGTCACGGTTACTGGCGGAGGCGGCCTCACCGTGACGCTCACCAGAGCGGCGTCGCTGCTGTCGAATTCGTTCGCCACAGATTTTTATTGCCCGCCTGGACCGACGATCGAACCCGCGAACCCAAGCGACTCGTACTACACCCAGACGCCCTTTGGCAGGAACCGGGGAGGGCTCTCGACTCCACCGCCGAACGTTGGCCGGTTCACTCAGGTGTTCAATGCGTCGTCGGTGGCAGCGAATTGCCGGTACGTCAGCGGTCAGGCGAACTCTTCCGAGATCGTTGTCGATTCAACCGGGGGGACGTCCATTCAGGCGTACATCTCGTCGACGACGCGGTTCGGCCTCCCTGCGGGCGGGGAGGCGGAAGTCTTCATCAAAGCGCCGGCAGATGGATTCGTCGATGTCACGGTGAACACCGACTGGGTCAAGGGCCTGTCGCGTTCGAATGGTGGTCAGGCCATTATCGACGTCACCAATCTCTCGAGCGCGGGGTACGGCTGCTTCTTCGGTCCCACGCCGGGAGGCCAAATCACCATGAGCTGTAGCGGCTCGACCCGCATCCCGGTCTTCAAGGACCAGACGTTTCTCGTAGTTGGACTGATTACCGCCAACGGCGAAGGCATTGGCCAACTCGTCACGCTGACGTACACGCGAAGTCAGTAGCAAGATTCGCGAAAGGTCTGGGGAGGCTGAAACATCGACGACGGGGGCTGCGGCCGTCTAGAATCGCGGGATGAAAGGCGCCTGTGTGTGGCTCATCGCGCTCGGGTTGTGTGCCGCATGCGCCGGCCGATCACGCGTTGCCCCCGCCGACAGCGGCCGCGATCGCGAGGCGTTCCTCGACACGGTGCAGGAACGGACGTTTCGATTCTTCTGGGATTCGGCGAACCCGCGGAACGGCCTCGTCCCGGACCGGTGGCCGACGCCGTCGTTCTCGAGCATTGCCGCGATCGGCTTCGGACTCACCGCGTACCCGGTTGGCGTCGAGCGCGGATACGTGACGCGCGCGGAGGCGGAGCGCCGGACGCTGACTACGCTTCTCTTCCTCTGGAACGCGCCACAGGGGGACGCGGTGGCCGGCGTCAGCGGCTACCGTGGATTCTTCTACCACTTCGTCGATATGAACACGGGCCTTCGGTACCGCGACACGGAGCTGTCGACGATCGATACCGCGCTGCTGATGGCTGGCGTCCTCGCCGCGCGCGAGTATTTCGCAACGGATGCTCCCGACGAGCGGGAAATCCGCCGCCTGGCGGATGCGCTCTATCGCCGCGTGGAGTGGGACTGGTTCGAGACCGCCTCGCCGCTGATCACGATGTCGTGGCGGCCCGATCGATCGTTCGGCACGTCGGAGTACAAGGGGTACGACGAGGCGATGATTCTGTATCTGCTCGCGCTCGGATCGCCGACGCACCCGATCGACGCGCAGGCATGGCCGGCTTTCACAGCCACCTACAAGTGGGGCAGCTTTCACGGCTACGAGCACGTCAACTTCGCTCCTCTGTTCGGCCACCAGTACTCGCACGTGTGGGTCGACTTCAAGGGGATCCGCGATCCGTACATGCGCGAGAGGGGCATCGACTATTTCGAGAACTCCCGGCGCGCGACGCTGGCGCAGCGTGCGTACGCGATCGACAACCCGGCGAGATGGAAAGGCTACGGCACGGATATCTGGGGCTTGACGGCGAGCTCAGGCCCGACGGCCGCGACACTGACGCTCGACGGCATCGAGCGCAAGTTCCGCCGCTATTGGGCGCGCGGCGCCGCCCTCGACGACATTCGCGACGACGGCACGATCGCGCCAACCGCAGTTGGCGGGGCCATTCCTTTCGCTCCGGAGGTGACTGTTCCCGCGCTGGAGGCGATGCGCGATCGCTACGGAGATCATCTCTTTCGCGCCTATGGCTTCGTGGACGCGTTCAACCCGACGCTGGTAGCGGACGTCGCGGTGGAGCACGGACGCGTGGCGCCGGGCGTCGGCTGGTTCGAGGACGATTACCTGGGCATCGACCAGGGCCCGATCGTGCTCATGGCCGAAAACCATCGCACGGGCCTGATCTGGCGCCTGATGAAGAAAAACCCTTACATCGTCCGCGGGCTGTGCCGCGCGAACTTCGCGGGAGGGTGGCTCGACGGGCAATGCCATTGATGCGGCGGCTTCAGAAACTGAACCTCGCCTGCAGCTCGATGATGCGTCCCGCGAAAGCGCCTGGCGACTGTCCGAAGAGAGGATTGCTGGTGACGCCGTCGCTGCTGATGGACGTATTCTGCGCGGGCGCGAGAGGCAGCAGATTCAGCGTGTTGAGCACGTTGTAGGCGAGGACCTGCACGTTCAGCCGCGCGTGATCGCCGATGACCGCCGTGTTCGGAAGGCCGAACGCCTTGCCGATCGTCAGGTCGATCGCGAAGTAGCGCGGCCCGCGGAAGGAATTGCGACCGACTCCCGGCTGAGGAAACGCGCCCGTCGTCGAGAAGGTCGGCAGCGTGAAATACGCCAAAGCCCCGTTCGGAAAATTGCCGTTTGGCTGCATGAACGTCGCGTTGCTGAAGTCGCTTCCCGCGCCGCCGAGATACTGCCCCGGCCGCAGGACGCGATAACCGCTGTTGGGGTAAACGAGATCGACGCGAGTGTTGTACGTCGGCGTCCACGGATATCCCGAGTGTGCATTGAGAATACCGCTCAACGTCCAGCCGCCGGCAATCTTCTCGAGCCACGCGTTTCGTCCGGTGAAGATCGTCGGCGTCCATACACCCCACAACTTGAAGTTGTGCGTCACGTCGTTGTCCGCGGGCCCGTTCGACGCGTTGATGTCGAACGGATACAGGTCGACGCTGAAATCCTGGGATCCCTGATCGGTCGTCCTCGCCAGTTGATACTGAAAGTCGAGCGTGAACGAGCGCGAGAACCGATGCTGCAGCTCGGTGAGCAGCGCGTTGTAGTGCGCGGACGCGTCGTTGACGAACCACGCGAGGCTGCTCACTCTCGGGTTCAGATTCGGGTAGTAGATGAGATTGAGCGGAATCTGACGGCTGTAATTGCGGCTCTGGCTGCCCGAATAGCCGGCCGACGCCGCCCAGTCGCGTCCGAGGTCGTACTGCGCGTCGAATGAGTAGCGATACGTGACGGGCGTGTTCTGACGGCTGGGAAATCCCTGCAGGTTCACCGCCGAACCGCCGATCGGCAGACCCGTCACCGGGTCGAAGGTATTGACGGCGGCGGGATTGGACGGCCACCCGCTGAAGGCATGCGCGTCGTCGGGCGCGCTGTAAACGATGCAGCACCGCGTCGAGTCGAACGTCAGGCTCGTGGTAAAGGGCGGATTGGCGCGGCCGTTCGCCAGGGTCGCGAGCTGCTGCAGGTTGTAGCCAACGCCGAAGCCGCCGCGCAGCGCGAGCGTGTTGTTGAAGCGGTGGCCGAGCAGCGTGCCGGGAGTCCAGGCGAAGCCGGCCTGCGGTCCGAAGTTCGTCTTGGTCGTCGCCGCCAGGTCGCCTTGCTTCATCTTCAAGCCGGTCAGCGCGTCGGCGCCCGGACCGAGCACCGGATTGCTGATGTTGCCGGCGAGCTCGCTCAACGGTGAGTAGTACTCCCAGCGCAGTCCGAGATTCAGCGTGAGGTTTGGCTTCACTCTCCAGTCGTCCTGCACGAACAGCGCGGCGACGTTGAAGCGCAGATCCTTGCGATTGTCGGACGGCTGTCCCGTCAACGGATCGAAGTTGCCGGTTTCCCGGTAAGGCGCGTCGTTGGCGTAATTCCACAGGTTGCGGAAGCTGTAACTGGGCCGCGCGGAGCCGGCGTTCGTATCGAGGAACTTCGACCGGGAGAAGTCGCCGCCGGCCTTCATGGAATGGCGTCCGGACAGCTTGGTCACCGTGCTGCGCGCGGTCCAGGTGCCCTGATCGAAGACGCCGGGACCGTTGACCCCCCAGCCGGCAAACCCGACCTGGCCGTAGGCGTCGATGCTGGCGGTCGGCAGACCCCACGGGAGCTGGGGATTCGTGCTCAGCTGATCGAAATTCCATCCGCTGACGCCGAAGCGCGCCTCGTTGAGCAGCGTGGCCGAGAATGCCCGATTCCAGATCCCCGTCCACGACTGCGCGTGATTCTCGCGCCGCCACGATCCGAGCGCGCGGTTGCGGTTGACGCTGTCGGTGGACGTCGGCACGGTGTACAAGCTGAAGGCGACGAGATCCTTCTGCGTCGGCTGATAGTCCACGCGGAAGTTGTATTGCCCGTTGACGTTGTGGCTCGGCGTCGCGGTCACCAGGCGCACCGCATCGGGAATGCCGTCGAAGCCGTTGCCGATGCCGAATGGCGTGCCGGCCTGTCCGAACGTCGGATCGGTCGTGCCGAGCGGCGTCGTCAGTGGAGAGCCGAGGTCGAGACCGCCGGGAACGTCGCGGCACTGTGTCGCTGTGAGTCCCACTTGCGCGCAGGTCTGGGACGCGGCGCCGCTGGCCAGCGGATCCTGTCCCGGAAACGACAGCATGCGTCTGGCCATGCTCTGCGCCGGCCCCGCCAGCTGGCGGTACTCTGGCGTCTCGAACCATTGGTTCGTCGACCCGACACTCGAGTTTCTCTGCGTCTCGTACGAGAAGAAGCCAAACAGCCTGTTCCTCAGAATCGGGCCGCCGACGCTGCCGCCCTCCTGGTTGAAGCTGTTGGTGTCGCGCCTTACAGGGCTCGGATTCCCGGGTCCGTTCCACTGCTGAAACGCATTCAGGTCCGGCCGGTGCGCTTTGAAAAACAGGCTGCCGCGAAAGTCATTCGTGCCGTTCTTGGAAATGACCATGATTTGCGCGCCGCTGTTGCGGCCGTTCTCGGCGCTGTAGTTGCTCGTGACGACGCGGATTTCCTTGATGGACTCCTCACCTGGCGTCAGCACCGCCGATCCACCCCACGAGACGCTGTTCACACCGACACCGTCGACCTGAATCAGGTTCGAGTTCGGGCGGGTGCCGTTCGCCGTCACCTGCGGTCCGTTCTCGATGAAGAAGATGCTGTTGGCGGCGCCGGCCGAAGGTCGGTTGGAGCCCGGCATCGTCATGGTCCCGCCGCTCGAGACCTGGGCGCCGTCCCCGAACGCGCCAGGCGCAAGCCGGATCGTCTGGAAAGGGTCGCGTCCGAACGAGGGCAGATTCTCGACGTCTCGCGCGGTCAGCGTCGTGCCGATCGTCGGCGTCTGCGTCTCGAGCAGCGGGACGCTCGGCTGCGTGACCGTGACCGAGTCGCTGATCGCGCCGATCTCGAGCGTCACGATCAGCGAGCGTGTCTGTTCGGCGTCGATCTTTACGTCCTCGAGCGTCTTCTTGGCGAACCCCTCCCGCTCGACCGCCAGCCGGTACGAGCCGGGGGCCAGCGCCGCAAACACGTAGACTCCGCCGGCACCGCTCTTGGTGACGCGCGTGACGCCGGTCTCGCTGTTGGTCAGGCTCACCGTGGCGTCGGCGATCGTGGCGCCGTCGGGATCGATGACCACGCCCTGGATGCCGCCGCGGAATTGCGCCTCGGCCGACGCAGGGGCCAACACCAGGAGGATTGCGACGAGGAACGTCGTGACAGTTCGCATCATTGACTCCAGGGGCCGTTCCACGAGAAGAGACTCGAAAGGGACAACTTACCCCAGAATCGAGCAGTCCGGTGTCCCGATGGCGCCGCCGGCAACGGGCGCAAACTGTTTTCAGGAACGTGGACAGGGTGAGGTCATCGTCTGCGCCGAGGAGACGACTCGATTCGGTATTGGATGAGGCGTGTGTTCCACACGCATCGCGCGGCACTGTTGGCCCACTGGTGCGATACCCAGAGCGTGGTCCGGTCGCCCGGGTCGAGCGCGGTCACGACGCCGGCCGGATTTTCGACGTTCGCGTAAGACCTGTCAGGCTCGCAGGTGTACGGTTGGGTTCCTGCGATGATGGTGGTCGGACCGTTAATGACATTGGGTGGGTCCGCGAGACGGTGCGTCCAGAGCAGGATTGACAAGTTTGTGGTCGGCGACCATGAGACGGCGGTGATGCCGACGTTGCCCGCCGCATCCACTCCTGTGGTGGCGAACTCCGGGCTGACGTCGGGGCTCGAGATCTTCGCCGTCTGGCTGACGACGCATGCTGCCGGTTTGGAACAATCCAGCTCGACCCAGAAGGCTATGTTGGTCGTGTCTGTTCCCTGGTTTCCGCAGTCGCTGGCGCACGGCCCCGATGACATCACGCCGTGCAAGTGTGTGCCGAACTGGACCGCATTGTTGAAGCGATGACTCTCGGCGCCGCGCAGGCCCACCTTGTCGTTCCCTGCCTGTGGACTGCTGGCCTGCGGGCCGCAGCAGGGCTTGCTGAACAGCCACGTGTTCTCCGTGGAGCCGATGCCGGTCTTGACCAGTTGCTCGTGGTAACTTCCGATTGGTCCTTTCCAGGTGAACGAATCCACAATCCACTCGAACGAATAGTGCATCGCGTTCTGGCAGCCGCCCTGGACGGATCGGTCGCAGGTCTTGGCCATGAAGTAAGCCGGCGCTCCCGGCGCTTTGTTGCGGTTGTGGTCGACGACGGGGATGACTTCATGCGGCATGGCGTGGGCGCGATTGATGTGGGCCGGCACCACGCCCTGCCCGATGGCCGCGACCTCGATTGAAGGCACGGCAAAGCAGTCGTACGCGATCCCCTCGAGTGTATGGGGATTGCTTTCGCCAGGGTGCGCCCCGCAGTAGTACACCCCGTTCCTGTCGAAGCCGAGTCGCAGGGCCGGATCGAAGTTCAGGCAGGGACCGTCGCGCAGGCAGGAGAGGTTCACGCCCTTCCATGCGCCCAGAGCGTCAGAGGTCGCGCTGACCACGAGGCTGTCGCTCCTGCCGGTGACGCTCACAATCCAGCGATTGATGAACTCATCAAACGCGACTGTCGGCTCATACGGTCCGGCCTTGAGCGGCTTCGCGACCGGCGCGGCTGTCCTTGGCGTCGGAATGGCTTCCAATCCTGCCTCGCCGATGAACGCTTCCATCGGGGTGGACCGCAGCAGCCTGCCGGTGTAGTCGTACACGCGGACGTTCTGCCAGGTCACCTGCACAACCTGCGTGCCGTTGACGCCGACGTTCATGTCGGCCCAGCCGCAGTGGGTCCGGCCCGCATCGCAAATCTCCGCGCCCGGACCTGCGTCGCCGTCGAAGGAATGGACGACGGTCTGGGAGCGGGCGATGGCGGCCAGAAACAGAAAGCAGGTCGCAAACACCCCAGTCGACAGAGAGACCGATCCGTTCTCCTTACGCATACTCATGACGTGTCTGTTCAATCAACGCCTTACGGCGCTCCCGATCAATTGCGTCCATCCTTTCACGGTACCGAGCGCAACTTCATCCGGGCGAGACACTGGTTGAATCGTGGGTCGGCGCGCATGCTGTCCCACTGAGGCGCGACTGCGAGATGGATCAACGCCGGGTCGCGCACGTCGAGGGCGCGCTGGAGAAGCTCGAAGGCCTTATCGAGATTCCCCATCTCGGCGTAGCCCACAGCTTCCAATCCTTGGATAGTATTGCCACGCTGTCGTGAGTCCCCGTCGTAGATCAGCTGACCAGCGCGCTCTGCGTGTTTGCCGCAACAGTCGTACGCCGCCGCGACACCTTCGTGCTCGTAGACGTCCAGGATTTCGGCGCACATCTCGTTCAGGGTGGCACAGGCTTCTTCGCTGAGACCACGCGCTTCGGCTCGTCTGACATCCTCCACAATCTGACGCACGAAATCGCCTTTTTTCCAGTAAGCGCCAACGAGCAGTTCGCGGGCGAACAGATGGCGCGGATCGCGGTCAAGCGCCTTGTTCACCCACAGGATCACCTCGTCGTACCGGCGCTGATTCCACAGCGAGGCCGCGATGAGCACGTGGGCGAGCGCCGAAGTCGAGTCGCACTCGAGGCCCTGCAGCTTCAGCTCGAATCCGCGCGGCAGCTGACCGAGGGCCTCCATCAACCCGCCGTAATGGAGATACGCTTCCGCGTGATTCGGGTTGATCGCAAGCGCCCGTTGGAAGCTCCGCTCCGCCGCGGCCCAATCCCATTCACTGAAGAGCAGCACCTGTCCCAACGCGACCTGTGCGTCCGCGCTCTTGTCATCCAGAGCAAGTGCGCGCAACGCGAAGGTCTTGGCTTCGGCGAGCGCTTCGAGGTGCGGCACGTCGTGAGCCGCCGCCTGCGCGACCTTCGTGAGCGCCAAACCGGCGTGGGCCGCGGCGTAGGCCGGAGCGGCGTCGGTTGCCGCCAGAAACGCCGTGACGGCGTCGGACAGCTCGAAGTAGGACCCGGAGCGCAGATGCGCCCAGCCCCGCGCGACGAGCTCGGAGGCTTCGGACCCTGGCAACTCGTCGGCAACCTCCACCGGACGCTTGAGGAACTCGAACCACGGCGAATCCGCCAACGCGTGTGCCGCATCCAGCTGGCGTTTCAGCGGCCAGAGATCGCTCAACAATTCCCGCGCTGACTGATAGCGACCCGCTGCAGCTTTCTCGAGGCACTTGAACGTAATCCGTTCCAACTCCGACGGCACGACAGGGTTGAGCGCGGTCATGGAGGGAGGAGCCACGCGAAGAATGGCCTCCTTCAGCGCTTCGCGCGTGGTTCCGGAGAACGGCAGGTGCCCGGTCGCCATCTGATAGATGACGACCCCGAGGCTGAAGACGTCGCTGCGCGGGTCAACGTCGCCGCCCGTGATCTGCTCGGGGCTCATGTACGGTCCCGATCCGATCACACGACCGATGGCAGTCCCGGGCTCCAGGATCCACTCGCCGCTGCCGGTGGATTCATCGCCGCGCGTCATCTTCGCAACGCCGAAGTCGAGCACCTTCAGATGCCCGCGCGATGTCACCATCAGGTTGGCCGGTTTGACGTCGCGGTGCGTGATGCCTTTGACATGCGCCACGTCCAACGCGTCGGCAGCCTGCACGGCGATGTCGACGACCGCCGCCGGCAAGAGCGACCCCCCCGCGACTCTGGCGGCAACGGTCTCCCCCTCGACATGTTCCATGACGATGAATTGCAGACCGTCGCTTTCACCGACGTCGTAGATGGTCGCGACATTCGGATGATTCAGCGCGGAGGCCGCGCGGGCTTCGCGCTCGAAGCGCTGCATCCGTTCCGGGTCTCCCGCCAGGTCGCCGGGAAGAATCTTGATTGCGACCGTGCGATCAAGCCGCGGGTCCCGCGCGAGATACACCTCACCCATGCCGCCGGCGCCAAGCAGTGAGACGATCTGATAGTGACTGAGGGTTCTGCCAGCCAGCGTATTCTGGCGTGGCTCATTCGACGATCGACGGGCCAGGTCCATCGCCGGCCGCTCCAGAAACGACTCGGCGTCCGCCTGGTATGAGAGCAGCGACAACACCTCGAGCAGCACTGTCTCGTCGCCACCGCAGGAAGCCCTGACAAACGCCCCACGCTCGGATGGGTCTTTATCGAGTGCAGATTGATGTATGTGTTTGACGGTCGCCCAGTGCTCCATCGCTGCGTGTCTCATGTCGGACTCCTCGATGCCCGGGCGGTCGGGCCTCCGCTGCGGGAGGTGTAAGATCCTCGACGCCCTCTTGTTCAGGAAGGCGACATCGGATCGGAAAAACTGTCATGCCTCAGCCTTCCGACGTTCAGCCAACCGAGCTCCTCCGAGCCTGGAGCCAGGGGGACGAATCCGCGCGCGAGAGATTGATTCCACTGCTGTACCACGAGCTCCACAGGCTTGCGCGACGCTGCATGCGTCAGGAGCGATCGGATCATACGCTGCAGGCGACGGCCCTGGTGAACGAGGCCTACCTGAGGCTGATTGATGTCAACCGCGTCGAATGGCGGAACCGGACGCACTTCCTGGCGCTGGCGGCGCAGATGATGCGACGGATTCTGATCGAGTTCGCCCGCAGCCGGGGCCGGCAGAAACGTGGCGGCGGTGCAGTTCGCATCAATATCGATGACATCGCGGAGTTGCCGGAGCCGCAAGAGCGCAACCTTGTCGCTCTCAGTGATGCCCTTAGCGCGTTGGCGATGTTCGACGCCCGTATGAGCCAGGTCGTCGAGTTGAGGTTCTTTGGCGGCCTCAGCGTCGAAGAGACAGCGGATGTGCTGAACGTGTCGCCGGAGACCGTCATGCGGGACTGGAAAACGGCAAAGGCCTGGCTCCTCCGCGAGCTCAGGCAGCCGAAGCCAACGGCTTCGAAAAGTCCGGCGGCCGACCCGTCGTCCCGTGCATGATTCGAGCGGGCGGCCCTTCTGCTTGACGTCTCCAACCGGTTCTGGAAGGATCGGGGCCCATTCCAGTCGAGGATGAGCGAAGACCATGCCAGCAGTAACGATTCCGTTGGCCGGTTACTTCACGTCGGGTTATCCCGTGATGGGCTCGTTGACCGGCTATCCCCAAACTTACGACGTTCCTGCCGGCCAGGACCTCGTCATCGAATCGATGTCCGCCTTTGCCGGCGTTCCGAAGGGGCAGAGCGCCAACCTTTGGCTCGACGTTGCCGATGAGAAAAAGGGCCAGGTCATCGTCACCTATTTCATCCCTCTTCAATTTCAGGCGACGTACAGTGTGAACCCAACCAACCCGACGACGCCCGTGTGCGATTGGCGGTCGATGAATCACGCGCTGCGCGCTCACATTTCTGGCGGGATGCGGATCTACTTTCAGGGCATGCGTGGTCTGAAGGTCAGCGGCGACGGGAACGCGGGTGTCGTGATCACGGGTCTTCTTCAGCCGTAAAGGACCGAGGCTGAGAGGAGCAGAATTCGTGGCGAAGGTCACGGGAATCGGCGGTGTGTTTTTCAAGTCCACCGCAGATCACAAGAAACTCGCGCAGTGGTACAGCCAAAACCTGGGAATTCAGCTCGAGCCTTGGGGTGGCGCGGTCCTCAGGTGGACCGACGACAAGTCTGAGGACCGAGGCGTCACCGCGTGGCATGTCGCGGAGAAGAACACCGAGTGGTTCAGTCCCAGCCACTCCAGCTTCATGATCAACTACCGGATCGACAACATGTCCGAAATGCTGGCGCAGCTGAAGCGCAACGGCGTCGAGATCTTGAAGGGCCCCGAATCCGACGACAATGGACACTTCGCGTGGGTCCTCGACCCCGACGGAAACAAAGTCGAACTCTGGGAGCCGATGTCGCGGGACGACCGGAACCCGACGACGTGACGTATCGGCCGCCCGGGCGCGGCCGATTCCGTCAGGAGCCCTTCTTCGCGGGCGCTTCCTCGAAGGCGTACTCGTGCTGCGCGTCGCGCGTGATCAGGCGGCGCTTCCCGTCCTTGTCGGCGACGACGAACTCGAATCCCTCCAGCGTCGGATCGATCGTGATGAACGAGATCGTCCCGTCGTCGTTCTTTCGTGACGCGACGACGCTCTTCCACTCGCCGACGTCGAAGATCGTCGCCTGGCCGTCCTTCACGACCTTGACGTCGCCGAGCGCGGTGCTCACGTAGCGCGGCGCCAGCCTGGCCACGGCCGTCGAATCGGCGGGCACCACGAGGCGCTCGCGCGCCTTGGCAATCGCCGCCTTCCGTTGCGCCGCGGCAACCTCGAGCAGCCGCGCGGCTTCCGGCTTGCCGTCGAACAACACCTCGAGAAGGCGGCGGAGCAGCGGCCCCCGGATGGTGACGCCCGAGTCGGCATTGGTGAGAATCACGGCGCCGACGCCGTGATCCGGCAGCCAGATCATGTCGCTGTGGTATCCGGCGAGATCGCCGCCATGGTGGACGACGCGGATCCCGTACTTCGTGTCGACCATCAACGCCATGCCGTAGGTGACGTCCTCCCCGACGATGACGTTGGGCTTGTACCGCGCGAGCAGGTTCTCCTGCGACACGAGGCGCCGCCCGTTCGGCAGCATCCCTTTGGCGAGCTCCATCTCGACGTACTTCGCCAGCTCCCGCGGGCTCGTCCACACGCCGCCCGCCGGTCGTACCGGCACGACGGAGTAGTTCAGGTCCATGCGCGCGCGGACGACCTTCCCGTCCACGTCGTCGCCGTGCGGCTGCGCGACGTTTCCGTTCAGGGCTTTCGCGAAGTCGAACGTCGTCGTCGTCATGCCCAGTGGCTCGAGGACTTTCGTCCGCATCGCTTCGTCGTAGGCGGATCCCCATTCCTTCCCGGGCACCGCCTTGCTCGCGCCGATGAAACCGGCAGCCGCCGCCATGAGGTTGCTGTATTGGAAGACCTCGCCGAAACGGCTCGTCGGCTGCATCGTGGCGAGAAGCTTCATCGCCGACGCCGGCGTCTCGCTGCGGTACTCGAACAGCCATTCGAGGTCCTGCCGCGGCAGGCCGGTGCAGGCGCAGATGAGATGCCTGACCTGCACCTGCTTCGTCGTCGCCTCGTCACCGAGCTTGAACGACGGGAAGAGTTCCGTCACGGGCTGATCCCAGCGCATCTTGCCTTCGTCCACCAGCTCGGCGAGCAAGAGCGTCGTCAGCGCCTTGGTGTTCGACGCCGCGATGAACAGCGTGTCGGCGTCGACCGGTTCGGATTTCCCTGCCTCCTTCACGCCGAGGCCGCCGGCCCACACGGTCTTGCCTCCGTCGATGAAGGCCAGCCCGACCCCTGGCGTATCGAGCAGCTTCATGCCGCCCTCGACGAACGTCCGCAGAAGGGCGAGTCGTGTGTCGTCCAGCGGATTGGCTTTTCGCCCGGCAAACGTTTCGCGCGTGTAGCCCTTGGGTCGCAGGCTTTGCAGCGCGAGACCGAGCGGCGCGCCGCGTTTCTCGAACGTCGGCTGGGTTCCATCGACGAGGACGACCGTCCACGCGTCACCGGCGCGCGATGCGAACGCGCTGACGACGGCGCGTTCGTTCGGCGACGTTTCGTACTGAAAGGCCTTCTGTTCGTCCCAGCCCTCGCGTGCCGCCCGCGGCAGCGCCATCCTCAGCGGCCGTTTGAAGCCCGGCATGTACGCGGCCCAGGCGGCCGCGACTGCCGAATCGGCGTCGCTCGCCTTCACGTCCACGATGGCGACGTGGGAGTCGGGCTCAGGCGGTTCGAGCAGCACCATCGACGCCCTGGTCGTCAACGTCCATCCGGCCGGGGCCGTGAAGGTCGTGCCGGCCGGTGTCGTCCGCGGCGAATCTTCTTTCACTCGCTCGGACTGAGCGCCCGCCGGCGCCTGTCCGGTTGCGGGTGCGATGATGAGAAGGGCCCATCCGAGCGCGATCGTGAAGCGTCGAAGCATGGCCACCCTCCATGAAAAGAGTCGCGCCTAGCATAGCGCGCTCTCGATCTGGTGTGATCTCTCGATGACGATACTCTCACCCGCGGCGCCGGACGCCGCGTCCAGGTGAGACGGGCGCAGCCGGCACCGCATCGACAAACCGCCGCACCAGGGGCACGCGATCCGAGTCGCGATGCCAGGCCAGCGCGATGTTCCATGCCGCCGCCGGCATACCCAGCTCGTAGAATCGGGCTCCGGGGAGACGCATGAGCGCCGCCGATCGCGGAACGAGCGAGACGCCAAGCCCGGCGCGGACGAGCGAGACGACCGTGAACAGCTCGTCGGCCTCCTGCACGATCCGTGGTGCGAACCCTGCCGCCGCGCACACGCTCAGCACGTGATCGTAGAAGCTCGCGGATCGGGACCGCGCGATGATGATGAACGGCTCGGACGCCACCGACCGCAGCCCGGCGCGCGCGTTCCAGCGGCTACGCGGCCCGAGCGCGGCGACCAGGCGCTCGTCGAGGACGTGCCGCATCTGCAGCCGGTCGTCCGCGGCGCGATGACGGATGAAGCCGACGTCGATCTCGCCGCGGACCAGCGCGTCGATCTGATCGGGCGTCGACATGTCGCGAAGATGGAGCTGAACGTCGGGATGGGCGCGGCGAAAACGCTGCACCACATCGGGCAGCAATCCGAAGATACTCGCAATGCCAAAGCCGATGCGAAGAAGGCCGGCTTCGCCTCGCGCCGCCCGCTCGGTGAGCGCCAGCGTGGCGGACGCCTCGACCAGCAGATGACGGCTTCGGCTCGCGAGCAGCCGCCCCGCCTCCGTCAACTGCACGTCGCGATAGCCGCGGACCAGCAGCGGACCTCCGATCCGCGCTTCCATGCGGCGGATCCGCTTGCTGAGCGCCGGCTGCGACACGTTCAGGCGATCGGCGGCCCTGCCGAAATGCAGCGTCTCGGCCAGGACGAGCAGCGCCCGGAGATCGTCGAGCTCCACGTCCATAACCAGAGGTTATCAGATGGCGCCGAACGTTTCATTGGACAGAATCGAACAGGACGAGCGATTCTGAGGCCGGGGGACACTTCACCGATGATCGACGTCAACTGGAGCGCGGCGATTGGAACGGCCGGAACCGCCTGCAGCGCGCTGTCATTTCTGCCGCAGTTCCTGAAGGTCCGCCGTCAGGGCGGCAGGGATCTCTCGGCGGCCATGCTGGCGTTGCTGCTCGCCGGCGGCGGCCTGTGGCTCGCCTACGGCATCTTGAACGGGGCGACAGCGGTCATCGTCGCAAACACTGCCGTCCTGATCCTCGTGTCGGCGGTCGCCGGCTTGAAAGTGATTCACGCGACACGCGCCAGACGGCTCGAGAGGCGGCCTCGAATTGCCATCGACATGGACGACGTGATGGCCGACGCGCTGGCGGAGCATTTACGCCGATACAACGCGGCGTACGGCGCGAACCTGGGCCTGGCCGACGTCCAGGGTCGTCACCTCGAGGAGTGCATTCCGCCGGGGCATCGTGCCGCCGCGGAGGCAATGCTCGACGCGTCGTTCTTTGAGGATCTCGCCGTACTGCCCGAGTGCCAGGCCGTCGTTCGTGAGCTGGCGGAACGCTACGACGTATTCATCGCGTCGGCCGCGATGGACGTCCCCTGTTCGTTCGATGCGAAATACCGGTGGCTCCGCCGCCACTTCCCGTTCATTCCGCCGTCGAACATCGTCTTCTGCGGCGACAAGAGCATCGTCGATGCCGACTACCTGATCGACGACCGCGCGCGGCATTTCACCCGGTTCAAGGGAGAGCCGATGTTGTTCTCGGCGCCTCACAACGCGGCCGAGACCGCGTATCCACGCGTCGCATCCTGGAAAGAGGTGCGCGATCACTTTGCCCGGCTCGAGTCGCGTTCCGCGCCCGGCGTCGTTCGCAGCTACCTCGCCGCTCGGTAGTTCAGGTAAACGACGCCATTCGCGTACGAGTGACACGCTTTCAGCGACAGTGTGGTCGGTGCGGCTCCTTCGACGAACAGACGCGGCCCGGCCCCGCGCGTCAAGGGGTACACGAACAGATGGAGCTCGTCGATCAGTCGGTCCGCGAGCATGCCGCGGACGAGCGTGCCGCTTCCAGAGACGTAGAGGTCGCCGCCGACCTTGTTCGTGAGTGCCCGGATCGCGTCCGGGTCGTACGGCCCGAGGATTGTCGAGTTCCTCCAGGCCGCGGTCTCGAGGGTGGCAGACACGACGTACTTCGTCGTGTCGTTGAAAAACGGCGCCGCGGGGTCGTCCTCTACGGTGCGGGTCGACCAGGCCGGCTCGAACATCGTGAAGGTCTTCCTCCCCAGCAGAATCCCTTTCGAACGGCGAGTGAGCGCAGCTATCGCCTCTCCCATCTGAGGGAGAAACCCATACTCGAACGTCCAGGTCGGTGTGTCGATCACACCGTCGAGACTCATGAACTCGTGAACGTGGATCTCAGCCACCGTGGCTCCTCTCTCGGACGCGCCACTGCACGTGCAAACCGTCGCCGGGCGCAATTAGAACAAGGCCGGCAGGCCA
>DATFWL010000142.1:0-3262 GCA_035259385.1 Vicinamibacterales bacterium | reverse complement strand
AGATGACAGAGGACTTCCTTCGCGGACCAGCTCGTTGGTCCCGGCCGCCGCGAGAGGGTCGCGTCGTCGTGACCGGTGAGGAGCGCCACGAGCTCATCGGGCGTACGCGCCATGCGCTCGAGACGCTCCACGAGCGGCCGCCGCAGATAGTCGTCGGTGCGTGGCATGGAGCCTCCTCTCGTTCGCATTAGAAGCCTCGTACCACCATACTGAGGCATGACACGCACCGAAGTGGACCCGGAAAATGCCCGCGTTAAGACCTGCTCGCCTTGTCTGGGTTGTCGCCGCTGAACATACTCAGCTTGTCTGGATAGAAGGATGCCTGCACGCGAGAGTAAAACGCGCGTTTCAGTATCGGCGACTGATACTGTCCGGGATACTGTTTTGGATACTGTGCCGATACCCTGGATACTGTCGCCAGCGCAATAGAAGGAGCATTTGAATCCCGTTCAGCGGCGCGAACGTTTTAAATCTACAGATGACTGACAAGCTCAACCAGTTCGTCGGCCAGCGTTACATGTGTCTCGAGACATATCGGCGCAACGGATCCCCGGTGCGGACGCCGGTCTGGTTTGTCGAACACAATGGACGACTGATGTTCTACACGATGGCCGCCTCGGGCAAAGCAAAACGGCTGCGACGAGAGCTGGGGGGGGCGCGTCGCACCTTGCGATGCTCGCGGCAATGTCAAGGGTGCATGGCTCGAAGGTAGTGCACGATTGTTGGAAGGCAAGGAACTCGCGAGCTGTATGCGATGCTCAATCGGAAGTACGGTTGGCAACGCCGACTGATTAATCTGCTGGCATGGCTACGCTCTCGGCCATGTGCCGGCTACGCTATTCGCTTCGCGTAGTGCCTGTGATCCTGGGTAACGGAGCGAGCTGCTCGATCGCCTCGACGTGCTGCTCATGAACAAGGAGGTCGTGACCGGCGACGCGCTGCGCGCGCTCATATGTCCCGTCACGCCGCTCCCGTCGCCGGGCGTGTGGTGTAATACGTAGCCACCGGCGATGGTCGAGGCAAAGCGTCGGTTCCGGGCGGGGCTGCAGGCGTCCGCGGCGATGCGGTACGCGCTGGCCTCGTTGTCCATCGCGGTCGCCGTGGCGTTGCACCTCGCGGTGATCGGCGGCCTGCCCTCGTGGTCGGAGGCCGCGCCGCTGATTCATCCCACCGGGCTCTTTCAGATTTGCATCGTCGCGGCGGCCTGGTACGGCGGCGCCGGACCTGGTTTCGTCGCCGCGCTGCTCGCGACCCTAGTCCTGCCCGGGCTGATCGCGATGAACTATCCGTTGACCGCGGGGTTCTTCGACCTGCCGCGCTTCGTCGCGTTCGCGATCACCGCACTGGCGATCGGCTGGGGCACCACGTTGTGGAGGCGCGCCGAGTCGGCACTGCGTCGGAGCGAAGCGGAGCTCCGCGCGGCGCGCGGCGAGCTCGTGATGAAAGTGTCGGAGCAGACCGCGGAACTCCGGCGCAGCGAGGCGCTCCTGGCACGCGCCCAGCACCTGAGTCAGACGGGCAGCTTCAGCTGGAAGCCGGCGACTCGCGAGGTGGTGTGGTCGCAGGAAATGTTCCGCATCTGGGGATTCGACCCGGCGACGAAGCCGACCGGAGAGCTCGCCCTCCGGCGGATCCATCCCGACGACGTGGACTGGGCGCGACGGGCGTTCGAGGGCGCGGCGTACGAGGGCCGCGATCTCGACCTCGAGCACCGCCTGCTGATGCCGGACGGGGCCGTGCGGCACATCGTGGTTGCCGCGCGGGCCGTCCGCGATGACGCGGGCGACGTCGAATTCGTCGGCGTGACGATGGACGTCACGGAGCGCAAGCGCGCGGAAGAGGCCTTGCGGAAAGCGCAGGCGCAGCTCGCACACATCGGGCGCGTCCTGACGATGGGCGAGCTGGCGGCGTCCATCGCGCACGAGATCAACCAGCCGCTCGGCGCGATCGTCGCCAATGCGGACGCGTGCCGGAACTGGCTCGGAGCGACGACGCCGAACGTCGACGAAGCGCGGGAGTCCGTCGACGCGATCGCGCGCGACGCGACGCGGGCGGGCGAGATCATCAAGCGCATTCGCGCACTGGTCCAGAAGGCCGAGATCCGGAAGGCGCGGCTCGACATCAACGACGCCATCCGCGAAGTCGTGGCGCTCGCCGAGGGCGAGGCCAGGCGCCACGAGGTCACGCTGCGGACGGAGATCGCCGACGATCTGCCGTTCGTCATCGGCGATCGCGTGCAGCTCCAGCAGGTCGTGCTGAACCTGCTGATGAACGGCATCGAAGCGATGGCGTCGGTGACCAGCCGGCGGCGACTGCTGCTCGTCCGCTCATCGCACGACGACAGGGATCACGTCGTCGTGGCCGTGCAGGACTCCGGCGTGGGGATCGGGCCGCACGAGCTGGGAAAGATCTTCGACACCTTCTACACGACGAAGCCGCAGGGCATGGGACTCGGACTAGCGATCAGCCGCTCGATCGTCGAGAGCCACGGAGGCAAGCTCGCGGCCGCTTGCAACGACGGCCCGGGGATGACGTTCAAGATCGCGCTGCCTGTGGAGCCTTCGCCGCCCTCCGTGTAGAGGCGACTTTGCCAGGGAATGTTCTCACTTTCGATGAAGCTGAGGCAAAACAGCTCTACGCTGGCATCTTATTGGTGCAAAGAAGCCGTGCGCCCTAGTTACGCCGCGCATTCGTCACTGGCCTGGGAGCCGTGCTCGCCGCGCCGCTCGGCGCTGAGGCGCAGCCCGCGCAGAAGATGCCTCGCATCGGTGTCCTGGCGCCGGCAGAGTGGTCGAGGATAGTTGGCTGCCGAGCTCTGTCAGTCATGCGAGCCATCGATCAGACTCAGGGATTATTTGGAACACCCCATCTCAAAGTGAGCGGCGAGTGCGTCACCGAGCGGTCGTCCAGCAGCCGCAGGACTTGACCCGACGGACGTAAGTCATCGGGCGGATTTCAATCCCGGGGATCGTGACGTTGAGTCGACTGCAGCTAACTTCTTATGCCGACTGCGAAGGCGCATGGCGGACTGGAAACACGGGAACCAGTCCTGCTGTCGACGTGATTCGAGTGTTCGTCGCGTTCACCGTATGCGCCACGGGCGCGTTCCTCTATAAAGTACTGGCGTCAACGCAGAACCAATCGGAGGAATATCATGAACACCGCCGTCATTCATGGATAAGCGCAAGCTCGGTCAGCACGGCCCGCTCGTCTCGAAAATCGGACTCTCCGAGGTCGGCGCCGCGACCTTCCGCCGGGCTGT
>DATFWL010000141.1:0-2166 GCA_035259385.1 Vicinamibacterales bacterium | reverse complement strand
TAAGGGCTTCAGCGGTTAATGAATTTCGGGGCTCTATCGCGCGGCTTCGGCACCTGCTGCTTACGCTTCAAGAATGGTGTTACCACCATCCCTGCAAAGCTCGCTTCCGGCTGGCTGGCTCGCCTTTACCGGGAGGGAGTTAAACCCTCTGGATCGCTACAAAAGGTTTCAGATCACATTCCCATCCTCCTTTTCTGGATTTGTCCTGGCGCAAGGGAAGTTTCATTCTCGCCAATCCTTCCGTCGGCTCCTTCATTCGATCACGTCGTCGGCGCGGCCGAGCAATGACAGCGGCACTGTGATGCCGAGCGCCTTGGCGGTCTTGAGTCAGAGCTGGTCCGCTCTGCCCGGCTATTTCAGTTGGTCCTCGCCTTCAGTGGCGGCAGATCGTCGAAGTATTCCGAATGGGCCGTCTCGACGTCAGCCAGGAAAGCGGGCGAAAACTGGTCCGCCATATTCAGCCGTGTCGCGCCGTGCAGCGTGTTTTTCAAAATATCGTCCTCGGCCGCATCGAACGCTTTCAGCACGGCCGGTGACAGGCGTGGGTCGTAGCTGATGTGCCGCACAGCCTTCTTCGCTACCGGGAGGTCGGTGCCGGGCACCCATTTGGCGAATATCTCCACCGCCTCGTCGCGGTTTTTGCGCGTGGATTGCGACGCGGCCGCCAGCCCGGCCACCACGCCACGGATCACCTGCGGGCTGTTTGCAATGGTTGGCTCATGCGCGGTCGCTACCATGATGTAGGAGAGATAGCCGCCGCCCCGCACTACGACGTAGGATTCTGGGACTTGCTCGAGTACTGCTGTGTTGTATGGCTCCCACGACACCACCGCATCGATCTTGCCTTCCTTCAGCGCCGACGCGAGAGCGTGTGGCGCCATGATGTTTTCGATCGCGACGTCGTCGTATTTCATATTGTGTCGCGCGAGCACCATCTTGAATTATTCGTCCGAGGTCTGTGCCTTGGCGAGCCCGACACGCCGGTCCTTAAGATCGGCGACTGTCTTGATACCGGAGTCCTTGCGCGCCACGATCGCGAGTGGTTCGTCAGCGTTGTCTCGCGTGGCGTCGTTCATAATGATTCCGATCACTTTGAATGGCTCGCCGCTGTGCCGCGCTTTCAGGAACGTGGTCACGCTCATGTCACCGATCTTGACCTCTCGCTTCTGCATGGCGTTGACCATGTCAGTTCCAGTGTTCACGACCTTTAACCGGACGTCGACCCCGTGCTTCTTAAAGAATCCCTTTTCCACTCCGACGAACATTGGCAGGTGACCAAAATTGTTGCCGACCACCATGTCGACCGTCGGCATTCCTTGTGCCGCTGCTGGCCATGCGGCACAGGCCACCACCGCGATTGTCAGTCCCGCCCAGGCAGTGAGGGCCACGAATTTGCTATGTCGCCCCATAACGTTCCTCCATTGGTTGAAATCCGTCGTCCGCGCGGCATCTCGATCACCATCGCTCGGCGTGGTCCAGCCTACCACGTCGGGGAGTCCAGCAGATGGGGAGCAAGCGCGAAATAATGGCTCTACTTTAGCAGCTCAGCTTCCGCGGCGAGCTACCTATGTCCGGTCTACCTCCAATTGCTACCGAATTCATTGCAGCGCCGCGAACTATCGCGACGTCCCACAACCGGACTCACGCACCACAGCGAACGACGTGCACGGGTTGCAAGCGCCGGCGAAAGGGGCACAATCATCTGACTTACGCTCTGGCTCGTAACGTCATCCGAAGCATGACGAAGAAGAAAGGATGCGCAGATGTTGTCTCGTCGCAGTTTTCTTAATAGCACGCTCAGCGCCAGTCTGGCGCTCACGACCGCGCAACAGGCGGCGGCTCAGACGCCCGCCGTTCAACCCGCGCGCAAGCGGCTGATCGTCGACGCGCAGGTCCACCTGTGGAAGGCGGAGTCGCCGGACTGGCCCTGGGTTCCGGGCATGAAGCCCCAAATGCCCGAGCCGTTCACCATTGAAAAGCTGGTGCCACTGATGGATGAGGCTGGCGTCGATCGCGCCGTGATCGTGCCGCCGTCCTGGCCTGGCGATCGCAACGATTACGGTATCGAAGCGGCCAAACGATACCCCGATCGCTTTGCAGTCATGGGCCGCATTCCGTTGAAGAACCCGGACTCGGCCGCGCTGCTCCCGAAATGGAAGCAGCAGC
>DATFWL010000140.1:0-13710 GCA_035259385.1 Vicinamibacterales bacterium | reverse complement strand
CGGACGCCAGATGGACCCGGATCAGGGTGGACCGAAATACCTCAACTCTCCCGAGACGCCCATCTACCGGAAATCCGCGACGCTCTATGGGCTCAACCTGACAAAAAAAGAGATCCAGAGCAGCGGTTTTGCCGTCTTAGTTGAGGGTTACTTCGATTTCGCCCAGGTATTCCAGTCCAAGGCGGCCCCGGCCGTGGCGTCGTGCGGCACGGCACTGACGCCCGAGCAGGCGCGGCTGCTGCACCGTTTTACCAAGCGCGTCGTTCTTAGTTTCGATCCTGATGCGGCCGGGCAGAGCGCGGCGACCCGGTCCTGCCAGCTGCTCGTAACTGAACAGTTCGACGTGAACGTACTCATAGTGGACAAAGGCGAGGATCCGGATACGTTTATTCGGCGACATGGGGCGAGCGTGTATCGGGAGCGCCTGCGCGGGTCGCAGCCGTATCTGGACTACGTCGCCCGGCGGGAGGCGTCCGCGTCTGATCTCCGGTCCGTCTCGGGTCAGCAGGAATACCTGGCGAAGATGAGCGCCTTCGCACGGGTGATTCCGGACGATACAGGCAGGCAGCTTTTTGCCGAGAAGGTGGCCGGCCCGCTCGGGATTACAAGCGGAGAAATCCTCGCACAGTTCCGAAAGTCGTTCGCGAAGCACGGCACGGTCGACCGTTTGCTGATAAGCTTTGAAGATCTGAAAAAATCGGAAAAAGACCTCATTTGGGCCCTGGTCCACGACCCCCAGAACGCGATGGCGGCTCTCGGCACCCTCGACGACGAAGACCTACAGGAGCTGGGTGGCCGGGAGATCTTCGAACTGGCCCGCAGCCTGCACTGTGAGCCGGGAGCATTACCTTCGGTCCTGCTCGAGCGTCTAAGTGATACGAAGGCCCAGATCGTCCGCGAGATCGCCACAAACCCGGGCGCACCGCCCTTTCCGCCACACCAGTGTGCTCAGGCCTTGCACCGACAGCGTCTGGAACGGCAGCGTTTGGCGATCAAAAAGCAAATCGACCGCCTGCAGGCTCTCGGGGCGACGGAGCACAGCGCGGAAATCGATGATTTATCGAAGCAGTTGTTGAGTGTCGCCATCCGGCTCGACCGGGACGTGACGGGAGCTAGAGATTAACAACTATGGCAGTGGAAAAGAGACCGAATCCTGTGAATCGGACGGCGGACGCCGGCCAGCATCTGTCGATCGAGGAGAAGTACGACGAAGTCCGGCAGCTCATCAACATCGGCAAGGAGAAGGGCTACCTTCTCTATGACGAGGTGAACGAGCTTCTGCCGTCGGAAATCACCTCGTCGGATGAACTGGACGATCTGTTCAACACCTTCGGCAGCGCCGGGATCGAGGTCATCGATTCCGATCAGAAATACCTGCGCGACGATGTCAAGCCGATCGATCGCACGGCCGAGGGCGCAGAGGAGCTCGAGCTCGATCTCACGCCAGGCGCGCTCGACAAGACCAACGATCCCGTCCGCATGTACCTCCGCGAGATGGGCACCGTGCCGCTGCTCACCCGCGAGGGCGAGGTCGAAATCGCGCGCCGCATCGAGCGCGGCAAGCTCGCGGTGATCAAGTCGATCTCGCGCACGCCGCTGATCTCGCGCAAGGTGATCGAGCTCGGCGATCAGCTGCACAGCGGCGAGCGGACGATCCGCGAGCTGGTGATCTTCAACGACGAAGAGATCACCGACGAGCGGATCATCGAGCGCTCCCGGCAGGTGCAGAAGCAGATCGACGCGGTGCGCAAAGCGCGCGCGATCTACGAGAAGCTCGACGAGAAGCTGCAGCAGACGCCGAAGGGCACCACCAGCCGCGACAAGCGCAAGTACCGCAAGTGCCGCTGGCAGGCGATGCGCGCGCTGATCGACGTCTCCAACGCGATCCGCAAGATCGAGTTCACCGAAGCGGTCAAGCGACGCCTGATCGACGAGATGAAGGACGCGGTCGAGAGCGTCAAAGCGGTGCAGCGCGAAGTCGACGGGCTCGAGCGGCAGCTCAACCCCAAGAACAAGAAGTTCAGGCTCAAGGAGGAAGACAAGAAGAACGTCCAGCGTCAGATCAAGGAGCTGAAACTCAAGATCAAGGCGCTTACCGACACGCTGGAGCAGTCCCCCGACGAGTTGAAGCAGACGCTCGACGTGATCCTCAAGGGCGAGTACCAGGCCGAGATGGCCAAGAAGGAGCTCGTCGAGGCCAACCTCCGCCTGGTCGTCTCGATCGCCAAGAAGTACACCAACCGCGGCCTCCAGTTCCTCGACCTGATCCAGGAAGGGAACATCGGCCTGATGAAGGCGGTGGACAAGTTCGAGTACCGCCGCGGCTACAAGTTCTCGACCTATGCGACGTGGTGGATCCGGCAGGCGATTACCCGCGCGATCGCCGACCAGGCGCGGACGATCCGCATCCCGGTGCACATGATCGAGACGATCAACAAGCTGATTCGCACCTCGCGCGCGCTGGTGCAGGAGCTCGGCCGCGAGCCGACCTCGGAAGAGATCGCCAAGCGCATGGACATTCCGGTGTCGAAGGTCCGCAAGGTGCTCAAGATCGCGCAGGAGCCGATCTCGCTCGAGACGCCGATCGGCGAAGAGGAAGATTCGCATCTCGGCGACTTCATCGAGGATCGCCAGGTGGTGTCGCCGGCCGAAGCGGTGATCAACCTGAACCTCAAGGAGCAGACCGAGTCGGTGCTCAAGACGCTCACCCCGCGCGAGGAGAAGGTGATCAAGATGCGGTTCGGCGTCGGCGACGGCAGCGAGCACACGCTCGAGGAAGTCGGCCAGAGCTTCGCCGTCACCCGCGAGCGCATCCGCCAGATCGAGGCAAAGGCGCTCCGCAAGCTGCGGCATCCGTCGCGCTCGCGCAAGCTGCGCGCGTTCCTCGAGGGAAGGACGTCGTAGAATTGTTCGGGCCCATAGCTCAACGGTTAGAGCCGCCGGCTCATAACCGGCCTGTTCCAGGTTCGAATCCTGGTGGGCCCAGCCTTCGCGCCTGCACCGCGTCGTCTCAGCCAGCCACGCACGCGGCGCGCCCGCTGTCGCGCCGAGGCGTGTCAGCGCGGAGGCGGACCTCCCAAGGTCCAATGATCAGTGTTCTGGATTCCAGGCTCCGCTTCGGCGGGGCCTTTTTTTTTCTCCCGACACCCGATGCATGCTGACCTGGAACGGTTGATCGCCCTGCAGCGGCTCGACACGACCGCCGAGGCCGCGCGGAAGAAGCTCGCCGAGGAACCCGAGCGCGAGAAGTCGCTCGACGCGCGTCTCGACGTCGCCAGGCAGCGGGTCGCGTCCGCGAAAGAGCGCCTCGCCGGCAATCAGAACGCGCGGCGCGCGATGGAGAAGGAGCTGGCGGTCCACCAGGGGCGCCTGTCCAAGTTCCGCGAGCAGGCGATGGCGGTGAAGACGAACCAGGAGTATCACGCCATCCAGCACGAGATCGCGCACGCGCAAGCGCAGATCAAGACGCACGAAGATCAGATGCTGGAGGGCATGCTCGAGGCCGACGAGCTGACGGCCGCCGTCAAGAAAGCGGAGGCGGATGCGGCCGCCGAGCAGAAGGCGGTCGACGCCGATCGCAAGGCGATGAAGACCGAGCACGTCGAGCTGGAGAAGTCGCTCGAGAACATGGGAGCGGAGCGGGCCGCGATCGTCGCCGCGCTCGACAAGCAGCTGCTGCACACCTTCGAGCAGGTGGCGAAGAAGCGCCACGGCATCGCCGTCGCCGAGGCGAAGGACGGCATCTGCACGATCTGCCACGTGCGGCTGCGCCCGCAGGTCTTCAACACGGTCCGCCGCAACGAGTCGATCGTGCAGTGCGACAGCTGCCAGCGCGTGCTGTACTTCGTGCCGGCACCGGCGGCCGCTCCGGCCGCGGCGCCTGCGGCCGATCCGTCGGCGCCGCCCTCGTAGCATGATTCCCTTCGACGACCCGCGCGAGGCGGCGCCGCTCCTCGCCTACATCGACGGCGGCGCGCGCGGCAATCCGGGGCCGGCCGGCTTCGGCGTCCGGATCGAGCAGCGCGACGGAACGCTCGTCGAGGAATTCGCCGAGGCGATCGGCATCGCGACGAACAACGTCGCCGAGTACCGCGGTCTGCTGGCCGCGCTCGAGTGGGCGAAGCGCCACGGCCGCCGGAAGCTGCACGTGCGATCCGACTCGCTGCTGCTGGTCCAGCAGATGCTCGGCAACTACAAGGTGAAGAACGCCGGCCTGCAGCCGCTGCACGCCAGGGCGCGCGCGCTCGCCCGCGAGATCGGCGACGTCACCTTCGAACACGTCGGCCGCGCGCTGAACGCCCACGCCGATCGTCTCGCCAACACGGCGATGGACGCGGCGAAGGCGGACCGGTGACGCGCGGCGATCAGCCGCGCGCGCGGATGGCGGCGGCCATCCGGCCCGCGCCTTTGCCGTCGCGTCGGTACGAGCACAGCCGGAGGTGCGCGAAGGTGCAGAGTCCGGCGACGTGGATCCGCGCGCGTGGCACGCCGGCGTTTTCGAGCTGATCGACCGCTGACCGGCCGCCGTCGAACTGCCAGCGATCGGGCCGCCTGCCGGCGAGAAACCATGCCCCGAGGGGCGGCCCGGAGGCGCCGGCTGCGTCGAACGCCGACCGCACCGCCGCATCCACCTCGTAGTGCTCCGCGCTGATCGACGGGCCAATCGCCGCGACGATGTCGGAGGGCCTCGTGCCGAAGGCCTCGCGCATCGCGCGCACGGCGACTCCCGGCACCCCCGCCGCCAGCCCGCGCCATCCCGCGTGCGCCGCGGCGACGGCGCCGGTTCGGCGATCGGCCAGCAGCAGCGGCACGCAGTCGGCCGTCTGGATCGCGATCGCCGTCGCGGGGTCGTTCGAGATCAGAATGTCGGCGTCAGGAAGCTCCGCCGATCCACTGTCCGCGTCTCCCGGTCGGCGAACCACCACCGCATGGCCGTGCACCTGATGCGCGCGGGCGAGATGAGCGGGGTCCGCGAGCATCGCGCTGGCGACATCGCCCCACCCGCCGTCGCGATCCACGGCCGCAGATGTGCCGAGTCGCCAGTCACGGGTCGTGAAGATATGCGGCGCGGAGCCCTCGAGCGGGCGGCAGACCAGCGTCGGTCCGGCAGAGGTGGCCCGCCATTCGAAATCGTCGCCGACGGCAGGCGGGACGGCAGACGCGGGATCGGGACGTTCCATGCGGCAGGGTCGGTGCAGGGCCTCCTCTCACTCTATCGTAGCCGACCGAGCCAGTACAATCAGCGCACGGATCGGGAGCAACGCGTGGCGAACATCATCGGCCTCGGTCTCGACACCACCGACATCGATCGCATTGCCGACACGATCGAGCGATACGGCGAGCGCTTTCTGCGCCGCGTCTTCACCGACGGCGAGATTTCCTACTGCACGCGCCGCCGGGTGCCGGCGATCCACTTCGCCGGCCGGTTCGCCGCCAAGGAAGCGGCCATGAAGGCGCTCGGCACCGGCCACTCGCAGAACGTTCTGTGGCGCGACGTCGAAGTCGTCCGGCGGGGCGGGCCGCCGCAACTGCAGTTGCATGGGGGCGCCGCGCGGCGATTCAGCGCGATCGGAGGGCGCTCCTCGCTGCTGACCATCACGCATTCCGATCAGTTGGCGATGGCGCAGGTGCTGCTGCTCGGCGATTGACCGCAACGCCGGTTGTCGTTTTCAGCCGGACGAGGAGCGCGGTTCTTCGACAGGCGACTGACACCGCACCGTAAGGCGCCTGTCCAGAACGGCTTGTGTCCACGCCATTCCCGGCCCTGTCCGGGCACCCGCCTTGAACTGCGAAGCCGCATCCAACGACAAGCCGCTCGACGCGAGCGGGCCCACGAAGGAGTGGCTGATGACCATCAAGATCACGCCCAACGATCGGGGCAATCCGCCCGGCAAGCTCGCTGAGGCCGAAATGCACTTCAACGAAGGGGCGCTCGACGGATTGAAGCTGATTGGCTTCGCGATCTGGGAGAAGCGCGGCGGCAACGGCCGGAACGTGACGTTCCCGGCACGCAGTTATGTCGTCAATGGCGACCGGCGGTCGTTTGCGCTGCTGCGGCCGATCACCGACCCGACGGCCCAGGAAAAGCTGCGGCGGCTGATCCTCGACGCCTACGCGGAGTTCGAGGAGCGCTCGGCCATCGCGAGTTGACGCTTTCAGGAGCGTAGCGCAAAGGCTTCAGCCGAGCGGCAGTCGTCCACGTAGCGAAGGCTTCAGCCGAGCGGCAGTCACTGGATCACCGGCAGCAGTCGCGCGTTTTCCTGGGCGCGCTTCGGCGGGAGCGTCCACTCCGCGCGAAGGCTCTTGGCGAATTCCGCCTCGAAGAAGGGACGCTTCATGCCGCCGTCGATGACCTCCCACGGCAGCATCGCGTCGTTCGTCCGGTCGCGGAAGATGTAGAAGTTGCCGTCGACGTCGGCCTCGGCGACGGCCGCGCGCCAGTTCTGGCCGTTGCGCTCGGCTGCGGCAATTGCTGGCGCGACGCGCCGATCGCCGAGGGAAAGCAGCGCCTGGTAGTAGGAATGCCGCTCCGACTTGATGGTGAAGTAGACGTTGTCGATGCCGGCCATCAGCGAGCGCAGCCGTTTGATCTTGCGCTCGGTTGCCGACTGGTCTTCCATCGGCAGCCATTGATACGCGGTGCCGGGCTTCGGGATCAGCGGGTTGACGCTGCCCGTGATCGACCCAATCCGCCCCCGCGGCTTCGCGTGCTTCAGCATCCGCGCTCGCAGCTCGAGGGTGAGATCGCGGATGGCGACGAGGTCCTCGTCGGTTTCAGTCGGGAGGCCGATCATGTAATAGAGCTTCAGGCTCTCGATCCCGTTCGCGAAGATCAGCTCGGCACTGTCGAGGATCTCGTCGTTGGTCACCGTCTTGTTGATCACGCGGCGCAGCCGATCGGAACCGGTTTCGGGCGCGATCGTGATCGATCGCTCACCGCTCTGCCGGAGCATCCGGACGATTGACGGGGTCAGATCGTCGAGGCGCAGCGACGCGGGGCTGATGGCGTAGCCCAGCTCGAGCAGCCGCGCCAGGATCCGTTCGATCTCCGGGTGATCGCAGAGCGCGATCGACACGAGGCCGGCGCGCTGAGCGTACTGGCGCGCCTCCTCGGCGAGCTGCAGGATGCGATCCGCCGGGAACGCGCGGACTGGGAGGTAGTTGTAGCCGGCCCAGCAGAAGCGGCACAGGTTGGCGCAGCCGCGCACGACTTCGACCAGGAACCGGGAGCCGAATTCCGTGTCCGGCGTGAAGATCGTGGTCGCGGGCGGATCGACGGCTTCGGTCGTTTTCAGCGCGGCTTTGCGAACCGGGAAGGGCGCTTCTACCCCGGCGCGAACGGTATAGCGCGCCAGCGTACCGTCGGCCGCGTAGGCCGGCTCGTAGAGCGAGGGCACGTAGAAACCGCGTTCGAGCGCGAGCCGCTGCAGCAGGTCGTCGCGGTCGCGTGCGTCGGCCATCGCGCGGCGCAGTCCGGGAATCAGAGCCTCGCCTTCGCCGGCGGCGATCGCATCGGCGAACGGCGCGAGCGGTTCGGGATTGACGAACGTGACGGCGCCGCCGATGACGACCAGCGGATGGCGGTGGCTGCGTTCGGACGCATAGCGTGGAACGCCGGCGAGCTTGAGCAGCGTGAGGACGTTCACGTAATCCCATTCGAACGACACCGAGAACGCGATGACGTCGAACTCGCCGACCGGCGACTGGGATTCGAGCGTGAGCAGCGGCGCCCGGGCAGCCGACAGGGCGGCGAGCTCCTGTTTCGGCGGCAGGAAGAAGCGCTCGCAGACCACGTCCGGCTCGGCGTTGAACAGGCGGTAAACGGTCTGGAAGCCGAGGTTCGACATCCCGACCCAGTACGTGTTCGGGAACGCCAGCGCGACGCGCAGGCGATTCCCGTGCGGCTTGCTGACGTAGCCGACTTCTTTCGCGAGGATGTGCCGTGCGCGTTCGCGCTGTTCCCAGGAGTTCATGAGTGGCCGCATGCGCCGAGCGGGCCGCGGCGCTGCTCGACGTGCGCCATGGCGTGCGGCCGCTCGAGCTCAGACGCCGGCGGTCTCGAGTGCCGTGGATCTACTTACTTTACCACCGGCGTCCGGTCACTTCCCGCTGAGATGTCGACCCGAGACGTCTACCCTTCTTGACGTCGCAGGAAGGCCGGCACGTCGAACGTGAGATCGAGGTCCGGGTCGCGCGACCCATCGACTGCCGCGACGGGGTCACGGATGGTGTCGAAGCCGTCCGGGGCCGCATTCATGAGGGTTGGCGCCGATCCGTCGGACGGCGAACCGACAGCCATTCTCGCGGCCGCTCCGGCGCCGGCTGCCGAAAGATCGAGGAGCGGCCGCCTCGCCAGCGAGAGGCGCGGCGACGCGGCGGCGCTGGCAGCCACGGCGACGTCGTCGGCGCGGACGCGCGCGTGATCCGCGTACTGCGTCATGTCGACCGGCGTCACCGTGGTCGCCGCCGACGGGATCGCGCGCGACACCACCGGCCCGCCGAAGCCGGTGGCAATCACGGTGATCTTCACTTTCCCCTTCAGCAGCGGGTCCACGACCGCGCCGAAGATGATGTTAGCGTCCTCGTCAGCCGCCTCCTGGACAATCGACGACGCCTCGCTCACCTCCACCAGCGACAGGTCCGGCCCGCCGGTGACGTTGATGATCACGCCGCGTGCGCCGTTCACCGACGCGCCTTCGAGCAGCGGGCTCGAGATGGCGCGCCGCGCCGCCTCGATCGCGCGGTCCGGCCCCTCGGCCACGCCGGTGCCCATCATCGCCATGCCCATGCCGGACATGATCGTTTTGACGTCGGCGAAATCGAGGTTGATCATGCCCGGCACGAGGATCAGATCCGAGATCCCCTGGATCGCCTGGCGCAGCACGTCGTCGGCCGTTGCGAAGGCCTCGACCATCGGCGTCGTGCGGTCGATGATCGTCAGCAGCCGCTCGTTCGGGATCGTGATGATCGTGTCGACGCACTCGCGCAGCGCGTCGAGGCCGCGTTCGGCCTGCAGCTGCCGCTTGCGGCCTTCGAACTTGAACGGCTTGGTGACGACGCCGACGGTGAGCGCGCCGAGCTCGCTGGCCAGGCTGGCAATCACCGGCGCACCGCCGGTACCGGTGCCGCCGCCGAGTCCGGTCGTAACGAAGATCATGTCGGCGCCGTCGAGCGCCTGGATGATCTTCTCGGTGTCCTCGAGCGCCGCCGATCGGCCGACGTTGGGATCGGCGCCGGCGCCGAGCCCCTTGGTCAGCTTGCTGCCGATTTGCAGCTTGACCGGCGCGGCGTTGGTGCGCAGCGCCTGCAGATCGGTGTTGGCGACGATGAACTCGACGCCGTCGAAGCCGGCCTGCACCATTCGGTTCACGGCATTGCTGCCGCCGCCGCCGACGCCAATCACCTTGATGCGCGCCGTCGCGGTCGCCTCTTCGTCGAGTCGCAGTCTCAGACGTCGTGCCTCGGGCGCTGCATCGTCCGTGAAGTCCATGCGTGTGTCCTCCAACCTGTGCGTTGGTTGTTCAGAAAAACTCCCGGAACAGTCCGCGCAGCCGTCCTGCCACCCGGACGAACGCACCGGCGCCGATCGGCGAGCGCGTCAAGTCTCCCATGGAGTTGCGGTAACCGTACAGCACGAGTCCGACTCCGGTCGCGAACGTCGGGCTGTTGACGTGATCGGCAAGGCCGCCAACGCCGCCGGGGCAGCCGCGCCGGATCGGCAGGTCGAAAATCTGCTCGGCGATTTCCGGCATGCCGTCGAGGATCGCGCCGCCGCCGGTGAGAACGATACCGGAGTTGAGGCTCTTCTCATAGCCGGCGCGGCGGATATCGTCCCAGACGAGGTGAAAGATTTCTTCGGCGCGGGGTTGCAGGATCTCCGACAGGATGCGCCTCGCCATCACCCGCGGCTTGCGGCCGCCGACGCTCGCCACCTCCATCGTCTCGTCCTCGTCGACCATGCCGGAGAGCGCGCAGCCGCACTTGCGCTTGATCTTCTCCGCGTCGGGCACCGGGGTCCTCAGGCCGACGGCGATGTCGTTGGTGAAGTGATCGCCGCCGACCCCGACCACGGCCGTGTGCCACAGGCTGCCGCGCTCGTAGATCGCGATGTCGGTGGTGCCGCCGCCGATGTCGACCAGCGCGACGCCGAGCTCCTTCTCGTCCTCGGTCAGGACCGACTCGCTGGCCGCGAGCTGTTCGACGACGGTTTCGGCAACTTCGACGCCGGCGCGGTTCACGCAGGTCACGATGTTCTGCGTCGAGCTCTGGCTGCCGGTGATGATGTGGACGTTCACCTCGAGCCGGGCCCCGGTCATCCCGACCGGCGCGCCGATGCCGTCCTGCTCGTCGACGACGAAGTCCTGCGGCAGGACGTGCAGGATCTCGCGCCCGGTCGGCAGCGACACCGCTTTCGCGGCGTCGATCGCGCGCCGGACATCCTCGCGCGTGATCTCGCGATTCTTCCCGGCGACCGCGATCACGCCACGGCTGTTGAATCCCTTGACGTGCGGTCCCGACAGCGCGAGGTGGACCGTGTCGATCTCGACGCCCGCCATCAGCTCGGCCTCGTCGATCGCCTTCTTGATCGACTCGACCGCGGCCTCGAGGTTCACGACCACGCCGCGGCGGATCCCGCGCGACTCGGCGACCCCGAGGCCGACGATGTCGAGACCGTCGCCGTCGAGCGCCTCTCCGACGACCGCCGTCACCTTCGAGGTGCCGACGTCGAGACCGACCAGATACCGTTCTTTGCGAGGCAATCGATCTCCCCTGGCAGGCCGGCAGGCCCGCGCTAGCGCTTCTTCTTCTCCACCTTCGTCGGCCGCACGTAGATCCGATCGCCGAACCGCAGGTCGACGTAGTCGATGTCGGCCACGCGCGCGTGCAGCGCGGGCGCGAGCTCGACGTACCCCTGCAGCCGCTGCGCGAACTGGTCCTCGCCGAGCTGAATCACCGTCGGATCGCCCGTGAGCAGCACCGCGGCGTTGTGCAGATCGCTGACGTCCACCTGCGACAGGCGCGCCGACAGCCTGGGCTTGCTCTTCACGGCCGCAATCACCCGCGCCGCCAGATCGGCGCGCGCCTCGTCGACGAGCGTCGCCGTGTCGTGCGGCGCGGCGCCGAGACCGTCGATGATCGGCAGGTCGAGATCGGCGTACTGCGGGCCGTACTGGTCGATGATCACGCCGCGCTCGTCGACGAGATAGGTGTCGCCGCCGATGCGGCCGATGCCGACCGGCTCGCGCTCCCAGACGACCACGTCGATCGTGGACGGCAGCGATCGGCGCAGCGACGCGTCGCGCACCCACGGCGCCGCCAGCAGCCGCCTGCGCCAGCGATCGAGATCGGTGGACACGATGTTCTCGCCGCGAAGCCCGTTCAGCAGCGCCAGCACGTCGGCCTTCGACAGTCGCTGGTTCCCGAGCACCGCGATCCGGTCCACCTGCAGGACGTGCGCGCCCGCCACGACCATCGACGCGCGATAGGCGGCGAATACCAGCAGCACGGCGAGCACGCCGTAAAGCGCCAGCGGCTTCCCGATCGAGTGCCAGCGCCCGCGCTTGCGCGACGGCTTCAGGTGTGCGCGGCGAAAGCGGCGATCGGCCGGCGCGGAGATCGTGCTCACGACGCCGCTCCCGTGTGGCCGGTGTCGAGCGCGTCGAGCAGCCGATCGGGCAGGCTGCCGATCGAGCCCGCGCCCAGCGTGATTACCACGTCGCCGGGCCTCGCGGCGCGGACGACTGCCGGCACCACGTCGTCGAGCTTCGGGACGACGTCGAGCGGCGCCGTCAGCGTCGTGCGGATCGACGCGGCGAGCGCGTCGAGCGTGACGCCGGCAATCGGATCCTCGCTCGCCGCGTAGATGTCGGTGAGCACGACGTGATCCGCGCCCGCGAGCGCAGGGCCGAACGCATCCATCAGCGAGGCCGTCCGGGTATAGCGATGCGGCTGAAACGCGACGACGATCCGCCGGTTCAGCGTCTTCGCGGCTGCGAGCACGGCGGCGATCTCGGTGGGATGGTGGCCGTAGTCGTCGACGAGCAGGATCCCGCGCGGCTCGCCGCGCACCTCGAACCGCCGCTCGGCGCCGCGGAAGTCCTTCAGGCCGGCGGCGATCCGGTCGAACGACAGGCCGAGCTCGCCGCCGACGGCGATCGCGGCGAGCGCGTTCAACAGGTTGTGACGTCCAGGCACGTTCAAGACCAGCGTGCCGAGCCGCTCGAACGGCGATTCGCCGGACCCGCGGTCGGGATCGCGTTCACGAGCAGTCGCTGGCGACAACGAAGCCTGCGACGTGCGCGATGGCGGACCGGCCCGCCGATTGCGGCGCAGGATCGTCGCGCTGGCCGTGAGCGGACCGAGCTCGACATCGGCCGCCGTGACCTCCGCGTCCGGCGAGAGCAGACCGTAGGTGATCACGCGACGCGTCATCTTCGGCAAGACCTGCGCGAGGTTCGCGTCGTCGAGGCAGGCGACGACGCCCCCGTAGAACGGGGTCTTGTTGGCGAAGTCGACAAACGCCTCCTGCAGGTCCTCGAAGCCACCGTAGTTTTCCAGGTGCTCGTGGTCGATGTTGGTGATCACTGCAATCGTCGGAAACAGCTTCAGAAACGATCGGTCGCTTTCATCCGCCTCGGCGACCATGAACTCACCCCTGCCCAGCCGCGCGTTGCTGCCGAAGGCGCTCAACCGCCCGCCGATCACCGCCGTCGGGTCGAGGCCGCACCGCTCCAGCACCACCGCGATCATCGAGGTCGTCGTCGTCTTGCCGTGCGCGCCCGCGACGGCAATCGAAAAGCGGAGCCGCATCAGCTCCGCGAGCATCTCCGCCCGCGGGATCACCGGAATCTGCCGCCGCGCGGCCTCGACCACTTCCGGATTCGTCGGCCGGACCGCCGACGAGATCACGACGACGTCGGCGTCGCCGACGTGATCGGCGTCGTGCCCGAGCGAGACGCGGATGCCGAGCGTCTCGAGGCGTGCGGTCACGATCGACTTCTTCTCGTCGGAGCCGCTGACGATGTAACCCAGGTTCGCCAGCAGCTCCGCAATGCCGCTCATCCCGATCCCGCCGACGCCGACGAAGTGCACGTGCCTCGTCTTCCCTAACACGGCAGAATTCTCGTCGGGGTCATCGCCCCACGAGCTCCAGCGCCCGACGGACGATCACCTTCGCTGCATCGGGCCTGGCCAGCGATCTCGCCGCGGCGGCGATGCGCTGCCGCCGCGCACGATCGGCGGCCATCGACAGAATCCGTTCCGCGAGCGTCGCGCCGCTCATGTCGCGCTGCAGCAGCACCTCCGCGGCGCCGCTCGCGGCAAGCGCCTCGGCGTTCTTCCGCTGGTGATCGTCGGTCGCCGTCGGCAGCGGAATGAGAATCGCCGCCCTGCCCGCCGCCGTGATCTCCGCAAGCGTCGTCGCGCCGGCGCGGCAGACGATCAGGTCCGCCGCTCCGAGTTGCCGTCCCATGTCGTAGAGGAATGGCTCGACGACGGCCTGAAGCCCCGCCTGCCGGTAGACGGTGCGGACCATCTCCGCATCGCGCTCTCCGGTCTGATGGGTGAGATGAAGATGCGGACCATCGGCCGCCAGCCTCGCCGCTGCCTCCACCATGGCCACGTTGATTGCGTGCGCGCCCTGAGAGCCGCCAAAGACTAGAACCCGTGTGACGGTCGCCTGGTCATCGAGCGCCGACTCCTGTTGTGATC
>DATFWL010000139.1:0-16624 GCA_035259385.1 Vicinamibacterales bacterium | reverse complement strand
GTCGAGACCGCCTGCCCGCTCGACTGTCCTGACGCGTGCAGCCTGGCGGTCACCGTGCAGCACGGCAAGGTGATCACGATCAACGGATCGCACAAGAATCCGGTGACCGGCGGCTACATCTGCGCGAAGGTGCGGAAGTTCGGCGAGCGTGTCTACGGGCCCGATCGCCTGCTCTACCCGGCGGTTCGCAAGGGGCGGAAGGGCACCGGACAGTTCGAGCGCGTGTCGTGGGACGAGGCGCTCGAGCGGGTCGCGTCGCGGTTCGAGCTCGCCAAGGCGACTCACGGCGGCGAGTCGATCTTGCCCTACTCGTACGGCGGCTCGAACGGCCTGCTGACCCAAGACAACCTCGACGCGCAGCTGTGGCGCCGGTTCGGCACCTCGCGGCTGGCGCGGACCGTGTGCGCCGCGCCGACCGGGACCGCGAATCTCGCACTCTACGGCAAGATGGCGTCGGTCACCTACCAGGACTATCCGAGCGCGACGCTGATCATCCTGTGGGGCGTGAACCCGTCCGCCTCCGGCATCCACCTGGTTCCGTACGTGCGCGACGCGCAGAAGCGCGGTGCGACGCTCGTGGTCGTCGATCCGCGGACGACCGCGCTGGCGCGATCGGCCGACGTGCATCTCGCCGTCCGGCCGGGCACCGACCTCGCCGTCGCGCTCGCGATCCACCGGCATCTGTTCACCAGCGGCCGCGCCGACGCCGAGTTCCTGCGGGCGCACACGCGCGGCGCCGACCAGCTGCGCGATCGCGCCGAACCGTGGACCTTCGAGCGCGCGTCGGAAACCGCCGGGATCGAGAGCGCCTCGCTCGAGCGGGTCGCGACGCTGTACGCCGAGAGCGCGCCGGCGCTGATTCGCTGCGGCTGGGGACTCGAGCGCAACCGCAACGGCGGCAATGCGGCGATGGCGGTCCTGGCGCTGCCGGCGGTCGGCGGCAAGTTCGGCGTCCGCGGCGGCGGCTACTCGATGAGCAACTCGGCGTCGTGGAACATCGATCGCACCTGGATCGGAACGCCCGAACCCGACACACGCATCGTCAACATGAACCACCTCGGGCGCGCGCTCACCGAGTACACCGATCCGCCGGTGAACGTCCTGTTCGTCTACAACTGCAACCCGGCCGCGACCGTGCCCGATCAGCATCGGGTGCTGCGCGGCCTCGAGCGCGCGGACTTGTTCACCGTCGTGTTCGAGCAGGTGATGACCGATACCGCGCTCTACGCCGACGTCCTGCTGCCGGCGACGACGTTCCTCGAGGGCTACGACTTCGCGAAGGCGTACGGTCCGATCAACCTCGATCTGGGACGGCCGGTCGTCGACGCCGTCGGCGAGGCGCGATCGAACGCCGACGTGTTCGGCGAGCTGTGCTCGCGTCTCGGCCTGCTCGACCAGAGCGAGCCATCCGGCGAGCTCGACCTGATGCTGAACGTCCTCGATCAGCTGCCGCCCGCGATCGGCGACGACCTGCGCGCGGGCGCGCTGCCGTCGCCGCCGTTCGGCGTCACGCCGATCCAGTTCGTGGACGTGTTCCCGAACACGCCCGATCGCAAGGTCGATCTCTTTCCGGCGGAGCTCGACGCGTCCGCGCCGCTCGGCCTCTATCGATTCCAGCCCGATCCGGCGACGGAGCAATATCCGCTGGCGCTGATCTCGCCCGCAAGCGATCGCACGATCAGCTCGACGCTCGGAGAGCTGCCGCGTCCGGACGTGAAGCTGCTGATGCACCCGGACGATGCCGCGGCGCGGGGACTGGCTGACAACGATCTCGTGCGGGTGTTCAACGACCTCGGCGAGGTGCATTGCACGCTGACGGTCGTGCCGTCGATCCGCCCCGGCACCATCAGCCTGCCCAAAGGGATCTGGCGCCGCAGCACCCGCAACAGCACGACCGGCACGGCGCTGGTCCCGGACTCGCTCACCGACCTCGGCGGCGGCGCGTGCTTCAATGACGCGCGCGTACAGGTGGCATCGCTCGCTGTCGCCTGAGAATTACGAATTGAGAAGTAAGAATTAAGAGCAGGTTGCAAAATTAGCTCGCTCGCGGGTGGCCGCGAACGGGGCCGCCCCGCCGGGCGCGGAGCCGTGGGCCGTGACCAGTGCTTTTCTGGCGAGCACTCGGTGGGGCTGTTCGCGGACAGGACCCGCCTTGAGCTAATTTTGCAACGCACTCTAAGAATTCGTGCTTCGCGCCGCTGGTTCAGGGCACGAATTCTTAATTCTCAATTCTTAATTCTTAATTGCAGGCTCTTCCTCTTTGGCCGGCGCTCTCAGTAGGCGAAGAAGAAGAGCATGTCGGCCCCCGATCCCTGCTGGCGCTGGAACAGGTTGGTCTGCGTGCTCGATCCCTGCAGAACGTTGGTGCGCAGGCGGAGCCACTTGGTCAGCTCGTATTCGAAGATCACATTGGTCTGGTTCACGTCGCCGACGCCCTGCTGCACCTTTACGAAGAGGTTTTCACTGATCTGTTGGCCGAGGGTGACTTGTGGGCCGCCGCCGGTTTCGGGCGCCAGGTTGATCTCGAACTCGTCGAGGTGGAGCGCATCGCCGATCGACTTGGCGAACTGACCGGCGACGGCGCCGGCGGCCATCGCCTGCGCCCGCTGCATCAGTGCGATCTGCTGCCCTTCGCCCACCGAGTTGAGCGGCTGGTTGAAGACGATCAGCGACAGGATGTCGGACTGATCGAGCGGCGGCGTGCTGCTCAGCATGATCTCCGGCTTCTTCAGCGTGCCGCCCACGTTCACGTTCGCCGTCACCGCCTGGATCACGCGCTGGGTGCGGAGGTCGAGCGTCGGGTCGATCTCGTCGAGTCCCTCGAAGCGGACCATGCCGTCGCGGAGGATGTCGAAGCGCCGCCCCTGGAAATCGTAGTGGCCGCGCACGGTGTTCACCGTCCCATAGAGGCGGACCTGATCCCAGGGCACTTTGCTGACGTAGACGTTGCCGCCGAGCGTGATCAGCAGCGCGCCGAGGCCGATCGGCGCACCGGGCGCCTTCAGATCGTCGGCCTTGACGACGAAGTCGTTCGGCACCGTGACGTGCAGATCCATCTGCAGCGCGTCGAACGCGCTGGCGTTCGCCGTCGCCTCGCTCTGATACTGCGTCTGCTGCGTTCCGTACGCCGGGTCCTGCACCTGCGCCATGATCCGGTCGAGATCGATGCGGCCGGTGGTCAGACCGAGATCCCCTTCGACGCGCGGCGCGCGGAGCTCTCCGGTGAGCCGCATGTCGCTGCGGATCCGGACGTTCCCCATCTTGTTGTCGAGCACCTTGAAGTCGTCCGCCGTCACCGCAATCGATACGCCGCCGATCCGGCGTTCTCGCATCGCGAGGTCGCCGGTGATGGTGAGCGGACTCTTGTGGTTGTCCAGCACCTTGATGCTGTCGATGTGGACCTGCTCCGGTTGAATCTCGATCCTGCCGTCGAGATTGGTGTAGCTCACGCCGTTCGGCACGACCGTGAACGCGGCGTTGCCGATCGTGACCTCGCCGGCGGGCCGCGGATCGTCGGCCGTGCCGCTGACGTCGAGCTTCGCCTGCAGCGTGCCGGTGACGTCGGTCAGCGCAGTCGTGAAGCCCTGCACGAGACCGAGATCGATCGGCGTGCTCTCGACGTGGAAATCGATCTGATCGCCCTTCACGACGTCGGCACCGTCGCTGCCGGCCGCATCGGTCGTGTTCGTGCCGCCGAACAACGCCTTCGGCAGATAGCCCTTCGCGGTCAGATACGTCGTCGGGTTCTGCTGCAGCTTCGCGTCGAGATCGAGTCCCGGACCGGCGTACGCCACGCGGCCGCCCAGGCTGTCGTACTTGAACTGCCGGAAGGCGCCCTGCGTGACCTCGAAGTCGGCTTTCACGTCTGGCGCCGCCTTCGTTCCCGAGAGCGTGGTCGTCGCATTGAGCCGCCCGCCCAGCTGCGGCTCCCGCAGCAGCAGCGCGTCGACGGAGGCGAGGTTGAAGTTCGTCAGCCTGACCCTCAGCTCGTCGTCGGGCTGGCCGAAGGTGCCCTCGGCGGCGATTCGTTGATCGGCGCTGACCAACGTGAGGTCCTCCACTTTCACCGCGTCGGCGGCATAGTTGATCGTCGCCGCGGATCCCGGCTCGAGCTGCCAGCGCTGGCCCGCCGTCGTCAGCCCGAGCTGCTTCAGGCGCAGTTCCTGATGGTCCGGACGCAGCAGCACGGCGCCGTCGACGTCGAGCGATCGCTGGGGCTGCTTCGCCGTGACGCCGAACTCGACCTGCTTCTGTTCGTAGGTGGTCTTGGCCGTCAGCTCGTTGATGTTCTGTCCGCCAAGCGTGACGAACGTCGCACGGGTATCCGCGGTAACGCGTGCGTTCGCCGCATCGAGATCGCGGATTGTCGCCGTATAGTCGCTCGAGATGGTCAGCGCGCCGTTCTCGTCGTACTTGAGCCCGTCCGCGGTGAGGTTGCCCTTCGCCTGCAGCTCACGCTTGTTGCCGGTGACGGCCGCGTCGATTCGTGCGATGCCGGTGAGCGGCTGATCAATCAGCGCGCCGATCGTCGCCAGGCTCGGCGAATCGGCATGTAGCGTCAGGTTCGATCGGCCGGTTTCGTTCAACGCGAGCGTGCCGTTCGCCTTCATGTTGACATCGCGGCCCACGACCTCGAGCAGCCGGATGTCGCCGGTCGACTCGCGGTAGGTGCCGTCGAGGGTCGCGCGCGAAATCTCCAGCCCGCCGATCGTCGACGGCGCGACCGTCAGCTTCGCGTCGGCCTCCACGGTGTCGGGCGTCACGCCGGCTGACAGGTTCGCGACCGTCGCGTCCACGTCCAGCGCGCCGCCGACCTTGCCCTGGACAGCTTGGTTGCCGCTGGCGACGGCCGGATCGACGTCGGTGAAGCTGCCGCTCGCCTTCACGTGCGCCGTGTCGTTCGCGAGCCCGCCGTCGAAGTCGAGGTGCGGGATCGTCCCGCCCATCAGCACCGTGTCGGTGAATGATCCGCGCGCGGTGAGCTCCATCTCCTGCGGCGCCGTGCCGTGGCCGCTCGCGACCAGATGCGCATTGATGGTGCTCTTGTAGCGATCGGTGGCGAGCGCCGGAAGGTTGAACGCTGTGCCGACGCGCTCGAGGTCGAGATCCCGTACGGTCGCGTCGACCGAGTAGCCGATCGCCTTGCCGTCGACCGTGACGCCGGCCGTGCTGCCACCCGCGATGGTCGCGCCTGCCACGGTCGAGGGCAGGAACGCCGCGTCGAGTGTGATGTTCTGTTTTGCGTGCTCGCCAGTGGTCACCGATCCGGCGACGTGGTAGTCGGCGCTGACGCTGGTGTCGGCGGCAGGAATCTTCAGCTCGCGCGGCATCTTCCGGAGATCGACGCGCCGCAGCTGGCCGCTGACATCGAACGGGATGGTCTGCATCCGGGCGTTCTTGTCGGCGAAATCGGGCAACGTCGCCTTTCCCTCCGCCGTGGCGCTCGCGCCGTAGGCGTTCGCGTTCGCCGAGAACGCGACGCGGCGTCCATCGATCTGCGCCTTCGCCGCGAGTGGCCCGGTCACGTAGCCGGCAGCGGCGATTCGTGGCGAATTGACGGCGACGTTGGCCCGCAGCGTATCGAGCTTCTGAAACGACTCGGCGCGGACGTCGACGTGCGCGTTGCCGGTGATGTCGCTCTTCTGCTTCGGATCGTTCAGCAGCTGCGCGAGATCGATCCGCCGGACCGTCAGATCGCCGCGAACCGACTGGCCCGGCTCGAGGATGTCCGCCACGACCTTGCCCGTCGCGTCGCCGGCCGACGAACGGACGTCGATGTCCACGCCGAGCCGATCGAGCGGGCCGTTCATCCTGACCTCGAATGCCGGCTGCAGCGCCACGCCGGCGAGCGACGGCACCAGCCGCGCGATCTCCGGAATCGACAGCTTGTCGCTGCTGATCTGCAGATTGAGGTTCGGCTTCGAGAGGTAGTTCTGAACGGCGCCGTCGATCGACAGCGACGTCTCCGACGTGCGCAGCGCCAGCTTGTCGATGTTCACCGCGTCGCCGTGGACCGAGACGCCGCCCGACAGCGCGTTCAGCGCGATCGACGGCTCGCTGCCGCGGAACGAGACGTTGGTGATCTCGATCGAGTAGCGCACCGGCTCGTACTTGAACGACAGCTTCGCGTCGAGGTGCTCGAACTTCTTCGGCACCTCGACGCCGCTGGTACCGACCGGCGAATCGATGGCGACCTTGCCGTCGGTAATCTCGATCGCGTCGATCGTGATCGGCCTGCCGGGACCGCTGCGATCGGCTTCGCGCTCCTGCTTCTTCACGAGCCGGCTCAATTGCCAGGTATCGCCGTCGCGGCGCAAATAGATCACCGGCTTGTCGAGCCTGATCTCGTCGACCGACAGGCCGCTGGCGATCAGCTGGAACAGGTTGTATTTCAAGCCGAGATCCTGCACCGCGACGACCTGGCTTCCATCCATCGAAACGCCGATGTTCTCGAGTTCGACGCCGAAGAACAGGTTGCCGCCCAGGCGTTCGATCGACAGCGTGCCGTTCAGGTACTGGTTCGCCTGCGCGATGATGAAGCCGCGCAGCCAGTTCTTGAACCACGCCGTCTGCGAGACGATCGCGGCCGCGGCGGCCGCGCCGACCACGAGCGTCAGCACGAGGACGAGGACGTGAACGAGCCGCCTGAGAATCCGCATGTTCCCTGGGTCCCCCTGGTCCCGTCGCTCGGCTAAAGCCTTCGCGCTACGTCAGCAGGCCTTCGCGCTACGTCAACAAGCCTTCGCGCCAGGTCGGCTAGCCCCCGGCCTCCAGTCCCCAGCCCCATCTCAGAACGCCTGCCCGATGCTGAAGTGAATGCGCCAGCGGCGCGTCTGCGGCTCGCCGTCGACTTTCAGTCCCGGAATCGGATTGAGCTGCCAGCCGAAATCGAAACGGATCGGCCCAATCGGCGTCTGATAGCGGAGCCCCGGTCCGACGGCGTAGCGCAGGTCACGGAGATCGAAGCCCAGCGTCTCCGCCCATGCGTTGCCGCCGTCGAGGAACAGGACGGCGCCGAAATTGCCGTGGATGATCGCGCGCAGCTCCTCGGTGAACGCGAGCATCGAGTCGCCGCCGATCGGGAAGCCGTCGGGGCTCAACGGGCTCACCTCGTATCGCCCCCACCCGCGAATCGTCGTCGCACCACCGAGGAAATAGCGCTTGCCGAACGGCACGAGTGTGTCGTCGCCGAAGGCCGGGCGGAGATTCCCGAGCTGCAGCCGGCTGGCCAGCGTCAGGCTGCCGCTGATCGGCAGGTAGTGGCGGCCGTCGGCGGACCACGCGGTGAACTTGAACGTGCCGGGCAGGATCTCGCCGGCCTGCTCGAGATGAAACGCCACTTGATATCCGCGATGCGCGTTGAGCAGGTTGTCCGCCGTCGAATGCTGGAAGTCGAACCCGACGGAGTTGAGCGTGCCGTTCTGCTCGCCGGTGAGCGGGTTCAAGCCGAGCGCGATGAGCGAAGTGAACAGCTTCGGATTCTCGAGGACGACCGGCTCCACCGAGCTGCTGTCGTGTTCGCCGTTGATCGACACCGACCACGACGTCTGCTGGCTCTGGCGGTGCGTCAGCGTCGCCCTGGCACCGGTCGTCACCGACCTGTATGCCGGCGTGAACGTCAGCCAGTGCTGGCCTTCGGCGCCAAGCGAGAAGTGCGGGGCGTAGAAATACGGCTGGTTGAAGTCGAGACGGAGGCCGCGATCGAGCGACGACCATCGCGCGTGGACGCCCGCGGTGCGCGCCCCGCCGAGAAAGTTCAAATGGTGGTACTCGGAGTCGATGCGCGCTTTCTCTTCCGATCCGTAGCCGACCCCGAAGTTCACACGCTGATGATTCCCCTCGGCGACAGTAACGCGCATCGGAATCTCGTCCGGCTGATCGGACGGCGCCGGCTGCGCCTGTGGCACGGGCTGATTCGGATCGCCCGACTCATCCGAGGCGGGAGGCTGCTGTGGCTTCTGATCGCCGGTCTGCGGCTCGATGTTCGCGAACTGAAACAGCTCGAGGCCGTAGAGCCGCCGCTGGGAGTCCTGGACGACGCTGCGCCGGTAGAGATCGCCGGGCTTGAAGGTCAGCTGGCGCTGAATCACGCGATCGCTGACGCTCTTGTTGCCCTGAATCTGGATCGGGCCGAAGTACGCCAGCGTCCCCGGATCCGCGGTGAACGTGAGCGCCGCTTCTTTGCTCGAGGCGTTGTCCTCCTGCGTCGAGACCTTCGCGTACGGGTAGCCGTGATCCTTCAGCTCGTTCAGCGCCATCTCGTGCGTGGTGACGACCAGCTGGCGGTCGCGAGGCTGACCGACCTTCAACGGCACCTCCTTCTTCATTGTGTCGAGGTGATCGGGCGGGATCACGTCGAAGCCGGTGAAGGTGATCGCGCTCACGTTCACCGGATCGCCCTCGGAAATGTTGAGCGTGACGTCGACGGCGTCCTGTTTGTCGTTCAGCTTCACGTCGAAGCCGGTGACGCGGGCCTCGGGATAACCGCGGTCGGCATAAAACGCCTGGATACGCTTGAGGTCCTCATCGAACCGCGAGCGATCGAAGTACTTTTTCTTGCTGAACGGTAGTCGGGAGCTCGACTTTGTTGCGAGCGCGTTCCGCAGGCGGCTCTCGTCAACAGCCTCTACACCGTTGAACTTCAGGCTATGGACCGTGATCGTCCCCTCGTCCTTGCACGCCGCCGCTGAGGCGATGACGAGCACGAATCCGAGGACGGCTGGGAGACGCATGACGGGCACGGCTGAAACATATCCCGTGCCACGGAGAGTGTGGGACTGATGGGCCTGTGGGCTGGGTCGGGCAGGCCGGATTTAGGGGCGAGGTGAAGATCGATGCGTAGAGAAGAATCCCTCCACCCAGCCTGTGGGCCTATCGGTCCTACGTCCTTACTCGCGGGTGATCGTCGGCTTGGCCGCAGTCACGGCGAGCATGATGCCGAGGCCGATTGCGATCAGCATGCCGATGCCGAGCCACGTGCCGCTGACGCGTGCAAGGACGCCCGCCTTCCACAGTGCGAGCACCGCACCGATGACGAGGACGAAGTAGCCGATCAGGTAGAGGTGGATGAAGCGCATGGTGATTTCTTTGGGGACTGGGGACTAGGGGGACTAGGGGACCAGGGGAGTGAAGTGCCATGAGAGCACCGGAGGCCTTGGGGACCGAGGGCGTTTCATAGTCCCCCAGTCCCCAGGTCCCCCAGTCCCCTCGCATGCCTACCGCAGGTTCACGACCAGTGCCGCGCGGCGATTGAGACGGCGCGTCTCCTCGCGGCTGTTGTCGTACTTCGGACGCTCCTCACCGTAGCTGATCGTCCTCAGCCGATCGGCACTGATGCCTCGGCTGACCAGATACTCCCTCACCGCGTTCGCACGGCGATCGCCGAGCGCGAGGTTGTATTCGGCCGTGCCGATGTTGCAGGTGTGGCCTTCGATCTCGACGCGCAGCGTCGGGTTCTGCCGCAGCGCCGCAATCGCTTCGTCGAGCACGCGGGTCGCTTCCGGCCGCAGCGAGTAGCGGTCGAAGTCGAAGTAGACGTCCTCGAACGTGTAGTTGACCACCGGCGGCCGCGTCACGCGGATGTTCACCGTGTCGGACGCGGTCTTGCTGTCAGTCGGGCAGGTCACGGTGACGGTCACCGGGACAGTACCTTCCTGCTGTCCTGCCGTCCACAACGTGGCGCGCTCCGCCGGCTGCGCGAGCGTCCCGCTCGGCGCCGACCAGCGATACGTCACGGCGCAGTTGATCGAATCCTGCACGGTCGCGGTGACGGTGGAGCTGCGGCCCACTTCGACCTCGCACGGATCGCACTGCGCTCTCACCGTGAGCGTGTGCTCCGGCGCCGCTGGCGGCGGAGGTGGAGGTGGCGGCGGCGGTGGCGGCGGCGGCGGCGCGTAAGTACGAACGCCCGGGTGGTAGCCGATGCGGACCTGCCAATCCCAGTAGTCGCCGCTCGGCGAGTCGTCCGTGAACCGCGAGTCGCGGCCGAGCGTTGGCGTGTTCCAGCTCAAACCAACGCCGCCGAAGAAGCCGCTCTTCGCCTGTGCCGTGACGGCAAACGTCAGACGCGTGAGATTCTCGGTATTCGACACGAGCGGCGGGAACGTGAGGTCGACGCCGCGCACGGCGTTCGCGGTCAGCATCGTCGCCGTATCGGCGGACAGCACGTTGCCGTTCAGTTCCGCCGTCCCGCGGATGAAACTCCGCGAGGGGTACGCGAGGCCGCCGCCCCACCGGAATGCTCCCGTGGGAATGTCGAAGTCGGTCGGCTTGCCGCGCCACTCGTAGCCGAGGTACCCGGCGACTTCGACCATCTTCGCCGCTTCTTTGCTGACGATGCCGTCGACCGCGAAGTCGGTCTTGCCGGTGCTCGTTCCGACGTCGTCCTTGCCGGTCGGAATCTTGACGATACCGCGCACCGCGACGGCGGCCGGGGCCTGGTGATACTCCGAGAGGAAGTTGTATTTCCCGCCGACGTAGAAATCGCCGATGTTGTCGCCGGTCCAGTGTTGGTTGACGCGTGGGTAGCGATCGACGACGCCGCCGAAGTTCGGATCGTTGACGAAGATCGGATACGTGTCGCGGTCGATGCGCGTGTCGAAGAGAAACGATCCGAAGATTTCAGCGCGATCCTTGATGCCGACGCCGAACGTGCCTGCGAAATCGCCGACGTTGGTGTACCCCTGGATGAAATTCGTGCCGCGGCGATAGCCGCTAACGGACCATTTGCCGCCGGGCAGGACTTCGGCGGTCGGCACAAACCACAACCCAGTGTCGCCGAAGAAGGTCGTCGTCGCCGGTCGAGTTTCTTCCGTCGTGGTCGACGAGGACTGTGTTTGGCTGCCTGACGAACTCTGCCCCGGTGATGTCCCTGAAGACCCGGACTGAGCGTTCGCGCTCGCCGCGACGGCGAGCACCAACACACAAGCCACGGCCACGCGTCTTGCCATGAGTCGCCTCCAAAGCTACGCGGTCGAATCGTTCATTCCGCACGGGGGGCTACACCCTCGTTCGCGGAAGCCGGCGCCGGAGCCGGATCCGTCGGAACAATCAACCTACCACGTCCGCCGCGGCTCACTTGCCCACCTTTACGTCCGGCGTTTCGCGCCTCGTCGGCGGTCCACTCGTGCGCCGTCCCCTTCTCGTGCGCCGCGCGGCCGCCTTTGCTCGCGATCTCCCGCTGCTTTTCGGGAGACATGGATGCGAATCCCCGTCGTTCCTTGCGTTCACCTGTATTCACCACTCGGCCCTCCGTCTCTTTACCACGAATCCACCTGAACTGCGTAGGGACCCTTTGGTTCCGTCTGCGGTGGCGGATCCTCGATGCGAGGGGGACGCGGCTCGTCCAGCGGCGTCTCCGGCGCTTCGTCAGGATCGTTGTCGTGCGGGTCCCCGGAATCGGGCTCCGGCTGGAACCTGTACACCCGGTGCACTTTGTTCCAATACACGCTCACCGCACCCCAGCGATTATCAAACTCCGTGCCTGAGCGGTGTGGCGGGCCGATCCGCTAAGTTGTTGATTTATCGTTGGTTGCTTTTGACGCCCTGTCGAAATCCCGCAGCGTGTTGCAGTGGATCGCTACAGAAGGGCTGGCAACTAGTAGTGAATGACTGCAGAGCTGGATTTTTGACAGGTGGCCCGTTCATTCCGGTCTGGGGGCTTGAACCGGTCGTTTTCGGGCTGGGGAGGGCGCTCCGGACCGCGTGGTCCGTCTTTCTTACTTCGTCTGCTGAGGCACGTATCCGGGCGGGAGGGCCGCGCCTTCACCGAAGAAAAAGTCTTCCATGTGCTTGGCGACCAGATCCTGGGCCTCCTTCTGCCACGGCATCAGGCGGTACTCGTTCAGGATCATCTTCATCCGCTCTTCCCAGAGCTTCCAGGCGTCCTTGGACACGTTCTCGTAGATGCGCTGCCCGAGTTCGCCGGGCCAGGGCGGCGAATCGAGCCCCGGCAGTTCCTTCCGGAACTTCGCGCACATCACCGTGCGCCCGCTCTTGTTGGTCGAGGGCGTGGATGCCGCGGGCCCGCAGGGATCAGCCATGCTGCTGATTGTAGTTGATCGCCGCGGCGGCAAGCACCGGGAATTCCGGCGCGATGTGGAACGCAAGCCGAGCGTGCGCGTCGCGAAGCGCACGTTCGACGTCAGCCGCGGCGGACGCGCGCGCGAAGATGAACCCGAGATAACTCGCTCCTTCCGGCAACGGAATCAGCAACTGATCCGGTTTGGCGGTCACACGCACCTCGTCGACATGCGCGACGCGATGCGCCGCGTCGACGCCGTCCACGCCGCGATAGATGCCCCGTCTGAGGATCGGGATCATCATCACGCCGCTCGCCTCGTCTTCCCTCTGCCAGTCGGCCACGTCCTCACCGAGCGCGTGCCGCAGCAGCAGTTCCTCGAACGGGACCGGAGAATGGGGATTCGGGATTTGGGATTCGGGATTGGGGTGATTGGTGACTGGGGACTGGTGACCGGGGACTGGCGACTGGGGCGCGAACCGCAGCGCGCGCGCGCAGAGGCCACCGATGGGACGCGGCGCGACCTCGAGGATGAACACGCCCTCCGCGTTGACGCGACACTCCGCATGAACCGGACCGTGATGCAATCCGATCGCCGCCGTGGCGCGCGCCACGGCGTCTTCGATCGCGCGCTGCTCGTCCGCCGGCGCACGAGACGGCGTGACGTAGATGGTTTCCTCGAAGAACGGTCCGTCGAGAGGGTCCGGCTTGTCGAACATCGCGAGCACGTGCAAGGTGCCGTGCTGCATCAGCGCCTCGATCGCGTACTCGCGGCCGGGAATGAACGCCTCGACGAGCGCGGTCGCATGCGCGTCGTTGCGCTCGGCACGCACGTCGGGCGACTGCATCAGCGCCCGCAGTCGCTCGATCGCCGCGTCGAGACCGCGGGCGTCGTCCGCGCGCATGACGCCGCGGCTGCCCGAGAGCGCCACCGGCTTGACGACGCACGGGAACGGCACCGTCAATGGCTGATGGGTGATGGCTGATGGCACATGGTCGAGGGCGAATGGAATGAATGCGGGCACGGGCAGACCGGCAGCCCGCATGCGCTCGCGCGTGCGCAGTTTGTGGGTCGCGGTCGCCGCAGCCTCCGGAGGATGCCACGGAATGCCCAGCGCCTTCGCCGCACGGGCGGCGATGACCGCCGGCCGATCGCCGACAACGAGGAGGCCGTCGAGAGGGCGATCGGCGGCGGCCGCGAGAATGGCGGAGACCGACGCGTTCTCGTCATAAAAGCGGATCGGGACGGCGCCGTCCTGCCAGGGGTCGTCAATCAGGTGGCAGCGATCGGTCGCAAAGACGAGTTCGACGCCAAGGCGAGCCGCAGCCTCGCCGAAGGCGCGCGTCTGATAACCGGTGGTGGTCGCCAGGATGAGGACACGCGTCATGGCTGATAGCTGAGGGCTGACGGCATATGGCCAATGGCCCATGGACGCCTCTGCCATCAGCCATCAGCGATGTCTCTATATCAGAGCAACCTGCTCTGCATTCGGCTCCGCTCAACAGTACCAGGGCTCATCGAGATAGGGCACCGTCGCGCGCGCGCGGAACGGACGCGAGCCGGAGCGGCGCAGAATGCCGGCGTGCTCGTGCGTGCGCGTGCTCACGGCATCGAACACCGCGCGGCGATCTGCCGTCAGGCGCGTACCGACGATCTTCGTCACCTCGTCGTGCAGCGCGTCCACGCGGGGATCCGGATGCGCCCACCGGTAGGTCAGCGTCGCCGGATCGAATCGACCGAGATGTGGTCGCATCTCCGGCGCCGTGATCAGCCGCGAACCCTCGGGAACGAGCAGCCGGATCGCCAGCTGGATCGGCGCGACGTAGTCGACGAGATCGAGCGACTCGATCGCGTCGAGCAACTCACAGTACGACGCGAGCGTCAGCCACGGGTGGAACGCGACGAACGTCGGCATCAGCGGGACGCCGGCGCTACGGCACAAGCGTACCGCCGCGATGAAGTCGGCGCGCGTATGACCCTTGTCGAAAATCGCCAGCACGCGGTCGTCGATCGACTCGACGGCGCTCGTGACGAACGCGCAGCCGGTCGCCGCGAGCGCCGGCACCAGGTCGCGATGTTTCAGGAGGTGCTCGACCTTGATCGTGACGTCGTAGCTCACCGCCGGGTGCGCCGCGTGCAGCGCGCGGACGATGCGGAGCGCGTGCGTCGGGCCGTTGAAGAAATCGGGATCGCCGAACGTGATGTGCGATGCGCCGGCGGCCACCTGCGCGGCGACGTCGGCGAGGACGACCTCGGCCGGCACGACACGGAACTGCCCCTCGTAGATCGGCACGACGGGACAGTGGCGGCAGCGGTGACGGCAGCCGCGGCTCGCTTCCGTGTAGCCGACCATGCGCCGCGAGCCGTCCGGCATCTGCAGCGTCGCGTACTTGGTCAGCGCCGGCAGTGTCGAGCGATCGGGGACGAGGAACCGTATTCGCGGGACTCGAACGCGACGTAACGCAGAGTCCGCGGAGATCGCGGAGTCCGCAGAGTGTCGCTTGGTCGAAGGCATCTGCGTTCTCTGCGCGCTCCGCGTGCTCAACGTTACCTGGAGTTCACCAGCCCACGACGCCAGGCTCTCTTCGAACTCTCCGCCGAACACCGCATCGACGCCGAGCGAGCGCAGCCACTTCTCGTTCAGCGGCGCGTAGAGCCCGAACGCGGCGAGAGACGCATGCGGGTTCACGCGGCGGGCCGCGGCGATCACCGGGCCGGCCAGCCGCGTGGCCGTATGCATCGGGAGGTGGAAGCCGATCAGATCCGCGCCGCCGAGGCGGTCGGCGGTCACGTTCTCCTTCGCGGCGTCGATCGATCGCACCTCCCACCCTTCGGCACGCAGCCAGGCGGCGGCCGACGCGATGCCGAACGGCTGCCGGCCCATCTCGTAGGTACTAATCAGAAGCGCCCTGCTCATCGCCCTGCAATCATTGTATTCTTCCGACCATCATGGCTGTTGCTGCCGCCGGGGCGCGCGCTCACGACGCCACCTTCTTCGGTCATCCGCGCGGCCTCTCCACGCTCTTCTTCACCGAGATGTGGGAGCGCTTCAGCTACTACGGGATGCGCGCGCTGCTGATCCTCTTCATGACCGCGCCGGCGGCTGCCGGCGGACTCGGCTTCGACACCGCGGTCGCGGGTGCCGTGTACGGCTTGTACACGTCGATGGTGTACATGACCACGCTGCCTGGCGGCTGGATCGCCGATCGGCTGATCGGCCAGCGGCGCGCGGTGCTCTACGGCGGCATCATCATCGCTGCCGGCCACTTCAGCATGGCGTTCTCCTCGCTGGCGACGTTCTACATCGGGCTCACGCTGATCGTGATCGGGACCGGGCTCGTGAAAGGAAACGCCGCCGTCATCGTCGGCGCTCTGTACGGCGAACAGGATGCGCGCCGCGACGCGGGCTTCTCCATTTACTACATGGGGATCAATCTCGGCGCGTTCATCGCGCCGCTCGTGTGCGGGTATCTCGGACAGAAAATCAACTGGCACATCGGCTTCGCCACCGCCGGCGTCGGCATGGTGTTCGGACTGGTGCAGTACGTTTTCGGTGGCAAGTATCTCGGCGACGCCGGCCTCCATCCGGCGGCGGCGAGCTCGGCTGACGCCGCCGCGCGTCTTCGCTCGCGCGCGCAGCTGGCTGGTGGCCTCACGCTGGCGGCCTTCGTCGCGCTGGCGCTCGGCATGTACACGGGCGTGCTGCCGATTACCGCCAAGCAGATTGCGGACGCCGCCGGCTACGCGCTCGTCCTGATCGTCGTTGTCTTCTTCGGCTGGATGTTCCTCGCCGCCGACTGGACGGCGGCCGAGCGCAAGCGCTTGTACGCGATTGGTGTGCTGTTCGTTGCGGCGACCATCTTCTGGTCCGAATTCGAGCAGGCGGGATCGACGCTCAACCTGTTCGGTGACCGCGCCACGCGCACGTCGATTCTCGGCTGGGAGTTCCCGAGCAGCTACTTCCAGTCGCTCCAGCCGCTGTTCATCATCACGTTCGCGCCGGTGTTCGCGTGGATCTGGATCCGGCTCGGACGACGCGAGCCCTCGAGCCCGGCCAAATTCGGGGTCGGCCTGCTCTTCGTCGGCGCCGGTTATGCGCTGCTGGTGGTCGCCGCGTCGCTGGCGCAGGGCGGCCTGAAGGTGGCGCCGTGGTGGCTGGTCATTACCTACCTGCTGCACACCTTTGGAGAGCTCTCGCTCAGCCCCGTCGGTCTGAGCGCGACCACGAAGCTCGCGCCGCAGCGCGTCGTCGGGCTGATGATGGGCGTGTTCTACCTGGCGATCTCGCTGGGCAACTTCATCGGCGGCCGCCTGTCCTCTCTTTACGGCTCGATGCCGCTGCCCGAGCTCTTCGGCGCGATTGCCGCCGTCGGGATCGGCGCCGGCCTGGTGATGTTCATGCTCACACCGCCAATCAAACGGCTGATGAGCGGAGTGAATTAATTAAGCGTGCGTTGCAAAACTAGCTCAAGGCGGGTCCTGTCCGCGAACAGCCCCACCGGGTGCTCGCCAGAAAAGCACTGGTCACGGCCCACGGCTCCGCGCCCGGCGGGGCGGCCCCGTTCGCGGCCACCCGCGAGCGAGCTAATTTTGCAACCTGCTCT
>DATFWL010000138.1:0-28300 GCA_035259385.1 Vicinamibacterales bacterium | reverse complement strand
TTTCCGTTCTGCACGGCCGGCTGCGCCGGCCGCCGGTCGCACGCGAATCACCGCAAGCGCATTTGTTCATATCTTGAGCCCGCGGTGGAACCGCGCCCGCTATCGCTGACCGGCAGGCCGCCGCGTTCGACGGATCCGACGCGACAGCGGCGCCTCAGCTCCGCGTGCTCGTTTTCTGTTGGCGAGTTGCGGCGTCACAGCCGAGCGCGCGCGACCGGGCTCGCGCAGCGAGCCGCCGGAACGAGCCGCGCGTCGCGAAAGGCAAGCGTCAGCCGTGTCGTCTCGCTTTGCATTTTGCGACGGGCGGTTCGTTTCGCGCGCGCCGGCGAAGCCGGCCGCCGGTCGCGCGTCAGCGTGACAGCTCCGCGGGTCTCCGCGTCCTCTGCGCGCTCCGCGGTTCCCGTGGACACCAGCGCAGCGTGACCGTGTGGCCAGACCGCGATGGTCAGTGCGGCGTCGACCGCAGATGCTCGCGAAGCAGATCGCGCCCGAAGTCGCCGTCGAAGTCGCGCCACACCGAGTGGATGTGGTTGCCGTCGTTCTGCGTGTTGTCGTACTCGACGAGGAACGTCGGTCCCTGGATGCGGTAGTAGTGCTTCTTGCCGCGTTCGGTTTCACCGGCCCAGGCGAACGCGATCTTCTCGAGTCCCGCCTTCTTCAGCTTCGCCGTCCGGTCGGCCGCGATGTCCGCCGCCATGTAACCGACATACGCGTCGATCAGCTTGGTCAGCAGGTCGCGCTGCGCCGGCGTCATCGCGTCCGCCGTGAGCCCGATCGGCGACAGCGGCTTGATGGCCACGTTCGCCATCGTGACCATGTCGCCGGGCGCCTTCGCGTCGATGATCGCCTTCGCCCGCTGCGACGCGTCGAGTGCCCCGAGCAGCGCGCGCGCCGCGTCTTCCTCCGCACCGAGGATGCGCAGGCCCTTCTTCGGCCCCTCGCGCACCTCCGCCGGGTTCGATCCGAAAAAAGTCGGCGAGCCGGCGACGAGCGTGCCGTTGACGACCGAGAAATGCAGCGAGACGTGATGGCCTTCGACCCGCCAGCCCCACGTGCTCTTCGGCGCGGGCGTGCCGAAGATCGAGAAGAAGTATTTCTCGGGGCTGCGCTCGAGTGCGCGCGCCGCTTCGGCGCTCGTGCCGCTCGCCCGCTGCGCCGCCTCGATCGCACCGAGGACGTTCTCGAGGTCCATGATCTGCGTCGCCGTCATGTAGCCGCGCTGGCTGAGCCCGGCCTTCAGCAGGTCGTCCGCCAGCTTGCGCTGCGCCGGCGTCATGTCGCGGACCAGCAGTCCCTTGCGCGGGAACATCTCGGTCGGGATGAAATGCCAGTGCAACCGCTCGTCGGTGTCGAACGCGAACGACGCCTGCTGCTTCTGTTCAGGCGTGAGCGCGCCGAGGAACGCCGCCCCGGCGCTCGCCATCGTCGACGCCGACCGTTCGGCCGCGATCGTCGACCCGAGGGCCACCAGGGCCGCAAGCCCGATCGCCACGGCCAACCGGGTTGAAAAGCTGTGCTGCTTCATGCTCGGATTCTAGCTTGACCCGCGGCTGGCGCAAGAGCAGGATCGACAACTTCTTATGCGGCTCATCCGTCTCATCGTCGTGGTCGTGGTCGTGGTCGTGGCCTGCCCGCTGCCGCTCGTCGCGCAGGGCGGGGACCTGGACGAGATCCTCGACCGGGTAGCCGATTACGTCGAGCTCTACGAACGCACGTTCGTCGGCGTGGTGTCCGAGGAGGCGTATCGACAGCAGGTGCGCGGCGGCCGGACCGGCACCGACCTGCGCGGCTTCCCCATCGAGGGTCAGTCCCAGCGCCGCGATCTCAAGTCTGACGTGCTCCTGGTCCGGCCGCCGGCAGCCGACCGCTGGATTCAGTTCCGCGACGTCTTCGAGGTGGACGGCAAGCCGGTGCGCGACCGCGACGATCGGTTGACGAAGCTCTTTCTGCAGCCGTCGGCGGACGTCCTGCGCCAGGAAGAAGACATCGCCGCGGCGAGCGCCCGCTACAACATCGGCGCCGTCAACCGGACCGTCAATCTGCCGGTGCTGGCGCTGTCGGTATTCGAGGCGCGGAATCGGGTGTGGTTCACGTTCAAGATCGGCAAGCGCAGCGGGGCGAGCGTCGATCTCGAGTATCAGGAGGAGGACCGCGGCCGCACGATGATTCACACCAACGACAACCAGCCGATGCGCGCGCACGGCCGTTTCACGGTCGACGCCGCGACCGGACGCGTGCTCGCCACGACGCTGGCCACCGAAGCCGCAAGTCTGCGCGCGCAGATCGACGTGACCTACGGCCACGAGCCCGCCGTCGACATGCTCGTCCCGCGCGAGATGCGCGAGCGGTACACGCTGAAGGACGGCTCGACGATCGACGGCCGCGCGACGTACGCGAAGTTCCGGCGGTACCAGGTCAAGGTGGACGAGAAGCTGGCGCCGCCCAGGAAGTAGATATTCCCGACCCCATGTGGAAAACTCCGGCTCGCTTGACCTGACGCCGCCGGCCGAAGCAGCATGCCAGCTGATCCCATGTCCCGCATGGTGCTGGCCGCGGTGGCAGCGATGGCGATTCTGTCGCCACGGACAGCTGTGGCGCAGCAACCCACGCTCGGGACGGTGCTCGCGCGCGCCGGCAGCTACGTCGCGGAGTTTCACCGCCGGCTGGCGCGCCTCGTGTCCGAGGAGCGCTACACGCAGACCTGGGAAACGATCTGGACCGGCCGCCGCAACGGCACGACCAAGTGGGGCGAACGGGTGCTGATCTCCGATTTGCTGCTCGTGAAGCCGGACGGCGCCGACGACTGGCTGCAGTATCGCGACGTCTTCGAGGTGGACGGCCACCGCGTGCGCGCGCGCACCGAACGGCTCCCCGATCTCCTCGCCGACCGTTCGGCGTCCGCCGCGGCGCTGGTGGAACGGATCCGCCGCGAGAGCGCGCGGTACAACCTCGGCTCGATCGAGCGCGACGTCAACGTGCCGGTGCTGGCGATGCGCTTCCTGTCGTTCGCGAACCAGCCGCGGTTCAAGTTCACGCGCGCGGCAGATCGATCGGCCGGCGCGGCGCACATCGCACCGGACGAAGCGGGTGTGTTCCGCGTGACCGCAGAGTTATGGGCGATCGACTACGAGGAAACGCGACGGCCGACACTGATTCGCACGCTCGACAACAAGGACTTGCCGGCCCATGGCCGCTTCTGGATCGATCCGGATACCGGCCGCGTGCTGATCACGGAGCTTCGCGCCGGCAACAAGAGCGTCAGGGGGACCATCGACGTCAGCTATCGTTCGGAGCCGCTGCTCGATCTGCTGGTGCCGGTCGAGATGCGCGAGGAATACTTCGACAAGGCGGGATCGCACATCACCGGCGTCGCCACCTACGGGCGTTTTCGCCAACTACACGAATAGGAGCTTATGGCTGCACGACCGACGTGGAAGGGCTACCTGAAGATCAGCCTCGTGAACATCCCGATCAAGGTGTTCCCCGCGACCGATGCCGGGGCCACCCTCAGCTTCAACCAGCTCCACGGTGAATGCCAGACGCGCATTCAGCAGAAGCGCTGGTGTCCGAAATGCGAGCGCGAAGTCCCCAACACCGACATCGTCAAGGGCTTCGAGTTCGAGAAGGGCCGCTACGTGGTCATCGACGAGGAGGACATCGAGAAGGTCCGCGTGGAGTCCACTCGGGTGATCAGCCTCGAGAAGTTCACCGACGATTCCGCGATCGATCCGATCTACCTCGAGCGGCCGTACTATCTCGCTCCCGACGGTCCGGTCGCGCGCGAAGCGTTCGCGGTGATCCGCGAGGGGATGCAGGGCAAGGCGGGCATCGGCAAGGTGGCGCTCTACGGCCGCGAATACCTCGTGAAAGTGCAGCCGCGCGAGCAGGGGCTCGTGATGTATACGCTGCGGCACGCCGCGGAGATTCGCAGCATGGAGGCGATCGACGAACTCGCGGAGATGCCGGAGAAGGTGAAGCCGGAGGAAGTGAAGCTTGCCAGGCAGGTGATGGGCACCTTCGAAGGCACCGTCGATCTCCAGGAGTACCGCGACGACTACCAGGTCGGCCTGCGCGAGATCATCGACGCGAAGATCGAGGGCCGGGAGATCGTCGCGCCGGAGGTGGAAGCGCCGCCCAAGGTGGTCAACCTGATGGAAGCGCTGCGCAAGAGCCTGGATACGATCAGCGCCAGCAAGAAGACAGCGGCGCCGGCGACGCGGGCGCCCGCGGCGGAGAAGAAACGAGCACGCGCGTGACGCCTTCTGCGTCATCGTCGAGGGCTGAGGGCTAATCGCTGAGGGATCATGAAGAAGATCACGCTGTCGCTCGTATTCGTGACGGCCGTCCTCGTCGCCGCGCCGCACGCGCAGACGCGCGGCGCGAGCGCTGAGGACTACTTTGCGTTCGAAACGCTCGGCGATCCGCATTTCTCGCCCGATGGCGCCACGATCGCGTTCGTCGTCACGACGATCGATCAGAAGCAGAACCGGCGCCGCAGCGTGATCTACTCGGTGCCGGCTGACGGGTCGGGCGAGCCGCAGCCGCTCACCGACGCCGCGCGATCGTCGAACGCGCCGCGGTGGCGTCCGGACGGCAAGGCCATCGCGTTTCTGTCAGCGCGGCCTGCGCCAGGCGACGACACGCCGCGGACGCAGGTGTGGCTGCTGCCGCTGAGCGGCGGCGAGCCGCGACGGCTGACCAGCCTGCAGAATGGCGTCACCGCGTTCCAGTGGTCGCCCGACGGTGCACGGCTCGTCGTCGTGTCGCGCAGCGGGCCCAGCGATACCGCGACGTCGCCGAGCGACGTGCGTCACTATCTGCACGCGAACTACAAGTTCAACGACAGCGGCTGGTTCGACGACAAGCGCGCGCACCTGTCCGTCGTGGACGCGTCGTCTGGAAAGACGACTCCGCTCACCTCCGGCGACGACTGGAACGATTCCGATCCGCAATGGTCGCCGGACGGCCGCCGGATCGCGTTCGTCTCCGATCGCACCGGCAAGGCGTTCGACGAGGGACACAACACCGACGTCTGGGTCATCGACGCGAACGGTGGACCGTTGACCAGGATCTCGGATCACCAGGAAACCGACAACTCGCCGCGCTGGTCGCCGGACGGACGGACACTCGCGTTCGTCAGCGCAGTGCCCGAGAAATCGCATCCGCGGATCTGGCTCGCTCCGTCAACCGGCGGCGCAGCGTCGACGCTCGCCGCCGATCACGTCGATCTGATTCCGAGCGCGCTGCGCTGGTCGGCCGACGGCCGCGCGCTCTACTTCGAGACCGGCGTCAAGGGTACGTCGCAGCTCTACCGCGTCGATCTCGCGGCGCGCCGCGCGGCGCCGATCACCTCTGGTGAGCGGACGGTTCACCTCGTCGACATCACCGACACGACCGGGCGCATCGCCTACGGCGTGAACGATCCGACGCACCTCGACGATCTCTACGTCGCGGATCTGAACGGCCGCAACGAGAAGGCGCTGACCCACCTCAACGTGGCGCTCTACCGGCAACTGCAGCTCGTGCCGGTCGAACGCGTGCCGTTCAAAGGCGCCGACGGCTGGGACGTCGACGGCTTCTTCATGAAGCCGGTCGGCTGGCAGGCGGGGAAGAAGTATCCGATGATCCTGACCATTCACGGCGGCCCTGCCGGGATGTTCGGCTTCGACTGGTACCACGAGTTCCAGGTCTACGCGGCGCACGGCTGGGCGGTGTTCTTCACCAACCCGCGCGGTTCGACCGGCTATGGGGAGAAGTTCGAGCGCGGCATCGAGCTCAATTGGGGCGGCAAAGACTACGTCGACATCATGAACGGCGTCGACGCGGCGCTGGCGAAGTATCCGTGGATCGACCGCGAGCGGCTCGGCGTCACCGGCGGCAGCTACGGCGGCTTCATGACGAACTGGATCGTCAGCCACACCAACCGCTTCACGGCCGCGGTCACGCTGCGCAGCATCTCGAATTTCATCAGCGACGACGGGACGAGGGACGGCGCGTACGGACACGCGGACGATTTCACCGGCGACATCTTCGAGAAGCTCGACCTCTACTGGAACGCGTCGCCGCTGAAGTACGTGAAGAACGTGAAGACGCCGACGCTCGTCCTTCACTCCGACAACGACTTCCGCGTGCCGATCGAGCAGGGCGAGCAGTGGTTCCGCGCGCTGCGGCACTTCGGCGTGCCGAGCGAAATCGTCTTCTTCCCGCGCGAGAACCACAACCTCACGCGCACCGGCGAGCCGAAGCACCTGGTCGAAAGCATCAACTGGCAGGTCTACTGGTTCGAGCGTTACATCGACGGCAACACGAACGCGGTGCCGCCCGACGCGCCCGCGGCACGCGGAACGTCCACGAGCAACGACCGATGAAGAACTCGATCTGCCAGGAGGCCACGACGTCACGAAGATTACCTTTCCGAGGATGGTCTTCGTGTTTTCGTGTCTTCATGGCGGCGACGGCGCTGTCGCAGGCGCCGCTGTCGCAGGCGCCGCCGTCGCAGGCGCCGCCGTCGGCGCCGCCATCGAAGCCGCCGGCGGCAGCGGTGAAGCCGGTCACCGACACCTACCACGGCGTCGGCGTCGCCGATCCGTACCGCTGGCTCGAGCGCTGGGACGATCCCGACGTGCGCGCGTGGACCGACGCGCAGAACGGCTACACGCGCGGCTATCTCGATGCGCTGGCGTTCATGCCCCAGGTCCGCGCCAGGGTCCAGGCGCTCGGCGCTGACACGCACCCGCGCTGGTTCGCCGTCGAGTACCGCCACGGCCGCCTGTTCGCGATCAAGCACCAGCCGCCGCACGAGCAGTCGGTGCTCGTCGTCCTGCCGTCGGCCGACGACGCCGCGAGCGAGAAGACGATCGTCGATCCCGTGGCGCTCGACCCGAGCGGCAAAACGGCGATCGATTTCTACGCGCCGTCGCTCGACGGCTCCCGCGTCGCGGTGTCGCTGTCACAAGGCGGCACCGAGCGCGGCGACGTCCGTGTCTTCGACGTCGCCACCGGCCGCGCGCTTCCAGACGTGATCCCGCGCGTCAACGGCGGCACCGCCGGCGGCAGCGTCGCCTGGAACGCCGACGGCAGCGGCTTTTACTACACGCGTTACCCGCGGCCCGGCGAGCGGCCGGAGGCCGACCTCGACTTCTACCAGCAGCTCTACTTCCACACACTCGGCGCCTCGACCGACACCGACACCTACGAGATCGGCAAGGACTCGCCGAAGATTGCCGAGACGATCGCCCGGTCGAGCGACGACGGCCGCTTCGTGCTGGTCACCGTGAACAACGGCGACGGCGGCGAGCGCGCCTACTTCGTCCGGCCGTCGAACGGAACGTGGATCCGGCTCGCCGGCTATACCGACGAGGTCGACGGCGCCGCCTGGGGCCGCGACAACGCGCTGTACCTGCTGTCGCGCAAGGGCGCGCCGCGCGGGCAGGTCCTGCGCATCGCGCCGAGCGCCTCGCCGTCGCTGGCCGACGCGCGCGTCGTCGTGCCGCAGAGCGACGCGGCGATCGAGTCGATCGCCGTCACCGACTCGCGGCTCTACACGAACGAGGTCGTCGGCGGCCCGTCGCAGCTGCGATCGTTCGCCCTCGACGGCACGCGCGGGCGCACGATTCCGCTCGAGCCGATCTCCGCGGTGCGCGACCTCGAAGCGCTGAGCGGCGACGACGTGCTCTACCTCGCCGAGAGCTACGTGACCTCGCCGGCGTACTACCGCGTCGGCGCGAGTGGATCGCCGGTGAAGACGACGCTCGCCATGACGTCGCCGGCGGACTTCGCCGACATCGAGGTCCGGCGCGTCGACGCGACGTCGAAGGACGGCACGCACGTGCCGCTCAACATCGTCATGCGTCGGGGTACGCCGCTCGATGGACGCAACCCGACGCTGCTCGAAGGATACGGCGGCTACGCGATCAGCCTCACGCCGTTCTACACGCCGCTGCGTCGGCTGTGGCTCGAACAGGGCGGCGTCTACGTCGTCGCAAACCTCCGCGGCGGCGGCGAGTTCGGCGACGCCTGGCATCAGGCCGGGCGGCTCACGAAGAAGCAGAACGTCTTCGACGACTTCTTCGCGGCGGCCGGCTATCTGATCGACCAGCGCTACACGCGGCCGGCGTCGCTGGCGATCGTGGGCGGCAGCAACGGCGGGCTGCTGATGGGCGCCGCCCTGACGCAGCACCCGGAGATGTTCCGCGCAGTCGTCTCGCACGTCGGCATCTACGACATGCTGCGCTGCGAGCTGTACCCGAACGGTGCGTTCAACGTCACCGAGTTCGGCACCGTCACCGATGCCGAGCAGTTCCGGGCCTTGCACGCTTACTCGCCGTATCACCACGTCGCGGACGGCGGCAAGTACCCGGCGATCATCCTGTTCAGCGGCACCAACGATCCGCGGGTGAACCCCGCCGACTCGCGCAAGTTCGCCGCCCGGCTGCAGGCCGCTTCGTCGTCCGGCTATCCCGTGTTGCTGCGCATCTCGGGCAGCGGCCACGGCTTCGGGACCTCGCTGAGCGACGCGCTGTCGCAGACTGCGGACCAGTACGGGTTCCTGTTCGCTCAGCTGGCGATGCCGGTCCGGTTCCCCCCGCGATGACCGGCGCGGCATCGGCGCGGGGCCCGGCGTAGATGCGTCTGCTCGCCGCGGCGCTCGTCTCGGTGGCCTTCATCGCCGCGTGGGCGGCGCTCGCGTGGCTCGTCATGCTCGCCACGCTCTACATCGTCCGCTTGATCCCGATGGCCGGCTGGCGCGGGCGCACCAGAAAGAGATCGACGTAGCTCGGGCGCCGCGCGCGTGTAGGTCCGCCCTTTCAGGGCGGACGGTCGATGACACGCACGACGACGCAAGACGAGGGCCGCCTTGTCGGCCAGGCTGAAAGCGTGCCCCTACACGTCCTTCTCGAACGATCCTCATGGGATCGACTGGGTAGACCGCGCGAGGAGCGTTGCCGACGAACTGGCCATCGCGTCGTAGTAGGTGGTGAACCGCTGCGGCTCGGCGGCCTTGTTGTATGCCTTGAGGTTGGTCGCCCACCGATAACCAATCGGCTGGTACAGGAGCTCCGCGTCGACGGTGAACGGGCCCTGCGCGGCGCCGACCGCAATCGCGTAGCCGACACGATCGGTTGCACCGCCGAAATCGGGGTCGTCGGCCGCATCGCCGTGCACCGCGACGTCGGGCTCCGCGCTCCGCTTGTCGAAGCCGCGCGGCAGCAGGCGGTTGTCCTTCAGGTAACGGACCGCCGACAGCAGGCCCGTGGTGACGGCGCCATTCGCGTCGCCGATGATGCTCTCGTAGATCTGCACCTGATCGGGCGTCGTGATCTGACGGTAGTGCGGCTCGAACCGCGACGCGTCGGCGTCGTTGTCGTTGCCGCGGACCGATCCGTCGCTGTTGAGGGCGCCCGACTCGAACACGATCCGCCCGCTACCTTCGCGGACCGCGACGTGCAGCCACGCGCGCCGCGACGGATATCCGGTCGGCAGCTTGTGGCCGCCGAGGTTCTCGACCACCAAGTCGACCTTCAACGTGCCGGCATCCACGCGCATGGCGTCGATCCGCAACGTCGCGGCGCGGGTCTCCAGAAACTGGATCGTCCGATCCGCGGCGGTCGACAACTCCTGCGGCAGCGCCGCGACGTCGAGCGCGTCGCGATAGCGGTTCAGCATCCGCTGCATGAAGAAATTGCCGGCGACGAAGACGTGGCGTGCCGCGCCGTCGCGCAGCGCGCCGAAGACGCGCGTGATCGGCGCCGGCTCGGCGACGCGCGGCATGTGGCACGACTGGCAGCTCTGCGATCCCTTGAAGTCGCTGTGCAGCCACTCCTGGTACGGCACCTGCTCCGGCAACCGCCCGATCGTCCGTCCACCAGGCCCGAGCGCCTGCGTCAGCAGCGTGTGACAGCTCACGCACAGCTCGGAGTCGCGGATGTGATCAGACTGCGTCGGACGATACCCTTCGGTCGAGCTGAGCATGATGCGCCGGTGGCCCGGCTCGATTTCAAACGGGCCGTACTCCGGACGCGCATCGGGATCGGACGGCGTGTCGACGACGAAACCCCCATTGAAGCTGTCCGGCGTGCCGAGCTTCGGTTTCCCGATCTGGTGGCAGACCGCGCAGGAAACGCCGTCCGCAGCCGCGCGCCCTTCCTTCGCGTCCGCCGCGAACGGCAGGTGCGTGAACACGCGCGCCTGACCGCCGTGCACCCTCGTCTCGTAACCCGGGATCGGCATGTGACAGATCGAGCACTCGTCCTCGATCGCGGCGGTCGACTCGGGATGATCGACCGACTCGCGCCGCACGCTCGCCTGCCAGTACGGATCGCGCGACGAGTTCGCCATCATGCTGGCGCGCCAGTCGTAACCAATCGACACATCGTCGCCGGACGGCGTCAGCAGGCCGTTATGACAGGCGAGGCAGCGGTCCGACGTCTGAAACTGCGGCGTGGGCGGACGCGATGCGGCGTGCGTGGCGACAGCCGGCACGGCGCAGAGGATCGCGGCCGCTGCGGCGATCGGAAAGACGACAGCGGGACGGCGCGCGCTCATTTCCATCCATCGAGGAGGCCGCCGTCGAACCAGTCCCACAGCGTGTAGAACACCACCTGTGTGGAGCGTCCCTGCCGGTTCGTCACCGGGATCTGGACGCCGACGTTGACGCGGACATGCTGACGCCGGCTGAGCGTCACCTGGAACTGCGGAACGACGTCGATGTTCGCCGTGGCGCCGGCGGCAAAGTCGCGATCGCTCACCACCTCGAACATCGGCGACCAGGCGCGGCCGAGACCGTCCTCCTGTCTGAAGCTGCGCCCGGCCGCGGCGCGCCAGAACAGCGTCCGCGGCGCCTCGTCGGTCGAGGTCGGCTGATCGGTGCCGATCTGGAACTGCACGAACGACGCTGCCGGCAGCATCTGACCGACGCTGGCGAACAGGCCGAACGTGGTCACCCCGCTGCCGAGGCCTGTCGCGGCGTCGCCGCTCGGAAACACGATTTCGCCCTGGCCGCTGACGATCGAGGTCCGGCTCGCGAAGAGCACGCGCTTCCAGCCGACCGCGACGTCGCCGAGGCCGCTCGCGCGGACGCCGTTCTCGTCGTGCACGCTGCTGAACGGCACGGCGACCTCCAGTTGATCGCGCGCGGTGAGTCGGTGCTCATACCCGAGCTCGCTGTCGAGGTCCGGCGCGTGACGCCCGGCGAGGCCCATGGTGAACACCGTCTCGCTCTCCGGGAACGCCTTCTCGGTGCGCAGCGGCCGCGGCAGGTTCAGCTCGCCGCGCGGATACGCGGAATCGCGGCACTGTCCGCGCAGATATTCGATCACGGCGTCGATCTGCTTCGAGGTGAGCTCGTCGCCGAAGGCGGGCATGATCCGCGAGAAGCCGCGCCCGTGGCCGCCGTGCGTGATCGTCGCCTTCCAGTCGACGTCGAGCTCCGGCGACGAGCTGGGGCAGTCGGTGAAGTCAGGAAAGGTCGCCGGCTTGTCGAAGCCGACCGTCGCGTCCGTGGCCCCTTCGCCGTGCGCCCCATGGCATCCGGCGCATCCGGCCTGGAAGATCGCCTCGCCCGAGGTGAGCGCGCGCGAGACCGACTGCGCGTGCGCCGCCGACGAAGCCGCCACCGTCAGGACGAGAACTGATACGTGTGAGATGAATGCGCAACGCAGGTCTCGATGTATGCCACAAGCGTCGCGGCCGACGCAATTCTGAGACTGAGTCTGAGTTTCGGTCTCGCCGGTCGCGTCACGCGCGCTCGAAGTCGATGTAGCCGCGATCGACGTCGACGCCAGACAGCCGCACCCGGACCCGATCGCCGACATCGAGGCCGCGGTCGCCGCGCATCACCCGGCCCTCGATCGGCGGCGTGCTGACGCGCACGTAGGTGCCTTTCGGCGACGCGCCGGTGACGATCGCGTCGAACTGCTCGCCGATTCGCGTCGCCACCACGAGCGCGATGGCGGACTTCCGCACCTGCCGCTCCACCTTGTTCGCCGCGTCTTCCTGCTGCGTGCAATGCGCGGCCAGACGCTCGAGCTCGTCGATCGCGTAGGGACACGGATGTCCCGCGAGCGCCGCCTTGATCAGCCGTTGCGTGATGAGGTCCGGATAGCGTCGATTCGGCGCCGTCGAATGCGCATAGTCGCGCACCGCGAGACCGAAGTGGCCCGGCGGCTCCTCGCCGGGCGGATCGACGACGTACTCGCCGGAGCCGATCATCTTGATGATGGTGGTCGAGAGATCGGGAAAGCGGTCGGGCGCGGCCTGGCGGCGCCGCTCGAGAAACGCCGAGAGCGCGACCGAATCGGCCGCGGCCGGCAACTCGTCGCCGAGCTCGGCGGCGACGGCGCGGATCCGATCCCACCGCTCCGGCGATTTCACGACGCGGCGCAGCGACGGAAAGCCGCGTGCGTCGAGGAATTTCGCCGTCACGCCGTTGGCCGCGATCATCAGATTCTCGATCAGCGTCTTTGCGCGATTCGGAAGCTGAGGCCGCACGTCGTGCAGCGCGTCGCCGTCGAACATCGGTTGCACGTCGACGGTGACGAATTGCAGCGCGCCATGCTCGCGCCGCACCCGATCGAGCGTCTGCGCGACGCGGTCCTGCACGCGCAACTGCTCGTCCATCCCCGCCACCCGCGCCGCCGCGGCCGGGAGCGGTCCTTCGCCGGCGAGCCACGCGCCGACGCCGTCGTAGGCGAGCTTGGCGCGATTGTGGACCTGCGCGCCGTAGACGTCGGAGGATCGGACGGCTCCGTCCTGCGCCACCACGATCTCGACCACCACCGACAGGCGATCCCGCTGATCGGCCAGCGAGGTGAGGTCGGTGGACAGCCGTTCCGGCAGCATCGGAAAGATCACCGCCGGCGTGTACACGGAGGTGGTGTTCTGCGCCGCATGACGATCGACGGGCGTGCGCCTGGCGACCGCAGCGTCGACATCCGCGATCGCGACGAGCAGCTTCACGTCGCCGCTCGCCAGCGGCTCGGCGACCGACAGCTGATCGAGATCGCGCGAGTCGTCGTTGTCGATCGAGCACCAGAGGAGCCCGCGCAGGTCGCGCACCGGTTCCTCGGTCCTGCGCGGCGGTCCGACGATCGCCTCGACCTGCGCCAGCACGTCCGGCGGGAACTCCGGATCGAGCCCGCGTTCGCGCATGGCGCGGAACGCGATGTCCTGCAGCTGCGCTCGATTGGAAGGCGCGCTCATCTCAGCTCCCTGATCACGGCGGTGAAGTCCTCGATGAGGGCGTCGATCTGCGGCTGGTGGGTGCGGAAACTCAGCACGCAGACGCGGCCCAGGTAGCGCCCGTGCGCGGCGGAGCCGGTGACCATCACGCGGCCGCGCGTCGTCGTGCGCTGCATCAGCGCCCGCGTGGCGGCGTCCTCGTCCGCGCGCGACCAGCCGGGCGCCGTCAGGTGGAAGGCAAACAGCGACAGCTCCGGCTCGGCGTCGATCACGACCCCCGGCAGCGCCGCCACGCGGCGCGCCGCGTCCAGCGCGAGCGCGCGCTTCTCGGCGATCGCGTCGCGGAACGCCGCCGACCCGTACATCTTCACCGACAGCCACACGCGCAGCCCCGGAAACCCCCGCGACAGCTCCGGTCCGTGCTGGCTCGGATCGTAGAAATCCTGCGGATGCGGCATCGCCGGAAGATACGCAGCCGTCGCCTCGTGCGCGTCGCGCAGCGCCGCGCCATCGCGCACGAGCAGCGCGCCGGTCCCATACGGCAGGAACATGCCTTTGTGCGGATCGAGCGTCAGCGAATCGGCGCGCGCCAGCCCGCGCAACGTCGGGCGCAGTTCCGGCACGAGGTAGAAGAACGCGCCGTAGGCGCCATCGCAATGGTGCCACAGGCCCTCGGCCGCGCAGAGGTCGGCGATCGCGTCCAGCGGATCGACCGCGCCCGTGTTGACGGTCCCGGCGTTCGAGACGACGGCGAACGGGCGCAGGCCGGCGCGGCGATCGGCAGCGATCTGCTCGCGCAGACGGTCGAGGCGAATCCGGAAGCCATCGTCGGACGCGATGGCGCGGACGCGATCGGGCATGATGCCGGCGAGCTTCGCCGACTTCAGCACCGAGTGGTGCGCCTGATCGGAGGTGTAGAGCACGCCGGGGCGGATGTCGGCGCCGAGATGGCGCTCGCGCGCGCACAGGATGCCGTTGAACGTCGCCATCGATCCGCCGCTCGTGAACAGGCCGCGCGCGTCGGACGGGAAGTCCATCCACTCGCGGAGCCAGTCGAGCGCGTTTGCTTCGAGCTGCACCAGCGCCGGCGCCGCCATCCAGACGCCGGTGTAGCGATTGACGGTGTTGGTGATGAAGTCGGCGAGGGCGGCGGCGTAGAGTCCGCCACCCGGAATGAACGCGAGGTAGCCCGGTCCCGGTGCCGTAAACGATCGCGGGATCCAGTCGCGGAACAGCGGATCGAGGAGCGCCTCGAGCGGCGCGCCCTCCTGCGGCGCAGGCTCGCGCATCGCGCGGCAGAGCGCGGCCGCGTCCACGTCCCCCGACGCCGGCTGCCGGGGCAGCGACTCGATATGCGCGATGCAGCGGGCGAGCACGTCGTCGGCCATCGCGCGCATGCGCGACGCCGGAAATTCGAGGTCTACTGGAGCCAATCCTTCACCTGGTAGTAGGCGCCGACAATCGGCAGGAACCACGGCCTGCCGGCATACAAAGGGATCGCGGCGAACCGGTCGTCGAACATCGGATCGGGAATCGGCTCGCCGGCGATCCGCCGGGCGATCTGCTCGCCGAGATACGTGGCCATCGCAATCCCGTGACCGCAGTACCCGCCGGCGAAGTACATCCCGTCGAGGCGTCCGGCGCGCGGCAGCTCGTCGCGCGTGAACGCGACGTTCCCGCTCCAGGCGTAGTCGACGGCAGCGCCGGCCACCTGCGGAAAGACGTCGGTCATCCCGGTTTGGAGAATCGCCGCCGCACGCGCGGTCGCCCGCGCGTCCGGCGTGCTGAACTCGGCGCGGCCACCGAAGAGCAGCCGTCGATCGGCAGTCACGCGGAAATAGTACAGAAAATTCTTGGAGTCGAAGGCGACCCGGCCGCGCGGCAACAACGAGCCGGCCACGTCGGCCGCCAGCGGCTCGGTCGCGATGATGTAGCTGCCGATGGGGATCAGGCGCCGCTGCAAGGCGGGCGCGGCGCCGTTCGTGTAGCCGTTGGTCGCGAGCAGCACGTCGCCGGCGTCAATCGCCGCCTGGCCGGAACCGACCGACCACCGCGCGCCGGCACGCGCGATGCGATCGACCGCTCGGCCCTCGACGATTGTCGCACCCGCACGCCTGGCGGCGTCCGCCAGCCCGCGCACGTATCGCGCCGGGTTGAGGCTGGCGCTGCCCTCGTCGACGAGCAGGCCATGATAGCGGCCGCTTCCGATCTCGCTCTTCTGGTCGGCCCGATCGACCAGCTGCACGCGGTGGTCGAAGACGCGCGCGAGCAAGGTCTGCTCGCGGCGGAACGCGGCGAAGTGCGCCGGCTTCCACGCCGCCTGCACGTGGCCGACGCGTGCGTACTCGCAGTCGATCGACTCGGACGCGATCAATGACTCGAGCCGGGCGATCGCGCGGGTCTCCTCGTCGTAGAGCTCGCGCGCGCGCGTCTCGCCATAACGGCGGACGAGCGTCGCGGCATCGAGCTTCAGTCCGGTCAGAACCTGTCCGCCGTTGCGTGAGCTGGCGCCCCAGCCGATGCGTTCGCGCTCGAGCACGACCACCGAGGCGCCCGCGCGCGCAAGGTGCCGCGCCGCCGACAACCCGGTGTAGCCGGCGCCGACGACCGCGACATCCACCTTCGCCGGCGGGACTTGCGCCTCGCGACCTGCGACTGATGACTCGGCAACGACCGTGTCCCACCAGTACGCGTAATGCTTCACCGGCGAGCAGTCTGCAGGGAGACAGCCGCCGCAGCAAGGATCGCGCGGCCGTGCTGCTCCTGCACGAGCGCGACGATCTTCAGCTGGTCGCGCCGCCAGTCTCCGCCGAGCGGGATCTCGGCATGCACCGATGCATGGCCGTCCGGCGCCACCTGGCCAATCGTGGTCAGCGACCGCACCACCGCCGCGTGCGTCAGCGTGCGCCCGCGGTTCTCGCCGCGCTTCACGTCGGTGGTCACGTGATCTTCGGTCACGGCGACATGAATCTCGGCGCGGTCGCCGCGCGCGAGCCGCGGAAGGTCGGCCACCGTGACGTTCGCCGCGACGCTGCGCTCGGACGGCGATGCGAGCGCCAGCCGGACGGTTGCATGCGCGACCGCTGCCGCCCGCTCGATCGCCTTGCGCGCCGCGTTGCTGTCGCTGCCGACGAACTGTGCCCGGCCGTCCACGACCATCTGCGGTGTATAGACGCTGTCGATGTTGAACTGCGCGCCGTAGACCTGCTGACGATTCGTGAGCGCCGGCGAGGAGAATCGATCCTTCCAGCCAAGCTGATCCCAGTAGTCCACGTGTTCGCCGAGGCCGATCACTTCTGCGCCGGCGATCGGCTGATCGGCGATGAGCCTGGCGAGCACCACGTCCGCCGGCGGACAGTCTTCGCAGCCTTCGGACGTGAACAGTTCGACGATCACAGGAGTCGCCGACGCCTGAGACGACGCGGCAGTGACGCGTGCACTCGCCTGCTGCGCGAAGGAGTGCACGCCGGACGCGCAGCACACACACGCGACGACCGCCGCTGCTGGAAATCGCATCTGCTTCATTCTAAGAGCGCCTTTCGGAATTGGTACGCCGGGCGAGGCGGTCGGTGTTCGGAACCGGCCTGACGGCTCGCGTGTCGGCGCACGAGTGATCTGGTCTCGCGAAGCTGAACACTTGTTCGAACGCGAAACAGTTGGCTTCGCCAAAATCCAACTCCCCGGATCCTCCGGCGAAATTTATGCGGTCCGGTCGCTGTCCGGTCTGTCCGGCCCTGTGGCCGCGCGCTAGTCTGGTCAATCGGGTCATTTGAACGAGGAGTCAACAGACGTATGCAGAGGCAATTCCTGAAGACGTGGCTCGCGGTCGCAGCGGCTCTGTGCCTCGCCGTCGCCAGTGCGTCGGCGCAGACGACCACCGGGACGATTTCCGGCCGCGTCATCGATAGCCAGGGGTTGGCACTTCCGGGTGTAACGGTTACGGCAACCTCACCGAACATGCAGGGCGCGCGCACGGTCGTGACGTCCGGCAACGGCGACTATCTCTTCTCGGCGCTGCCCTCGGGCACGTACACGATCACCTACGAACTGAGCGGTTTCCAGAATCAGCAACGGACCGTCGCCGTCGCGCCGACACAAGTCGTGCCGCTCGACGTCACGCTCGGCGTCGCCACGCTGACTGAAACCGTCAACGTCGTCGGGCAGACGGCCGACGTGCTCACGCGTACGGCACAGGTGGCGACCAACTTCAAGCAGGACCTCATCGCCACGCTGCCGACGACGCGCGACATCAGCTCGTCGCTGCTGCTGGCGCCGGCAGTCCATCCAACGGGGCCGAGCGGCGCGTACTCGATCGCCGGCGCGATGTCGTTCGAGACGCTGTACATGGTGAACGGCGTCAACGTCAGCGAGAACCTGCGCGGCCAGGCGTTCGATCTCTACATCGAGGACGCGATTCAGGAGACCAACATCGCGACCTCCGGGATTTCAGCCGAGTACGGCCGCTTCGGCGGCGGCGTGGTGAATGTGATCACCAAATCGGGCGGCAACCTCTTCAGCGGTTCGTTCCGCGACACGCTGAACAACGACAAGTGGCGCACGCTGACGCCCTTCGAAGACACGCAGATCGCGACCGACCCGGCGCACAAGGAAGTCCGCGTCGCGAAGACCGTCCCGACCTACGAATACACGCTCGGCGGGCCGGTGATGAAGGATCACCTGTGGTTCTTCACGGCCGGCCGGTTGCAGACGCAGGAGAGCGGGCGCTCGCTCGTCATCACCAACATTCCCTACACCTTCACGCAGGAGACGCGGCGATTCGAAGGGAAGGGCACCTTCTCGGTGAACCCGAACAACACCTTCCAGGGCGGCTACACGAAGATCATCCAGAACGAGACCAACGACACCTTCAACACCGCCGCCTCGATGGACTTGCGGAGCCTCGACAACCGTCAGCTGCCGCAGGACCTCTTCACGGCGAACTACAACGGCATCCTTTCGAGCAACGTGATGCTGGAGGCGCGGGTTTCGGCACGGCACTTCAGCTTCATCGGATCGGGTGCGCCGACGACCGATCTCATCGACGGCACGCTGCTGCTCGATCGCGCGCGCAACTCCACCCGCTACTGGTCGCCGACCTTCTGCGGCGTCTGCGATCCGGAGAAGCGCGACAACACCGACTTTTTCGCCAAGGGCACGTACTTCCTGTCGACGAAGGACGGCGGGTCGCACAACATGGTGTTCGGCTACGACCTGTACAATGACAAGCGGTTCGCCAACAACCATCAGTCCGGCAGCGACTACCGCATCATCGGGACGACGTCGATCATCACGGCGGATGGCACGATCTACCCGCAGTGGCTCCCCGACGGCACCACCGTCATCCAGTGGAACCCGATTCCGATCGGGAGCGAGGGGACGAACTTCCGCACCCACTCGCTGTTCTACAACGACAACTGGCGCATCAACGGGCACCTCACCGCGAACGTCGGCCTCCGCTACGACCGCAACCACGGCGCCGACAGCGCCGGCCGTCTGGTGGCGCAGGACAGCGCGTTCAGCCCGCGCGCGGGCATCGTCTGGGATCCGAGCGGCGATCAGAAGTGGTCGGTGACCGGCAGCTTCGCGAAATACGTCGCCGCGATCTCGAACAGCATCGCCGACTCGTCGTCGCCGGCGGGCAACCCGCAGAGCTTCCAGTTCGTCTACCGCGGGCCGGCGATCAACGCGAACGCCAACGGACCGCTGATCTCGAGCCCGGATGCGATCGCGACGCTCTTCAGCTGGTTCAACTCCAACGGCGGCGCGAACCTGCCGCTGAACGGCGCACCGACGATCCCGGGCGTGACACCGCAGATTCAAGGGTCGCTCGACTCGCCGAACAACCTGGAGTACGCGGTCGGCGTGAACCGATCGTTCGGTGCGAAAGCCGCGCTGCGCGCCGACTACGTGTTCCGCGACTTCCGTGACTTCTACGTCTCGGTGCTGAACCTGAGCACCGGCCGCGCCACCGATCAGCTGGGCAAACAGTACGATCTGGCGCTGGTGCAGAACTCGAACGATTTGCACCGGCGCTACTCGGGCGTGACGACCCAGGGAACCTACCGCTTCGGCACGCGCGCCGACATCGGCGTCACATACACGCTGTCGCGCGCGTGGGGCAACGTCGAGGGCGAGAACGTCGGCAGCGGACCGGTCACCACGACGGCGTTCCAGTACCCGGAGTACAAGCAGGCGGCGTGGAACTATCCGATCGGCGATCTGTCGATCGATCAGCGCCACCGCGCGCGGCTGTGGGCCAGCTACAACCTGCCGTGGGTGGACGGGCTGACGGTCAGCGCCCTGGAGACGCTGACCAGCGGTGTTCCCTACGGCGCGTTCGGCCCGATCGCGACACAGCCCTACGTCACCAATCCCGGCTATCTGACCCCGCCAGGGAACACCGGCGGCAGCGCGGTGAACTACTACTTCACGGCGCGCGACGCGTACCGTACCCAGGGCGAGCGGCGCACCGACCTGGCCGTCAACTACAACTTCAAGGTGCCGGCGGCGCGCACCACGCAGCTCTTCGCGCAACTGCAGGTCGTCAACCTGTTCAACCAGTTCCAGCTGTGCGGATGCGGCGGGACCATCTTCCAGAACGGCGGCCCCGTGACGCAGACACGCATCGATCAGAGCGTGTTGACGGCGTCGACCAACGCGGGTCAGTTCACGGCGTTCAATCCGTTCACGACGACCCCGGTGCAGGGCACCAACTGGGGGCTCGGTCCGGCATTCGGGACGGCGCTCAATCGCTTCGCCTACACGACGCCGCGTGAGGTCCGCGTGTCGTTCGGAGTGCGATTCTAACGGAGTAGGACGGATGGGACGGATAGGAAGGATGGGACAGATGACGCCTCCCAATCCGTCCTATCAGTCCCTATCCGTCCCATCCGTCCTATCCGTCCTATCCGTCCTATCCGTCCGATCCGTCCTATCCGTCCCATCTCTCCTATCCGTCCTTAGAGGCGCTTTTCCAGCCTGAGCTCGTCCCGCACCGGAATTCCTGCGAAGCCCGGGACGTGCTCTGAGGTGTGGGCGCTGATGCTGTTCGGCACGAGATCGGTGAGGATGTAGCCGCGACGCTGGTAGAAATACAGCGACGGCAGATTGTCGTTCGTCGTCGAGACGACCAGCCGCTTGAGGCCGAGGCGCCGCGCGAGCAGCTCGGCTTCGGCGAGCAGGTAGCTGCCGACGCCGGATCGCTGCCACATCGGATCGGTCGCGAGCGCGACGATGTGCAGGGCGTCGCCCATGAGGCGATACGCGAGCGCGCCCGACGGCGGTCCGCTCATCACGGCGACGAGTGCCGGCATCTGATCGATGTCCACCACGTCGCCGAACGCGACGATCGTGGTGCGGCCGAAGTCGCGCTCGAACAGCTGCCTGGCCTCGGATCGCTCGGCGTCAGTGGCTTCGCGGACGAGAACCGGCGGCAGCTCGATCCGCGGCCGGCATCCGCAGACCAGCTGCAGGTAGGCCCCCTGCCAATCGACGAACCTGCCGCATCGCGCGCATCGCAGCACTGCCGGCTTTGCGCCGAATTGATCCGACTCGCGCGCCATCCCGGTCACCTCGCCGCCGCCATCGGCGGCTCGACGCCTCGACGCATCACCCACCAGATCACGACGGCGAACGCCACCGCCACGGCGACGAACGTGATACCGAAGAGCCACAACGTCGTGTAGAGGATCGACTGCGTGTCCATGCGCGCCTCGATCGAGATCGGTTCGCCGCGAAGGCGGTCGGCGAGCGGCTGCTCCCACACCAGGATGTTGCCGCGGCTCTCGACGCCGCGCGTGTTGTGGTAGCGGATCTTGCTGGGCAGGTGCAGGCGGAACGCGACCATCTCGCGGCCGTTCCAGCCGGCGTTGCCGGGATTGCTGCCGGCCGCGGCGCCGATCGTCTGGAGGTACGTGTACTGATTCTCCTGCTGGTCGAAGCGATAGGTGGACCACGCAAACGGCGGAACGGCGCCGAGCCGGCGGATGTCGTCGACGTCCAGGCGAACGCTGACGAAGCGCCGGCTGCTGCGCCTGAAGGCGCTGACGCGGCTGACGCTGGTGTCCGGGGTCGTGTAGTACGCGCGCACCGCATTCGTATCGACGCGGGCAGCCGGGCTCGCGTCGAAGGAGGTGCCGCGCAGCGCATTCAGCGCCGCGATCGAGCTGTTGATGTAAATCGTGGCCGTCCCGTCGAGCGAGAGATAGATGTCTTCCTCGTATTCGTACTGCCGGAACAGGCTGGTGTTGCTGCACGCAGCGACGAGAACGCAAAGACCGCAAAGAGCGCAAAGACCCGTTCTCTTTGCGAACCCGGTCACGTCCGCGTTGCGTCGATCGGCACGAGCAGGAATTTTCTCTGCCGCCTTTGCGGCCCGTGCGTTCCCCACCTGCGCGCGAAGCCGCATCACCGCCGATGATATAGTAAAAATTTGTGCTCTATCTGATTGACGGCAGCTCGCAGATGTACCGCGCGTATCATGCGCCGGTGCGGACCGCGGACGGCGGACTGCTGCGCAACGCGCAGGGGACGCCGACCAACGCCGTCTACATCTTCGTCACGATGCTCCGCAAGCTGCTCACCGAGCATCGGCCGGAGTTCATCGCCGCGTCGTTCGATCTTCCCGGACGCACGTTTCGCGACGAGCTGGTCGCCGATTACAAGGCGAACCGGGCGCCGATGCCCGACGAGCTCGCGCAGCAGATTCCGATGGTCCACGCCGCGTGCGAGGCCCTCGGCGTGCCGATCCTCACCTCCGAGCGCTATGAAGCCGACGACGTGATCGGCACGCTGGCGGAAAAGGCGGCGGCGGCCGGCTTCGAGGTGGCGATCGTCACCGGCGACAAGGATTTCTTCCAGCTCGTCCGCAACGGCATCAAGGTGTTCAACCCGAAGGAGGAGGGCACGTGGTACGACGCCGACGGGGTGAAGGAGAAGTTCGGCGTGCCGCCGGGCCTGGTCGTGGACGTGCTCGCCCTGATGGGCGACACGATCGACAACATCAAGGGGGTCCCCGGGATCGGCGAGAAAGGCGCGCGCGAGCTGATCGCGCAGTACGGGTCGCTCGATGCGCTGATCGATCATGCGGCTGAGGTCAAGAACAAACGCTACCGCGAAGGACTGCTCGCCAACGTCGAGAACGCGCGCCAGAGCCGTGAGCTGGCGCGGATTCGGACCGACGTGCCAGTGGACTTCGATCCGGATGCCGTGCGGTTCCGCGGCGGATCGCGCGAAGCCTGCTTCAGAATCTTCAACGAGCTCGGCTTCCGCGCCTTCGCGAAGGAATACGCGCCCGACGCGAAAACCACCCAGAAGAACTACAAGACGATCGCCACCGAGGACGCGCTGCGGCAGCTCGTCGACCGGTTGCGCGCCGCCGGCGGGTTCGCGCTGCGGGTGCTGCCCGATCGGCCGACGGCGATGCGCGCGGGGATCGTCGGGCTGGCCTTCTCGACAGCGCCGCGCGACGCGGACTACGTGCCGCTCGGCCACCGGTCGCTGGCGGCGGCGCCGATGCTGCCGCTCGAGACGGCGCTCGCGGCCCTCCGTCCGGTGTTCGAGGACGAGTCGGTGAAGAAGGCGGGGCACGATCTCAAGTTCGACGCGATCGTGCTCGCGCGCCACGGCATCACGCTGCGCGGGATCGACACCGACACGATGCTGGCGAGCTTCCTGCTCGACTCGAGCCGGGCGGAGCACCGCCTCGAAGATCTCGCGCTCGAGCACACCAGCTACAAGGCGCTCAGCGACGAGGACGTCTGCGGCCGCGGCGTCAGGGCGCTGTCGCTCGCCGACGTGCCGGCCGAGGCGGCGCTCGATTACGCCGGCGAGCGCGCCGATCTCGTCGGCCAGCTGGCGCCGCGCTTCCGGGAGCTGCTCGCGCAGGAGCAGCTCGCCGCGGTGTACGACACCATCGAGCGGCCGCTCATTCCGGTCCTGATCGCGATGGAGCAGGCCGGCGTGCGGATCAACGGCCCGCTGCTCCAGGCTCAGTCGCAGAAGATCGAGCAGGAGCTGTCGCGGCGGACCGCGCAGATCTACGAGGCGGCCGGCGGCGAGTTCAACGTCAACTCGCCGAAGCAGCTCGCGGAAATTCTGTTCGATCGGCTGCAGCTGCCGGTCCTCAAGCGCACCGGCGCGTCGCGCGCGCCGTCGACGGCGGTCGAGGTGCTCGAAGAGCTGGCGCTCTCCCACGATCTGCCGCGGCAGATCCTCGAGTGGCGCGCGCTGATGAAGCTGAAGGGCACCTACATCGACGCGCTGCCGCAGCTGGTGAACCCGGACACCGGACGCGTGCACACCTGCCTGAACCAGGCCGGCGCCGCGACCGGCCGCCTGAGCAGCAGCGATCCCAACCTGCAGAACATCCCGATCAAAACCGCGCTCGGCCGCGAAATCCGCCGCGCCTTTACCGCCGATCCGGATCACGTGCTGATCTCGGCCGACTACTCGCAGATCGAGTTCCGCGTGCTGGCACACATGTCAGAGGATCCGGTGCTGGTCGCCGCATTTCAGGAAGGCGCCGACTTCCACGAGCGGACCGCGCGGAAGATCTTCGGCGCGAACAGCAGCCGCGACCCCCACGAGCTGCGCGGCATCGCGAAGATGGTGAACTACGCGCTGCTCTACGGGAAGAGCGCCTTCACGCTGTCGAAGGACATCGGCGTCACGCAGCAGGCCGCGCAGGAGTTCATCGACGCGTATTTCGCCGGCTTCCCGCGCGTGCGCGCGTTCATCGACCGGACGCTCGCCGAGGCCCGCACCAGCGGCGTCGTCAAGACGATCTACGGGCGGCGGCGGCTGGTGCCCGATCTGAACAGCCGCAACGGGCAGCTGCGCATGGCAGCCGAACGGATGGCCGTCAACATGCCGATCCAGGGCACTGCCGCCGACATCATGAAGCGCGCGATGATCGACGTCCACGCCGCGCTCGAACCGATTCCCGACGCCCGGATGATCCTCACCGTCCACGACGAGCTGCTGTTCGAGGTGCCGAAAGGGAAGGCCGACGAATACGGGGAGCTCGTGCGTCGGACGATGCAGGCCGCCGCGTCGCTCAGCGTCCCGTTGATCGTCGACGTCGGCATCGGCGAGAACTGGAAGGACGCCAAAGACTGAAGATCCGCAATTAAGAATTAGGAATTTGGAATTAAGAATTCGTACACACATTCGCTCGATCGTCCGGAATGACGCGAGAGAGTGCACGAATTCTTCATTCTTAATTCCCAATTCTTAATTGCACTGGCACCGCTCAACGCTTCCACCGTTCTTTGAACAGCTCCCACTGCGCGCGCAGCGCTTCCGGCGACTGCGCGGTGGCCTTGGCGCGGTCGGGGACGATGCCGCGGAGCACGAGGCGATCGAGGTCGTCGCGGAGCGCGGCGCCGTGTTCGCCAGCCAGAGCGGACCGCACCCAGCCCGCCTGCGCGAAATCCCACGCGGCCTGGTGATCGCCCTGCGTGCGCGCGGCGGCGGCCAGCCAGTACGCGGCAGTGCCGCTGGTCGGGCGTCCGGCAAGCTCCTCTTCCATCCGCGTGCGGATGCGCACGTACGCGGTCTGCCGATCCATCTCCGGCCGCGGTTTCGCCTCGCGATCCAGCGCCGTCGCCCACCAGTCGAGGACGCGCTCGCGCGCGTCGGCCGATGTCGCGTCGCGGCTCTGCAGCACCGAATCGAAGACCGTCGCCGCGGCGCCGAACGCGCCGTCGAAGTACAGCGTCTCGCCGAGGCCGACGACATACTCCATGCGCTCGCGGGGCGAGAAGTGCTGGGGATCGATCCGCCGCAGCCGATCGCGGGCGTTGTTGAGATCCGCGGACTCGAGGGTGGCGCGGTAACGCTCCAGATACGCGCGCGCCGCGACCAGATCGGCTGCGTCGGCGCGCGCCGGCATGACGCGCGCCTCTTCGGCCGCGGCCACGGCCGCCTCGAACTGTTTCTGGTTGTAGAGGAGACGCGCTCGGGACAGCGGGTCGTCAGCGTGTGCCGGGCGGACGGCGGTGGCGAGCAACGCCAGAGCCATGGCAACGCGGCGCATGCCCCATCCTAGCACACGGCAAATTACCGGCTAAGTCGCTGGACATCAATCGCTTAGCTGTCGTTCTACGACTCTTTGGTACAATGCGGCCGTGGTCGAGCCGAGGATCATCCCGCGCGAGGAGCATCCCCTCTCGCGCCGGGACGTCGATCCGGATGCGCTGAAGGTGCTCTATCGCCTGCGCCAGTTCGAGCACACCGCGTATCTCGTCGGCGGCTCCGTCCGCGACCTGCTGCTCGGTCGGAAGCCGAAGGATTTCGACATCGGAACGTCGGCCCATCCCTACCAGGTCAAGAAGCTTTTCCGGAACTGCTGGATCATCGGCCGCCGCTTCCGCCTCGCGCACGTCAAGTTCGGGCAGAAGGTGATCGAGGTGGCGACCTTCCGCCGGCAGGTCGCGCCCGGCGAAGAGGTCGTGCAGGACGGCGTGCCCGCGCCCGATCCGTCGACGCCGGAGGGCGAGCACCTGATCCATCGCGACAACACGTTCGGGACGCCGGAAGAAGACGCGTTCCGCCGCGACTTCACCGTCAACGCGCTGTTCTACGACATCGCCACCTTCTCGATCATCGACTACGTCGGCGGCCTCGACGATCTGCGCGCCGGCGTCGTGCGCTCGATTGGCGATCCGGACGTGCGGCTGCGCGAGGACCCGGTGCGCATGCTCCGCGCGATCGCGCTCGCGGCGCGGCTCGACTTCACCATCGAGCCGACGCTGCTCGAGTCGATCCGCACACACCGCCACGAGATTGCGAAGAGCTCGCTGCCGCGGCTGCTCGAGGAGTACTACAAGATTCTCCGGGCGGGCTCGGCGGAGAAGACGTTCCGCGTGCTGGCTGACGTCGGCCTGCTCGAGCCGATCTCGTCGGAACTCCACCACGGCGCGACCGACCCGCTCTGGAAGTCGCTCGCCGCGGTCGATGCCTATCGCCGGCAGTTCGCATCGATACCGGAAACGCTGACCAACACCATCCTGATGGGATCGCTGCTCGTTCCGCTCGGCATCTCGCTGCGCCCGCCACGCGGTTCGAACGGCGCCCGGCACGTGCCTGGCACCGCAGAGGGGCCCGCGCGGCAGCGGCGGCCGCCGATACCGCGGCTCGGTGACCTCCCGCTCGCGCGGCGCGATGTCGAGCGTCTGCGACAGATCGTCGGCCTGCAGCGGCGGATGAAGGATCTGAGCGCGAGCCCGCGCGCGCAGCGCGCGCTCGCACACCGCGGCATCTTCCGCGAGGCGCTCACCTGGCTCGAAATCCACGGCGGCTCGCCGGACACCGCCAACCACTGGAAGCAGGTGCTCGCGGAGGCCGGCGGCGCGCCGCCGGAGACGCCGCAGGAATCAGAGAATCAGCAGCCGGGCCAGTTCAGGCGACGAAGGCGGAGGCGGAGACGGCGTCGGCAGTTCCCCGGTCCGACGCCACACAATTAAGAATTAAGAATTAAGAATTGAGAATTCGTACACGCCATCGAGGCACGCGACGAATTCTTAGTTCTTACTTCCTAATTCTTGATTCTCAGGCAGCCACGTCCTCGATGGTCTTGTACGGCTTGGCGAGCTTGAGGGCGACGAGCAGCTTGATCACCGGCCACGCTGGATCGAACTCGCTGGCGCGCCAGCTGAACTTCGGGCTGCGCGGGTAGCCGTGGTGATTGTTGTGCAGCCCTTCGCCGCCGGTGAGGAGTGCCAGGAAACGGAGGTTGGTCGCGGTGTTGTCGAAATTCCTGTAGCCGACGTGGTGGCACAGGCCGTTGATCGACGACGACAGCACGAACACGTACATGACCGCGTGAATCGCCGCCGCGGCGAGCGCCAGGTAGACGCCGATGGCGCCCAGCGCGAGGCCCATCACGATGCACAGCAGCGTCGTGCCGACGCCCAGACCGAGCAGCCCGAACCTGAACACGTTGCGATCCCACCAGCCTTCCTTGATGTCGCGGGCGTAACGCGCCACGACGTCGGTGGTCCGGACCTCGCGCATGTAGTAGTAGACATTCCCCAGCTGCACCTTCCAGAAGCCGAGCAGCGCGGGGCTGTGCGGGTCGCCTTCTTCGTCGGTGAAGGCGTGATGCTTGCGGTGCACCGCCACCCATTCTTTCGTCAGAATCCCCGTCGTCAGCCACAACGCGAACTTGAACGACCATTCCATGGCCGGGTGCAGCATCAGCGCCTTGTGCGTCGCTGTCCGGTGTAAAAAAATCGTTGTGCAGAAAACTGCCACCTGGATCAGGATGGCAGCAACGAGGAGCGTGAGAAGAAGCGACGGCAGCACTACATATCCCTCCACGTAATCTGTCGAGCTGAGGCTAACTTACGGAAACGAAGGATGATAGCATGGTTCAGCCGCGCGCTCGTTCGAATTCCTTCATGAAGGCGACGAGAGCGTCTACGCCCTCGTCCGGGAACGCGTTGTAGATCGAGGCGCGCATCCCGCCGACCGACCGGTGGCCCTTCAGCCCGTCGAGCCCGGCGGCGGTCGATTCCTTGACGAACTGCTTGTCGAGCTCCTCGGTTGCGAGCCTGAACGTGACGTTCATCCGCGATCGATCGGCCTCGTTCGCCGTGCCGCGGTAGAAGCCCGAGCGATCGATCTCGGCGTACAGCTTTCCCGCCTTGCGATCGTTGGCGACGTCGATGGCCTCCAGACCGCCCTGCCCGGTCAGCCACTTCATCACCAGCCCGAGCGCGTAGACCGCGAACGCCGGCGGCGTGTTGTACAAGGATCCGTTCTCGGCGTGGACGGCGTAATTGAGCATCGTCCCGAGCGTCTTCGGCGACCGCTGCAGCAGGTCCTGCCGGACGATGACGACGGTGACGCCGGCGGGCCCCATGTTCTTCTGCGCACCGGCGTAAATCAGCGCGTGCTTCGAGACGTCGATCGGGCCGCTGAACATGTTCGACGACGTGTCGGAGACGAGCGGGACGTCGCCAACCGACGGCAGCGTCTTGTACTCGGTGCCTTCGATCGTGTTGTTGGACGTCATGTGGACGTAGGCGGCGCCGGGCGTGAGCTTCAGTTCCTCCTGCCGCGGCAGGCGCGAGTAGTTCTCGCCCTTCGTGGACGCGGCGACGTTCACGATGCCGAC
>DATFWL010000137.1:0-28000 GCA_035259385.1 Vicinamibacterales bacterium | reverse complement strand
GAGCTGCTTCGCGAGAAGCGCGCCGTCGCGAGGCCACAACCCATGCGCCCAGCCGAAGGCCTCCTGCGCCTGACGCCACTCTTCCGGGCCCATCGTCGGCACCTCGCGCCGGTAGTCGGCAATCACGCGATCGCCGATGCTCCGCAGCGCCGCGACGAGCGGGTTGTTCACGCGCAGGCGCAGCCCGAGATCAAAAATCGCCCAGCGCGCCACGGTGTCGTACGCAGCCCGGCTCGACGTCACGGTGCGCTCGTCCATAGCCGGAATCGTGTCGCGGAATCTCTCCGCAAACAGCCAGGCAACCCCTTCGGTGGCGACGATGCCGACGAGCAGCGTCATCGCGATGGCGTGTGCGACGCGATTCAGGAGCGGACGCGCCGGCAGGGCCCGGGGCGGCGTGGGAACGGCCGGCCGCGGCGGAGCCGCCGGCACCACCAGCGCACCCGACCGCGGCAACGGATCCGTCACCGGGACTGGCGGCGCCATCGGCGGCGCCTCCGTGATCACCGCGAGGGAGGCGTCGACAACCGCCGATGTGCGCGTCACCGGCAGCGTCGCGGGCGTGTCGTAATACGCGACCGCGAGCGGCGTTTCGTCGTGCGCGTAACGTTCGAGATCCGCGTGAATCTCGGCGGCCGTCTGATAACGGTGCGCGGGCTGGTAGGCGAGGAGGCGATGGATGATCGCCTGGAGATGCACGGGGCAGTCGGGCGGCAGCGACGCGCGCGGCTCGTTGGTCGTAATCGCCGCGTAGAGCCGCCGCCGCAGCCGCGGTCCCTCGAGCGCGGGATACGGCCGGTGCCCCGACACCATTTCGTAGAGCATCACGCCGAGCGACCAGAAGTCCGCGTGGACGTTGACGCGCTCCGATCGCAGCCGTTCCGGCGCCGCATAGGCGATGGTCCGGCCGACGTCGGTCGCCAGATCGCGCGTCTCCTCGAGCACCCTGGCCATCCCGAAGTCGAGGACCTTCCGGCCGCCGGACTCCGGGATCTTGAGGTGGGCGGGCTTCAGATCGTTGTGCAGCAGCCGGTACGGCTGCTCCTCGACGGTGACCGAGAAGGCGTGCGCTCGATCGAGGAACTCGCACAACCAGACCGCGTGACCGACCGCTTCGTCGTAGGGCAGCGCGCCCTCGCGCAGGCACTCGTCGAGCGACGGACCCTGGATCAGTTCCATCGCGATGTAGAAGTCGTCGCCGTCGGCGCCGAAGTCGAAGACCTCGGGCACCATGCCGTGACGGCACGCGAATTCCTGCTGCAGCATCGCCCCGTGCCGCTCCGCGGCAATCGTGCCGGCGCCGTTCTCCCCGTCGTGAAGGATCAGCTTCAGCGCCGCGGCACGGCCGTCGCAGCGGCGCCGCGCACGAAACACCGTGCCGAACTGGCCGCGGCCAATCGGCTTCGGATCGACGATCTCGAAATCCTCGCGTGCCATCAGCGCCTGCCCTCCGCCACGAGGTTGCCTGACAACAGTTCCGCGCGACGCGCCGCCGTGACGCCCTCCACGATCTCGGCACCGAATCCTGCGAACGCGTTGCCGTGCAGCGCGAGGTGCGACGACGGCTTCAGCGAGAACGCAGCCTCGCCGGCGCCACCGCTCCGCACCAGCACGGAATCGACGAACGTTGCCTGGCCCGCGTCCGGGACCGCCACCAGCTCGCCCTCGACGACGATGCGGCTGCCGCGCACCGTCAGCGCCGATCCCGGAGCGAGATCGATGGCGCGACGAATCGGCCCGCCGATCTCGACGAGTTCGAGCGTCGCCGCCGGCGCGCTGACGCGGACACCGGCCTGCAGCGGCGCCTGCGCGTCGATCCGGATTCCGGCGACGCGCACGTTGAATGCGCCGACGATCGACAGCGCGGGCGCCGTCGGATCGCCGCCGTGCGCGATCGTCACGGTACCCGGGATCCGCGCGATCAGATCCACGCCGTCGCCGACGACGACCGCTTCGTGATACTCGCCCGGCTCGATGCGGACGATGTCGCCCGGTCGGCCGGCGGCGGCGGCTTCGGTGATCGTCGCGAACGGAGCGCTGCCGTCCGACGAGACGATCAGCGTCCGCGAGCCGTGCACCTGCGTTGTCGCGACGTATGCGGTCAGCGCCAGTGCGCCAACCACTCCGGCGAGCGTGCCGGCGGCGAACCAGGTCGCCCGGCTCGAGAAGACCGCTCGCGCGGCGCGGCGGACCCGGCCCGGCGTCGCTGACGAGGCCAGCGCCGGCGCGATCGCGTCTGGCTGATTCGACACGACCTCGATCGGGTCGGTCGGCGTCATCCAGTCCCCTGCCCGGCGGCCGATCCGTTCCGCAAAGATCGGCATCTCGGCGTACACGACCGTGACGTTATCGCGCCCGCCGGCGTCGTTCGCGGCGGCCACCAGCGACTCGACGACCCGTTCCGGCGATCCGGCGTGCTGCCGGATGATGTGCGCGATCGTCGTGGACGGCAGCATGTCGCTGAGACCGTCGGAACACACCAGGATCGCGGCGTCCGGCTCGATCGATTCTTCGATGACGTCGACGAACTCCTGCTCGTCCTTGTCCCGATAGATCGTCCCGACGTCGCGGAACACTTCGTTCCGGCGCGGGTGGCGCATCGCGTCGGCCTCCGGCAGCTCGCCGGCGTCTTCCTGCTCGCCGACCGGCGAGTGATCGCGGGTCAGCTTCCGAATCCCCTCGGGGCGGATCTTGTACAGGCGTGCGTCGCCGACGTGGCCGATGGTGAGCCGATCGTCGGTGACGATCGCCAGCGTGATCACGCACCCCATGCCGCTGAGCTCGACGGATCCGGCGGCGCGCCGATAGATCTCGTTGTTCGCGATCGCAATCGCTTCGCGCACCCGTTCGGCGTCGGTGCCGACGGGCCGTGCGAGGCGCTGGAGGATGACATCCTTCGCGGTCGCCGCGGCGATTTCACCGCCGGCCTTGCCGCCGATCCCGTCGATGACGCCGAACACGCCGCGTGCCGCGTCGAGGACGGGCATGTCCTCGTTGTTCGCGCGCACGCGGCCGGGATGGGTCCGGGCGGCCGCAGCCAGAGTGACGCTCGCGATCGCGCGCACGTCAGCCACGATCGTGCACGCGTGCGAGCCAGAACAGGCACGCGACGGCGGCGGCGAGCCCTGCGAGAAACACGAAGTGCGACCAGTAGAGCGTCGTCAGCGCAGCCATTTCGCTTCGAACTGCATGATGAGCGCGCCGGCGAGCTCGATCCGGCTCGGCGACGCGATCGCGTATTCTGCGCCTGGCCTCACCACACCGTCGGGGCCCTTGACGGAAGGCGGGATCGGCACGCCGTCGATTGCCGTGCCCCAGCTGCTGGCGTCCTGAATGAAGAACAGCCCGGAGCGATCGCGGCGCAGGCGGAAGTGCTCGCGCGAAACCTTCGACGACGCGAACACCTGGACGTCCACCCAGACCGCGCTTCCGCCGCGGCCGACGCTCAGCGTGTCCTTGCACATGCTGAACGCGTGATGTCCCTGCTCGTCGTCGTAGGTCAGGGTGGCGCGCTCGCGAAGATCAGGCGCCACCACGTCGGGACCCGCCAGAGTCTGCGGCACTTCGATCGTCGTGCTGCTGCGGCCGGCGTCGCTGACCACCGACTTCACGATCCGCGTCGTCGGCGGGCCGCCGAACTCGAGCGGCGGTGGCAGCGGCAGCATCGAGTCGATGCCCAGTTGACCCGGCTGCAGCGTCCCGTTCCGGTCGGCGTCGACGTGGACTTCCCAGCCGCCGGCCGGCACTTCGATTGGCGGCGCCTCTGCGCGCGCAATCAGGCGCGACAGCACGCCGCCGCCTGACCTGGCGCGCCCCTGGTTGATCCGGCGGACCTCGTCGCTCAGCGCCTGCTGGAGCTCGGCGACGAGCCGGGGGACGATGCCTTCGATGCGATCGAAGTCGCCGGGGTGAAGATAGACGTAGAAGATCGTCGGGGGAAGCGTGGTGTATGGCAGCGGGTAGAGGTTCAACGCGAGTTCCTGGCGCATCGCACGCCAGATGCTCAACCCGGTCGGCGCCTTCGCCGTCTCGATCATCGCGCGGTCCCCTTCCCGTTACTATGACGAGGTGATCGCCCCGGAGTCACAGGCAAACCATCAGGATTCCGCAGGTTTGACCCCACACGAAGAACGGTCGCGCCCCGTTCTGCCCCTCCTGCCCCTCCAGCCCTTCCCGCCCCTCCTGCCCCGATGAGACTCCGCTTCGCCCCGTTCGAGTTCGATTCGGCAACGCGTGAGCTGACGCGCAGCGGCACACGGGTCCACCTGTCTCCGAAATCATTCGACCTTCTGCAGCTGCTGATCGAGCGCCGGCCGGCGCTGGTGACGAAGACCGAGCTGCAGGATCGGCTGTGGCCGGACGTCGTCGTGGTGGAGGCGAATCTCGGAAACGCGGTGGCCGAGGTGAGGAAGGCGCTTGGCGACGACCCGAAATCGCCCAGATTCGTCTGGACGGTATCGCGACGCGGCTACCGGTTCGCGGCTGAGGTCGACGTGATCGGTGCGGCGGAGCCGGCACGCGCACACGGCGCCCGGTGGTGGCTCCAGTGGCGAGACACGATCCTGCCGCTCTCCGAGGGCGAAAACGTCGTCGGGCGGCATCCGGGAAGCGACGTCTGGCTCGACGCCACGAGCGTGTCGCGGGTACACGCGTGCCTCGTGATCGCCGACGCTCGCGCCACAGTCGAGGATCGAGGAAGCACCAACGGGACGTTCGTGAACGGCGCCCGGATCACGTCCCGCCACGCTTTGGTAGACGGTTCGACAGTGATGTTTGGTTCCGAGCCAACCGTTTTCCGCGAATGGTCCGACGCCACCGCGCCGGCGACCGAGCCCGTTCGTTCCGCACCACACGCAAAGCCGGATGGGTGATTCGATGCAGCGCGCGACGACCTCATGATGCCTTTGAGCGACAGTCCCGCGACAGTTCTGGGACGGCAGTTTGATTCCGCTGGGTGAGTTCCGTAACAATTGAAGTGATGATTGAAACCGCCGGCGATTGCCGGATTCATCGCAGCGGTCTTTGATGTCCTTGCACTTGCGCGGCGGGTGATGTGGTGATGCCGATGTGGCCCTGAGAGGCGGCCTCGACAGGAGGCCACCCTCTCGGCCGTCGGTGTAGTCGAACTTGTCCACGGCGTTCACCGTGCGGAATCGACTGAACGGCGGGCGCGTCGCGAAGCGTTCGTCGACGATCTCCTGGTGTCCGTCACGGTTTATCCGTTGACCACAGAAATAGCCAAGCTGGCCGGCAAGCTGGACACGGAACAACAGAGCCGCGGCAGCGTGATTCCGTTCGCGGACCTCTTGAGTGGCGCGACCGCTCTCTCGCTCCGATATTCAGTACTAACGCGCGCGGCGCCCGCCGACGTCTCGAGTGAACCTTGAGGTCGACGTATGTTCGAACGGTTCACTGAACCGGCACGACAGACATTGTTCGAGGCTCGCAAGGAGGCGGTCCGGCAGAACAGTTCGCACATCGAAGCCGAGCACCTGCTCGTCGGTCTGATGACGGTCCGCGATCTCACCACCAGCGACTTGTCAAATGCCCGGCTCACCACTGACGCCATGTGCACTCACCGCGATGAACTCGAGGCTCCTCGTTCGTTCCATGCGGTAGCCGGCATTCGTACCGGGCACGTTGTCCGTGCGGGCGAGACGCAACCAACGCCCAAGCCGGGCGAGGCGTTCAGTCAAGGAAGTCAGCGCGTGCTGAACTGCGCTGCGTGGGAAGCCGACCGGATGCACCATCGGCACATTGGTACCGAGCACCTGTTGCTCGGCCTTCTACGCGAGGATTGTGAACGACCCGCCAGCTTGATCGCGACCCAAGGCTTCGAGCTACCCGCGGTGCGTCAGCAGATTGCGGAACACACGGCCTCACTGCGGCATCGGGTGCTGACGCTGGACGACGTCCTTGAGGGTCTGGAGCGACTAAGGCGCCTCGTCTTGCAGCTTCGCGACGCGCCGGCCGACCGCGACCTGCTGGCCTGCATCAGAGATGAGATGGCCGACTTGAACTCGCACTTCGACAAGCAGTAGCCGGCGCACCGACTCCCATGCTCCACCAAGGCGTCCACTCCCTAACTGTTTACCAAGAGCTGTCGCGTTCGACAGACGCGCAAAGCTGCCCTCCACGGGGTCGCGGTCATCAAGAAGGTCACCCGCATCTCAGGAGGGCGCAGTCGATATCCACTTGATCGTCTCGAGGTCCGTTCACAAGAAGCGACGATACGAAACAGTTGGGGGTGTCGCGCGCCGCAAGAAGTCACCAAACTCTTCCTCGAAAACGTCGAAGCGCGTCGCCGTCCCGCAGCGCCTGGTTGCACCAATCGCTTTGCCCTAAACGTGTCATCCGTCGCGAGAACGGCGTGCGCGGTGGCGCTCAATCCCGGATAATCTCGGTGCCATCACAAGGAGAGTGCCCGTGGACCCTCGCCTCAAGCCGTCGCGCACACGCCAGGTGTGGACCTGCGCGCTCGCCGCCCTGCTGTGCCTGGTCACGCTGACCCCGACCGGCGCGGCGTCGTTCGACTTCGACGCGATGACGATCGCCGACATCAACCGCGCGTTCGATCGCGGCGCGCTCACCGCGGAGCGCCTGGTCCAGTTGTGCCTCGCGCGCATCGAGGCCTACGACCGGAAGGGGCCGTCGCTCCACGCGGTGATCGTGCTCAACCCGAAAGCCCTCGAGACCGCACGCGCGCTCGATGCGGAACGCAAGACCAAAGGCGCGCGATCGCCGCTCCACGGCATTCCGATCGTGCTGAAGGACAACTACAACACATCGGATCTGCCGACGACCGGCGGTTCGGTGCTCCTCGAAGGATCGATCCCGCCCGACGACGCATTCATCGTGAAGAAACTGCGGGCCGCCGGCGCGATCGTGCTGGCCAAGGTGAACCTGTCGGAGTTCGCCTCGGGCGGCGCGCACAGCTCGCTCGGCGGACAGACGCTGAACCCGCACGACCTCACGCGGACGCCGTCCGGATCTTCCGGCGGCACCGGCGTCGCGATCGCGGCGGCGTATGCCCCGCTCGGTCTTGGCACCGACACCGGCGGATCGATCCGCGGACCGTCCACGTCGAACGGCATCGTCGGCCTGAAGCCGACGCACGGGCTGCTCAGCCGCAGCGGCATCATTCCCCTTGCGCTCACCTTCGATACCGGCGGTCCGATGGCGCGCTCGGTCAGTGACGTCGCGGTGGCGCTCGGGATCATGACCGGCGTCGATCCGGCGGACGCCGCCACGAACAAAAGCGTCGGCACGTCCGAAACCGACTACACGAAGTACCTGAAAGCGGACGCGCTCCGCGGCGCCCGCATCGGCGTGGCCCGCGATTTTCTCGGCGCCGACTCCGACGTCGACTGGGTCGTCGACTCGGCGCTGGCGTCGATGCGCAAGGCAGGCGCGACCGTCGTCGACGTGCGCTACCCGAAGTGGCTGCTCGATGCGAAGGAGGAGTTCTACAACGCGATCCGCCGGCCGGAGTTCCACGTCCAGATTGCCGACTACCTGAAGACGCTCGGCCCTGGCTATCCGAAGACGCTCGACGAGATGATCGAGCGCGCGGAGAAATTCAACGGCGTCCGCCGCGACGGGGCCGGACCGAATCCCAGCCGGTGGACGCTCTTCAGGCGGGAGGTCGAGAGCGGCACGCTCGACGACTACCGCTACACCTCGGTGCGCGATCACGTGCTGCCGGCGGTGCGCGCCGCCGTCGAGGGGATGCTCGCCGCGCAGCAGCTCGACGCGATCGTCTATCCGACGTCGTCCAGGCGGCCTGCGCTCATCGCCGAAACGGGCGCGGGCGGCGGCGGCACCCCCTCGGCGACCAACATCGCGAACCTCACGGGCTTTCCCGATCTGATCGTGCCCGCCGGCTTCACCGGCGACAATCTGCCGGTCGGCCTGTCGTTCTTCGGGCCGGCGTTCAGCGAGCCGAAGCTGCTGGCGCTCGGCTACAGCTTCGAGCAGGCGACGCACGCGCGACGCCTGCCGGTGCACACGCCGCCGCGTCCGGGCGAGACCATCTCCGACGGAGGGAGCACGCGATGACGCAGCTCGACGAGACGCGGCGCCGCTTCATGGCGCATTTCACCAGCGTCGGCCTGGGCGCCACGCTCGCGCCCGGGATCGTCTGGGCGCGGATGCAGGACGCCGGCACCCAGACGATCACGCTGGAGATGATCACCGACGCGCTGAAGCTGTCGGGCATCGAGCTCACCGAGGCCGAGCGCAAGGAGATGGTCAACTCGGCGAACCAGAATCTGACGCGCTACAGGGAAATCCGCGCGATCCACATCCCCAACGACGTCTCGCCGCCCTTCCACTTCAGCGCGATCGTCCCGGGGATGCACCTCGACAAGGTGAAGCAGCCGTTCGTGCTCAGCGCGGCGCCCGCGGCGAAGCGTCCGAAGAATCTCGAGGATGTCGCGTTCTGGCCGGTTCGCCACCTCGCGGAGTTGATCCGCACGCGCCAGGTCACGTCGCTCGAGCTGACCGAGATGTACCTCGCGCGCCTTCACCGCTACAACGGCGTCCTCAACAACGTCGTCACGTTTCTCGACGACTACGGACGCGCGGAAGCAAAACGCGCCGACGCCGAGATCGCGGCCGGCCGCTACAAGGGCCCGCTCCACGGCATTCCGTGGGGCGCGAAGGACATCATCTCGGTCAAGGGATTCACGACGACGTGGGGCTCACCGGCGTTCAAGGAGCAGTCGTTCGACTACGACGCCAGCGTCGTCGAGATGCTGCGCGATGCCGGCGCCGTGCTGATCGCCAAGCTGGCGACCGGCGAGCTTGCCGGCGGCGATCAGTGGTTCAACGGCCAGACGAAAAACCCTTGGGACCCTTCGCAGGGATCGAGCGGATCGTCCGCCGGTCCCGCGTCGGCAACTGCCGCCGGCTGCGTCGCGTTCGGCATCGGCACCGAGACGAGCGGATCGATTCTCAGCCCGTCGGCGCGCTGCGGACTGGCCGGCCTGCGGCCGACCTTCGGCCGCATCAGCCGCTACGGCGTGATGGCGCTGTCGTGGACGCAGGACCGGCTTGGCCCGCTGTGTCGCTACGCCGAGGACTGCGCGATCGTGATGCAGGCGATTGCGAAACCCGACGGCCGCGACATGAGTGTGTCGGACATCCCGTTCAACTGGAACGGGCAAACCGACATCAGGAGGCTGCGCGTCGGCTGGATCCCCGAGTCGTTCGACGAGCTCACGAACGCGGCAGCAAAGGCGAATTCCCAGCAGACACTCGAGACCCTGCGGTCGCTCGGCGTCTCGACGCTCGTGCCCGTGAGCGTGCCCGACATGCCGACGAACCTCGGCGGACTGGGCGTCGAATCGACGGTGTTCTTCGACGAGCACGCGCGGGCGGGTCGCATGAAGGACGCGCGCGGCGGCGGGCGGCCGAACGGCAGGCTGATCCCGGCGGTCGAGTACCTGCAGTCGCAGCGCGTGCGGATGATGATGATGATGCGGCTTGCCGAGGCGACCGCGCACGTCGACGTCTACCTGGTCGCGTCGAACAACAACGGCACGGGCGGCGCGGGCCGTGGCGGCGGCCGCGGCGGCGTCGAGACGACGACCACAGAGCCGCCACGTCCGCAGACGCCGACGCAGCGCCACTTCAACATGGCCAACCTCGCCTGCTATCCCGCGATCAACGTGCCGAACGGCTTCAGCGAGACCGGCAGCCCGACGAACATGACGTTCTACGGCCGGCCGTTTGGCGAACTGCCGATCCTCGCGATGGCGAAGGCCTACCAGGACGCGGCGAAGTTCCACCTGACACGGCCGACACGTCTGGAGACGTGAGCATCGTTCGCGACATCAGAGCAAAACGCAGAGCGTGATCGCTATGGCACCTTGTTCAGGCCTTCCGTCAGCTCGATGTAGGTGCCCCACGGATCGGTGAGGAACGCGATCGAGATGCCGAGCGCTGGCACCTGCCGGTACGGCACTGCCAGCTTGATCCCGTCGGCTTCGAGCTTCTTGCAGAACGCCTCGAGGTTCTTCACCTCGAACCCGACATGATCGAGCGCTCGCCCCTGCGTGCCGACGACAGGATCGGCGGACGGCGAGAAGTTCAAGGTCACGCCGGGCAGCAGCGCCGACGGAAACGCACCGCCCGATCGCGGCTCGGCACCGAACGTCTTCGCGTACCACGCCTGCATCTCGGTGTTCTTCGGGTTGAAGAAGTGGACGTGATGCAGCTGGATGGGGATCGTCTGCTGCTTCGCCTCGACGAACTCGACTTTCAGATCGTCGGGACCCTGAGCGAAGGCGATCGACGCACCGCCCGGCTGCAGCGGCCCGGCGATGTCGTCCTTCACCTCGCGGCCCGGCGCCTCCGTCGAGGTGATCATCTTGAACCCGTTCGCTTTGACCTTGTCGACGACCGGGCGCAGATTCGGTACGGAGAACCCGATGTGATTGGCGGTCGTCCCGCGGGTGCCGCCAGTCGGCGCCTGCGCCCGGAAAAAGATCAGGACGTTCGGGAACTCGACGATCTCGGTGTTGTTGGTGCCGACCGTCACCAGCCTGCCGCCGAGCGTCTCGACGAAGAACTTCTTCTCCGCCTCGATGTTCGACGTGTTCAGGTGATGATGGCCGTAGACGATGGGGCCGTCCTTGGCGACCGTGAGTTGTGCGGCGGCGTCCGGTGCCGTCGCCGCGATCAGCAGCGACGCCGCCAGCGGCGCAAGTGCTCGCTTCATTTACGTCCTCCTGTCGCGACTGCGTGCTGCTGTTCTCGGCCAGCCGATCCCGTACCACGCCGGGGCCCGCTCAGCCATGTCCGTTCCAGCCGCCCGATCCAGAAGCGTGGAGCATTCTAGGCCAGGCGTGCAATCTGGCGCGTTCGGTCGCTCTTTGGGCTTGACTCGCGCCCGCCTCCTCTCTACGCTTTGCGCCATGTAACCGATTGCAAGGGCGGGAATCGTGGTGTGCCGGGCGGCTGCCCGTCCCGGCGTTCGCGGCCGTGCTCCTTCAGTCGGAGGTTCGTCACTCCTTTCGTCGGGTCGTCGCAGCGGAAGATTCGCGCACCTGGGGCCGCGCGTGAAAGAGGAGGCTGTGCACAAGACCGCGATCACCAGAGTGGCTCGTCCCGTCTCGACGCTCGTCGTCTCGACCGGGCGCTCCGCACATCCGCTCCTGGCTGCGCGTTCGGAGCCGAACCAACCATCTGCACAACTGGATCTAGTCGGAGGAGGCAGCATGCGGCGAAGGATGCTCCTGATCGGCAGTAGTCTCTTGCTCGCTCTGTTAGCCGTCTCGTCGCCGGTGGCGGCGCAGATCACCACCGGCACCGTGACCGGCACGGTCAAGGACTCACAGGGCGGTGTCATTCCGGGCGCGACCGTCGTGCTCATCAGCGAAACGCGCGGGACCAGATCGGCGCCGGCGATCACCAACGAGACCGGCACCTACGTCTTCCCCAACGTCACGGCCGACACCTACACCGTGGAAGTGTCGCTCGAATCGTTCAAGGCGGTGAAGCGCGAGGGCGTCGCGGTGAGCGGCGGCGACCGCGTCGGCCTGCCGGCGATGACGCTCGAACCCGGCGCGCTGGCCGAGACGGTCACCGTCACCGCCGCGTCGCCGCTGGTCCAGACGCAGAGCGGCGAGCGCTCCTACGCGGTGAAGAGCGAGCAGATCGAGAACTTGCCGTTCGCCCGCAACAACTTCACCACCCTCACCGCCTTCACGCCCGGCGTGGTGCAGACCGGCGCCTCGGCCGGCGCCACGCGCCTCGGTGGCGCGGGCCAGAACAACATCATGATGGACGGCATCTCGGCGATGGACACCGGCAACAACGGCCAGATGCTGAACATGAACGTCGACGCCATCGGCGAGGTGAAGATCCTGACGCAGGGGTATCAGGCGGAATACGGCCGCTCGAGCGGGCTGCAGATCACCGCCGTCACCAAGAGCGGCACCAACCAGTTCCGCGGCTCCGCCTACGACATCCAGACCAACTCGGACTGGGATTCGAACAGCTGGGTGAACGAGAAGAACGGCGATCCGAAGCCCAAGCAGAGCACCAAGACGCTCGGCTACACGATCGGCGGCCCGATCGGCAAACCTGGCGGCAACAACAAGCTGTTCTTCTTCTACTCGCATGAATACCGGCCGGTGACCACCGCGATCAACAACGGCAACCCGATCCGCATTCGCGTGCCGACCGCGGCCGAGCGGGCCGGCGACTTCTCGCAGACGCTCGACAACAACGGCGCGCTGTTCAATCTGATTCACGATCCGCTGTCGCCGCTGCCGTGCGTCACCGGCAACACCGCCGGCTGCTTCCAGGACGGCGGCGTGCTCGGCAAGATCCCGGCGAACCGGCTCTATCCGATCGGCCAGCAGATTCTCGGCCGCTACCCGTTGCCGAACGTCAACCAGTTGCCGGGGCAAAACTACAACTACCAGGTCGACGCGCCGACTACCGACAACCTGACGCAGCAACCGGCGATCCGCGTCGACTATCAGCTGTCGCAGAAGCTGCGGTTCACCGGCAAGTACAACGGACAGCGCGCGCGCAAGCTGATCACCCCTGGCGCCATCCAGGGGTTCAGCGACGTCCAGAACCCGTATCCGTTCATCACCAACTACGGCGCGACCGTTGACTACCAGTTGAACAACTCGACCTTCCTCGAAGGCACCTACGGGTTCATCCGCAATCAGCTGGCCGGCGGTGGCGCGGTCGGCGGCATTCTCACCGGCGGCATCCTCGTCAACGACTCGGCGAACCGGTTGACCAGCCTGCCCGGCTTCCCGCTGCTCTACCCGAACGCCGGCGCCGTCGACAGCCGCTACTACGCCTACGGCGTGCTGAACGATCTCAACCCGGTGTGGTTCGATGGCACGAAGATCACCCTGCCGCCGGCGTTTGGATGGGGCACGCGCATCATGGGCACTGCGGGCGTCGGCGCGCTGCCCGGACCGCCCAACCAGCTGTTCCCGGGCTTCCTCAATATCAACCGGACGCAGGACGTCGCGATCAGCTTGACGAAAGTGTGGGGCCCGCACACGAGCAAGGCCGGCTTCTACAACAACCACAGCTTCAAGGCGCAGAACACCGGCGCCGGCGGCGTGGCCAATCTCGGCTTCCAGGGCTACGTGAACTTCGGCAACGACACCAACAACGCCCTCGATACCGGCTTCGGCTTCGCCAACGCCGCGACCGGCGTCTTCACGCAGTACCTGCAGCAGTCGAGCCTGATCGAGGGCTCGATGATCTACAACAACACCGAGTTCTACCTGCAGGACAACTGGAAGGTGAACGGCAAGATGACGCTCGACTACGGGCTGCGCTTCACGCACCAGAGTCCGCAGTACGACCAGTTCCTGCAGATGTCGAACTTCTTCGCCGATCAATGGTCGCTCGCCAACGCGCCGCTGCTCTACATCGCCGGCTGCAGTAACGGCGCGACCGTGTGCTCGGGCAACGCGCGCAACGCGGTCGACCCGCGCACTGGCCAGATCGTGACGGCGCCGGGCGCGGCCAACAGCGCGGCGCTCATCGGCACCGTCGTTCCGGGGACGGGCAACCCGACCGACGGCATCCACAAGGCCGGTGACGGCATCGCCGACACCTCCTACACGTGGCCCGCGCTGGTCGTCGCGCCGCGGTTCGGCATTGCCTACGACCTGAAGGGTGATTCGACGTTCGTGCTGCGCGGTGGCGGCGGCCTGTTCTTCGACCGGCCCGACGGCAACACGGTGTTCTCGATCCCGGGCAACCCGCCGATTTCGACCTCGCAGGATCTGCGCAACGGCCAGCTGCAGACGCTCGGCACGGGTCTGAGCAGCCAGGGCGTGCCGGCGTTGATCACGTTCCAGTACAACGCCGGGATCCCCTCGTCCTGGCAGTGGCAGGGCGGCGTCCAGATGGCGCTGCCGTGGAACGCCGCGCTCGACGTGTCCTACGTGGGCAACCACGGCTTCAACCGGCTGCGCGTGTTCCAGGGCGGAGCGAACGGCTCCGTCGATCTGAATGCCGTGGACTTCGGCGCGGCGTACCTGCCGCAGAACCAGGATCCGACGCTCGGCACGAGCACCGTGCCCGGCGCGACTGCGTATCCCGCGAACATGCTGCGAGCGTTCCGCGGCTACAGCAACATCAACGAGCAGGAGACGCGCTACTGGGATGAGTACCACGGCCTGCAGTTCTCGCTGAACCGCCGCTTCACGCGCGGACTGGCGTTCGGCGCGAACTACAACCTGGGCCTGTCGTTCAAGGGAAATACGGGGATTGGAGGGAATACGGGATTGCAACTCCGCCTGCAGCATGCGGCCGACGGCACGATCTCGGTCCGCCCGGACCAGGCGGCGTACGAGAAGCTCAACGAGAACCTCGCGCTGCAGCGCCACGTGGTCAAGGCCTTCGCGGTGTGGAACATCCCGGACGCGCCCTCGTCCATGGGCAGCGTCGCCAAGGCGATCCTCAGCGACTGGCAGCTGTCGGGGGTGCTCACCGCCGGCTCGGCCTATCAGCCCGGGGCGATTCAGGCCAACGGCGCGGCGCAAACGAACCCGACGAACACGGCGAATGGCCGCTACGACATCAACTACACCTACCAGAACAACGGGACGAACACGAACCTCACCGGCTCGCCGGATTATGCAGCGAAGATCGTCTACGTGGGCGATCCGGGCTCGGGCTGCTCGAGCGATCAGTACCGTCAGTTCAACACCGCGGCAGTCGCCGGGCCGACCTACGGCAGCGTCGGCCTCGAGTCGGGCCGCTTCGTCCTCGGCGCCTGTCCCGATCATACGGTCGACATGGCGATCGCCAGGAACATTCGCGTCGGCGGCAACCGCAACCTGCAGTTCCGTCTCGACGTCTTCAACGTGTTCAACGCGGTGATCTACAACGACCGGAACAGCACGGTCATCTATCGCAGCCCGACGGATCAGACCGTCGTGAACTCGCAGTTCCTGCCGGACGGCTCGCTCGATCCGAACCGCCTGACGCCGCGTACCGCCGGCTTCGGCGCGGCGACGAACGCGCAGCCGCTGCGGAATCTGCAGCTGCAGATCAGATTCGGGTTCTGAGGCAGAATACAGACGAGGACGCAGAGGAAAACAGAGGACGCAGAGGAAGCAACCCCGGAGAACGCAGAGAGCGCAGAGAAATTTGCGCGTTCTGCGTTCCGCTGTAGCGCGAAGGCTTCAGCCGAGCGACCGACGCTCGCCTAAAGGCTTCGCGCTACGTCGATTCGGTGAGCCACCAGCTCCCAGGCCCGAGCCCCCACCCCCAACCGGCTAGCCCGAGCCCCGAGCAGCCAGCCCCTACTGAGTACACGTCGGAGACAGTGTCTCCAGCGTGCTGATTGTAATTCGCTGCTCGCCTGGCGTCCTGATCAGCAACCCGCGCACGTAGATCTTCTGACCCTTGTGACTCTCAGGCGAATAGGCCATCGCGTCGAGCAGATGGTAGGTCTCGTTCCCCAGCTTCGCCGGAGTGTTGCGCGGCGCGGCGGCGGCAGTCGTCATCGCCGCTGACACCGGCGCGCTCGCCTGCGTCAATTGCCACGCGCGCTGTGCGTCAGCCGTCAGGCAGCCGACAACTTCGACATACGAGAAATCTCCGACCGGCGGCAGCGCCTTCGCGCGTCCGGCCAGCACACGGATGCCGTCGAGTCCGTCTGCCACCAGCTCCTTCGTGCCGGCGGGAAATCCGTTCTCCTTCAGCAGGTGCGCGACGATGTCGAGATAGGTTGCGTCGCCGAGGCTTCCCGGCGTCGCGCGCGGCATCGTCGTCGCGATCTTCGAGAACAGGGTCTTCAAATCCTTGTCGCCGAACTGACGCGCGAACCGCTGCGCCCGGAGTGCGGGGCCCGTGCCGCCGGCGAGATCCGCGCGATGGCAGCCGGCGCATGCGGCTTCGTACGCGGTCGCGCCGCGCGCCGCCTGCGCGTCGGTGTACACGCCATCGGCGACGGTCTTCCCTGCTTCCTGCGCCGACGGAACCGCGAAGACAAGAAAAAGAACGGCGAACACGAAGATGGCTTTGTACAAATGCTCTGTCCAAGAAGGCCGTCGTGGCTTCGTGCCTTCGTGGCGGTTCCTCATGCCGCGGCTCACAGTCCTGGCTGCGGCGGTTTGACCGGATCCCAGGCGACCGCGCCGGTCCGTCTGGTTTCACGGCGGAACAGTCTTCCGCCCTGCGTGACGTAGATGAACGCCTGGCCCGGTCCGCCGAACGCGATCTCGTTGATCGGGTTGTCGTTGAATTCAGGCTTGTTGAGGATGTTGGTGCAGCGTCCCGGCTGCTCGCACACCTGAATCCCCATGGCGCTGGTCGCCCAGAGGTAGCCGAGCGTGTCCATGGCCAGGCCGGCGACACCGCTGAACAGGCCTTCCTCCGGCATCTCCAGGCGCTGGAACGGCTCGCCGTTCACCAGCGAGCCGTCGGCCGCGATCTGGAACGACCACTGATAGCGATCCATGCCGTCGCCGACGAGCAGCATCGCCTGGTCGGGAGTGAGCGTCAGCGCCGTCGGCTTCATGATCCCCCTGCCGGTGTGCACGACCTGCCGCGCGCCTTTTTCGTCGATGCGGATGATCGTCTTGTGCGCGGTGTCGACCAAGTAGATCGCCCCGCTCCTGGTCAGCGCGAGATCGTTCGCGTCGACGTTCTCGGCGACGGTCTTCTCGTCGCCGGCCGGCCCGAACGAGACGATGCGGTGCGCGGCGGGCTGCGCAGCGTACACGCGGCCGTCCGCGCCGACGCGCAGCGCGCGCGCGCCGCGCGTGTTCTCCTTGAACAGCGTGACCGCCTTCGTCGTGTCAGCTTTGTAAATCCGGTTGCGTGCCGGATCGGCGAAGTAGACGCTGCCGTCCCTGTCGGACGCCGGGCTCTCCGCCCATGAGAAGCTGCCGGCGATGGCCTCCCAGCCCTTGTCGCGCGAGATGAGCGCGTACACGGCGCCGCGCGGCCCCGCTCCCCGTCCGGCCGCCGCGGCGGCAGGCGGCGCGTTCGCGCGGGCCGGATTCGGAGGTGGCGGTACCATCTCGCGACGCGGCACGAGCTGCGCGAAGACGCCGCGCCCGGCGCCCGGCTGCGCCTCTCCGGCGGCGATCGGCTTCGGATAGTCGCGCCAGAGCCAGCGCAGCGTGTCGGGCAGCACCGAGGCGCCGTGACGGTTGCTGTGGCCGTCCTCGCCCAGATCGATCTTCACATCGTTGCCGGCGAACTCGAGCGCGGCCGCCATGCGCGGGTTCTCGAGATACCAGCTGCCGGCGTAGTTGACGAGATCCTGCCGGCCGGTCTGCATGGACACGCGAATCGGACGCGGCTCCGTGCGCCGGATCAACCCGGGCAACCGGTCCGCGCCGCGGAAGTTGCCGAAGCTGCCGACCCAGGTGATCACGCGGCGGAACTGATCGGGACGATTCCAGGCAGCGACGAACGCGCCGACGCCGCCGGTGCTGATGCCGGCGATGCCGTGATCGTTCGGATCGGTGGACAACGCGACGCTCCTGGCCACCTCCGGCACGAGCTCCTCGATCAGGAAGTTTGCGAAGCGCGGCGTGAGCGAGTCGTACTCGAAGATGCGCTCGTAACGGTTCTGCGCCTGATCCGAGAGCGCCGGCATCACGCCCGGATCGATGAAGACCGCCGCCATCGGGGGCAGGTCATGCTTCGCGATCAGATTGTCGAGCACGACGGGGACGCGGACGTTGTCGCCGGCGTAGCCGCTGCCGTCGAGGAAGATTATGTACGGCAGCGCACGGCCCGGCGCCGCACCCGCGGGCACGTACACCTGATAGTTGTGCGGCGTGCCCGGAAAGTACTTCCCGGGCGCGAGCAGGTGCTTGGTGAGAGTGCCCTTCGGCACGCCGGGCTGCGGCTGCGAATCGGCCTTGAGCGAGTAGTCCACCGGGCGCGACCCGTCCTCCGGCGGCTGCACCGGGACCAGCAGCGAACCGGCGCCGATCAGCAGGGAAAAGAGCGCACCTCGCGTCATCACCGTGTTCTCCGGCTGGTCGCGCCGAAGCTCGCCGCGCGAGCGAAGGCGGATCAGCGCTTCGATGGAATCTTCGGCGTGCCGCCGCGCTCTCTGATCAGCTTCGTCAACAGATCGACGGCGAGATCGACGGGAAGATTGTCCGCGATCGAGATCGGCGTCCGCTTCGCGGCGTTCATCTCGTCGAGCAGGGCGCCGTGATCGGCCAGAAACTGGATCACCTCGCAGACTTCGGGCTGCGTCCGGTCATTCATCGCGACCGCGACGTGCATCGGCGTGTTGCCGTTGGTCGCCACCACGTCGACGTGCGGATCGATCTCGTAGGCGTACTTGAACGTCTCGAGCCGCGATCCGGCGGCAGCAGCCATCAGCAGCGTCGTGCCGTCCTGCGCGCGGAGCGTCGGATCGGCGCCGGCCCCGACCAGCGCGCGCATCACCGCTTCGTGATCGGTGCGTGCGGCCAGCATCAGGGGCGTCTGTTCGCCAATCGGCACGCCGCGGCCGCCGCCACCGCCGCCGCGAGCGCCTTCGGAGGCCATCGCCTTCGGCGTGCGCGCGTTCGGATCGGCGCCGCGCCCGAGCAGGGCCTGCACGACCGCCTGGTCGCCGGCCTGCGCCGCCAGGTGCAGCATCGTGTTCCCACTGCGATCGCGGACGCCGAGGTCGGCGCCACGCTCGATCAGCGCCAGCGCGGCCGCGGTATGGCGGAACTGCATCGCGACGATGAGCGGCCTGGCGCCCGATTGGAGCCCGACATTCGGATTTGCGCCCGCGTCGAGCAGCGCCTTCATCGACGGCGCGTCGTTCTTGACCGCCGCGAAGACGAGCGGGGTGAATCCGGTCCGCGACGCGGCATCCACCTTCGCGCCGAGCGCGATCAGACCCGACACGACGTCAGCGTGTCCCTCCGCGGCGGCCCACATCAGCGCGGTCTGCCGGCCCTTGGGCTCCGCGGCGTTCACGTCCGCGCCGGCCCGCGCCAGCGCGCCGACCGACTCGAGGCTGCCGGCCCCCGCGGCGATCATCAGCGCGGTCTCGCCGTTCCATCGCGACACGCCGGCGTCGGCGCCGGCCTTGAGCAGCCGCGCGACCAGCGCGGCGTCGCCGTTGGCCGCCGCCAGCGTCACCGGCGACTCGCCGTACTCATCGGCCGTGTTGGCCGCCGCGCCGGCGTCGAGGAGCGCATCCGCCATCCGGCGCTCGCCGAGATGGACAGCCCACGCCAGCGCCGTCGCGCCATCGGGTGCCGCGGCGTTGATGTCGGCTTTGGCGCGCAGCAAGGCGGTGAACGCCTTGTCGTCGCGGCGCTTGACGGCGTCGATGAGCCGGAGGTCGCGTCCCTCGGCACGCAGCAGCGTGACCGGCATCCATGCGACCAGCACGCTCAGCGACGCACAGATCAGCCACGAAGGCGCGAACGCACGAAGACCATCTTTGCCTTCGTGTTTTCGTGTCTTCGTGGCGGCTCCCTGCCGGCCAACCATCAGAGATCCGTCAGCCGCCCCGTGCTGTCGCCGAGGCTGTCGACGTGCGGCACGCCGGTCAGGTCGAACATGCTCAGGAAGAGGTTGTTGAGCGGCGTCTCCTTCGGGTAGACGAGATGGCGGCTCCCCTTCACCTGCCCGTTCGCCGATCCGGCGAGGACAATCGGCAGATCGTCGTGGGTGTGGATGTTCGACTCGGAGATGCTGCTGCCGAACAGCACGAGCGAGTGATCGAGGAGCGTGCCGTCGCCGTCGGGGGTCTCGCTCAGCCGCTTCAGGAGATAGGCGAACATCGAGACGTGCAGCTCGTCGATCTTCATCAGCTTGTCGAGCCGCTCGTTGTCGCCCTGATGATGCGAGATCGAGTGATGCCCGTCGGAGATGCCGATCTCGCGATAGGCGCGGTTGCTGCCGTCGCGCCCGAGCATCAGCGAGGCGACGCGGGTCATGTCCGTCTGCCACGCCACCACCTGCATGTCGATCATCAGCTTCGTGTACTGCAGGTAGTCGTCCGGCACGGCTCCCGGCCGGTCGATGCTCGGCAACACCATCGTGGCGTTCTGCTCCTCGGCCAGCTGAACCCGCCGCTCGATGTCGCGCACCGACTCCAGATACTCCTCGAGCTTCCGCTTGTCGCCGGCGCCGATGGACATGCGCAGCCGCGACAGGCTGGCGGTGACGTAGTCGAGCACGCTCTTCTGGCTGGCGAGCCGTACCGCGCGCGCGCGCGCGTCGGTGCTGTCGCCGTCGCCGAACAGCCGTTCGAAGACCGCGCGCGGATTGATTTCAGCCGGCAGCGGGCTGGTCGGGCCGCGCCACGACATCGACATGTACGCGCACGTGTACCCGGAATCGCAGTTGCCGGCCAGCGGCTGCGGCTCGAGTCCGAGCTCGAGCGACGAGAGCTGCGTGTACTTGCCGAACGCCTTCGCGGCAACCTGGTCGGCGGAGATCCCGAGCTGGAAATCGGCGCCACCGGTCTTTTTCGGATGCACACCGGTGAGGAACGTCGCCGTCGCGCGCGCGTGGTCGCCCGGACCGTCGCCGAGCGCGCGGCCGGTCACCTGGGCGAGCCCGCTGAACACGTTGAGCTGCTCGCGGTAGGGTTCGAGCGCCTTCATCGTCGGGCTGAACTCGAAGCCGGCGCCGGCGGTCTTCGGCGTCCACATGAACGGCCGCGGGCTCTTGTCGCAGGCGCCGACGATGCCGTTGGGCGTGTAGACATAGCCGAGCCGAATCGGTGGCGTCGAGGGACCGGCCGCCGACACGCTCGGCAGCATCGCGTCGAGCACCGGCAACGCCATCGCGGCGCCGAGGCCGCGAAGAAAAGTCCGCCGTGGCAGCTGATGATTGAACGCGCTCATGATTCCGACGTCCTCCGCATTTGAAACGGAACGCTCTTCACGACGGCCAGGACCCAGGACGAGACTCGATAATTATCGCGCGAGGCGTCGCGGGCGATCGCGCGAATCGCCGGATCGTCGTAGTACTCGACGCCGCGACCGAGCGCGTAGGTGAGCAGTTTTTCGGTCGCCGTGCGCACGAAGTCGTCGCGGTATTTCGTGAGCAGCAGCCGGCTGAGCCCGCCCGGTCCGTCGAACGTCGTGCCGTCGGGCAGGGTGCCGCTGGCGTCGATCGGCGCACCGGCGTCCTCGCTGCGCCAGCGGCCGACCGCGTCGTAGTTCTCCAGCGCGAAGCCGATCGGGTCCATCCGTGCGTGGCACGCGGCGCAGACCGCGTTGGTGCGGTGCACCTGCATCTGCTCGCGCATCGACAGCAGCTTGCCGTGCGGCGCCGCTTTCAGCTCGGGAACGTCGGGTGGCGGCGGCGGCGGCGGATTGCCGAGCAGCGTCTCGAGCACCCACTTCCCGCGCTGCACGACCGAGGTCCGGTTCGGATACGAGGTCACCATCAGCATGCTGCCCTGGCCGAGCAGCCCACGCCGGTTGACGTCGGTGACGGTGACGCGCCGGAACTGCGAGCCGTAGACGCGCGGGATCCCGTAATGCTCCGCGAGGCGCTGATTGACGAACGTGTAGTCGGCGGAGAGCAGATCGAGCAGGCTTCGATCCTCGCGGAAGATGCTCGAGACGAACAACGACGTCTCGGTGAAGAACGATCGGCGCAGCGCTTCGTCGAACGGGAAGATCACCGGATCGGGCCGCACCGTGTCGACGTTGCGCAGCTGCAGCCACTGGCCGACGAAGTTCGACACCAGCGCCTCGGCGCGAGGATCGTCCAGCATCCGCCGCACCTGCCGCTCGAGCACCGTGGGATCCTGGAGCGCGCCGCGCTCGGCGAGATCGAGCAGCTCACGGTCGGGCATCGTGCTCCACAGGAAGAACGACAGGCGCGAGGCGAGCTCGACGTCGCTGACGCGGTGCGCGCCGTTGTTCGGCGCTGGTGCGGCGTCGCGTTCGATGCGGAAGAGGAATTCCGGCGACACCAGCATCGCTTCGATCGCCGCCTGGATGCCGCTCTCGAAGTCAGCGGCCTCTCCGTCGCGTCGCGCGCGCTCGTAGAACGCGTAGAGTGGCTGGGCGTCGTCGTCGGTCACGGGCCGCCGGAACGCGCGATGCGCAAGCGACGTGAGAATCGTCCGTGCGCAGGCGGCTTCCTGGGCCGGCCGCTCCGGGTGACAGACGAAGATCGCGCGCCGGCTCGGAGTCTCGCCGCGGGACGCTGGGTTGTAGGGACCGCCGACGACCAGCATCGAGACGTCCGGAGTCGCCACGCGCACGTCGAATCGGTGCAGGCGGGCGCCGTCCAGCCGCAGATCAACCGGCGACGGAACCTCGACGGCCCGAGGGCCGGCGTTACCGCCGGGACCGACTCCAGCCGGCGACTCGCGTTCAGGCTTCAGGTTCTCTCGCGGCGACGTCACGCCAACGACGTGAAGGCCCGCCTTGACCGGCAGGCGCACCTGATACGGATCGACCTCCGTCTCCTCACCGCCCTGCTGCACTCCCAGGAAGCGGATCTTGAAGACGTACTCGGCATCGACGGGGAAGTAGTGAGACACCGTCATGCCGGCGCGCGAATCGAACGGCAGGTCGTCGTTCAGCTGCTCGTTCCGGCTGCCTTTGTTCGGATCGCGCCGGGCCTGGTAAATTTCCTCGACCGGCTTCAGCGTGAGATCGCCGACGGCGAGCCGGCTCACCTTGCGCGCCGCGGACATGTACTTTTCGAGCAGCGCCGGCGATGTAGAGAGCACCGCGGCGATGTTGTCGAAGCCGTAGCCGGAATCGTCCACGGGCAGCCAGTCGCCCGGCCGGACGTCCACGGCGAGCAGATCGCGAATCGCGTTGCTGTACTCGGCGCGATTCAGCCGATGCACTGGCGCGCGTCCCGGATTGGGATGCGCGGCTGCGGCGCTGTCGATGGTCGTCTCGAGATACGTGACGAGCGCCGCGGCGCTCGTCGCATCGGGCCGCGATCGAACGCCCGCCGGAGGCATCTCGCCGGAGCGCAGCTTCCGCGTGACCTTTTCCCAGGTCGCCGCGTGGCTCGGCACGTCGGCGAGATCGAGATTCTGCAGCGTCAGACCGCCGGTCTTCAGCCGATCGTTGTGGCAGGTGACGCAGTATTTGCCGACCAGCGTCGCGTAGTCCGGTGCCCCGTCGCGCTGACCGGCGCTCGGTTGTGCGGATGGCGTTTGCGCTGGCGCCGTCTGTGACGATCGAATCGCCGCCGACGCGGACAGATCGCGAGACCGTGCGCACACGGCACCCGCGGTGACGACACCCGCGGCGATGAGCCAGACCAGCGGAGCCCGCATCGGCACGACCGTGCGTAATTATACGGTGAACGGCCATGAAACCGATTACAATCCGCGCGATGCTCGCCGGTAAATGCGGCGAGTTGGCCTGAAAGGGAGACACGCATGAGCGAACGCCGCGTCCTGAACCATCTGTCGTCGGGCGGACTGCTCGTCGGCTGCCTGTTCGTGTCAGCGTTTGTCACGCCGCAGCAGCCCCTGCTGCTCGCAGCGCCGGCACTCCAGGCGCCCGCGCCACAGTCGCCAACGCCGGGCGCACCTCAGGCGCCTGCCTTCACATCGCCTGAGGTCCGCGCCGATCGTCGTGTGACATTCCGTGTGCTCGCGCCAGCCGCGCAGAAGGTCGAACTGCGCAGCCCGGGCGACATCCCCGGCGTTGGCGGGCGCGGCGTCGCGCCGCCGCAACTGACGAAGACCACGGACGGCGTGTGGGAGATCACCCTCGGTCCGGTTCCCGCCGGGGCGTATCGCTATGTCTTCACCGTCGATGGCGTCACCGTCGTCGATTCGCGCAATCCGATGACGAGCCAGACCAATACGACGGTCTACAGCCTCGCGATCGTGCCTGGCTCGGACGTGTTCGACACGAGGAACGTGCCCCACGGCGCGGTCGCATCGGTGCACTACAACTCGACGGCGCTGGGCGGCATCCGGCGCGCGCACGTCTACACGCCTCCAGGTTACGAGACGAGCCGCGATCGCTACCCTGTCTTCTACCTGCTCCACGGCGCGGGCGACGTGGACGACTCGTGGGCCTCAGTCGGACGCGCCGGCTTCATCCTCGACAACCTGATCGCGGCGGGCAAGGCGGTGCCGATGATCGTGGTGATGCCGGCCGGCCATGTGAACGGCGCCGGCGCGGCGCTCGGCGGATCGGTTCCCGCCGCGGCCGTGCAGGGGATGCCGGGCATCGGCAACGGACCGGATCCGTTCGCGAACGATTTCCTCACCGATCTGCTGCCGTACATCGAGAAGAACTATCGTGTGCTCACCGATCGGCAGAGCCGCGCGATTGCCGGCCTGTCGATGGGCGGCAACCAGACGCTGAACATCGCGATCCCCAACCTGCAGAAGTTCGCGTACGTCGGCGTGTTCAGCTCGGGGATCATCGACGGCGGCCGGCGCGGCACGCCGGCTCCGGCCGACACCGCGCCCCCGGTCGGCGTGGCGTGGGAAAAGCAGAACGCCGCCGCGCTGGACAACGCCGCGAACAAGCGTGGACTCCGGCTGTTCTGGTTCAGCACCGGGAAAGAGGACTTCCTGCTCTCGACGACCAGGGGAACGGTCGATCTGTTCAAGAGGCACGGCTTCAATCCGGTGTTGATCGAGAGCGAGGGCGCGCATACATGGCTGAACTGGCGCGACTACCTCTCGAAGTTCGCGCCGCAGTTGTTCCAGCCGGAGAACCGCCAGCCGTCCACGCGGCAGTAAATGCGGGATTCGGGATTTGGGATTTGGGATTTGGGATTTGGGATTTGGGATTCGGCAGTCGCGAATCGCGGTTCGGGATCCTGGACTACAAATCCGAACCACGAATCCCGAATCCCGAATCCCGAATCCCGAGTCCCGAATCCCGAGTCCCGCGCCCATGCGAAGATAGCCCGGGCTCCGCCATATGGTCCGCGGGTTTCGTTCGGCTGTCCTTGCGCTCGCGCTGAGCATCGGCGCGGTCGCCGTCGCGCAGCGGCTGGAACCGACGGAAAGCCTCGCGCGTGTCCGCCTCATCCTCACGACGAAGGCCGCGGCCGCTCAGATCACGGTCAGCGGCGCGACCGTCGCCAGCTACATCGCCGGCGTCAACGCCGGGCCGCCGTCGGCGACGGTCAGCCAGACCGGCCGGCAGCTGCAGCTGTCGCGGAACGTCGCGGGACAGTCCGCCGACGCGCAGTTCGACGTCGTCCTTGCCGACGTCGCGCCGGGCGCTGCGATCGTCTGGAACGTCGCGACCGACGCCAACGCCGACACGCAGCTTGCCGTCTACTCGCTCGCCGATCTGAATCGACCTGCACTCGTCGATCGCTTTACCTCGACCGGCACCGCGCAGTTCACGACGACGACGCTCGTGCCCTCGAAGGGGGAAATGCACGCGACGCGCTTCGGATCCCGCCTCGTGCTGGCGCACTACTACCCGTGGTACACGATGGACACGTGGAGCGATTCGCAGCTGTCCGACCGACCGCTCCGGCTGTACTCGACCGACGCGCAGTCCGACATCAATACGGCGGCCGGGATAGCGCACGCGGCCGGCATCGACGCGTGGGTCGTCTCGTGGCAGGGCCTTTCCGGCGACGGCTTCAACGATCGCCGGATGCGGATCGCGCTCGCGGCGGCCGCCGCGGCCGGCATGCGCGCGTGCGTGTACACGGAGACGTACGTCGCCAACCCCACATTCGACGCCGCGACCCCCATCGATCCGCGCACGCTGCTCGAATGGCTCACCGACATCGTCGATCGCTACGGCAGTCACCCCGCGTACCTGCGGGTCGATGGCCGTCCGGTGATTTTCACCTACGCCGCGTCGCTGCTCGCGCCCGCTGTCTGGTCGGAATTGCTCGGGCGCCTGCGTAGCAGCGGGCGGAATCCGCTGATCGTCGGCGATTTCTCGCGATCGCTGCTGCTCGAGACGTTCGACGGCGAGTATCAGTACTCGAACGTCTTTTCGTCGGGGGATGCGCTCGCCGATCTCATGCGCGCCGAGAGCCTCCGCGTCCGCACGATCAATCTGCTGCGGCCGAACGACCGCCGCCGCCTCTGGGTCGCGTCCGTCACGCCGGGGTTCGACGACAGCCACCTCGTCGATCGTCAGCGCCCGCGGATCGTCGAGCGGGCGAACGGCGCGGTCTACGACGATCAATGGTCCAAGGCGATCGACACCGGCGCCGACTGGATCGTCGTGACCAGCTGGAACGAATGGTGGGAAAACACCGAGATCGAACCCGGTGCTCGCTACGGACGCACCTACCTGGACAAAACAGCGACGTGGGCCAGCCGCTTCAAGACGTTTGCTCGCACGCCACCCGAGATCGGGCGATAGCGTGGAAGCTGGTGCATCGAGTCGAGCGGAGGTGAATGTGACGAAGCATGTTTCCCTCGTGATCAGCCTGTCGTTCGTCGCCGTCGTCGCAGCCGGCCTCCGGCACGGCGGCGTGACCGCGGTGACGGGTGGCCAGGGTTCGGCGGCGACCCAGACGCCGCCATCCCGCCCCGTGATTCCTCCCGACCCGCTGACGCAGGCGCCGGAGCACCTGGTCACACCGGAGCAGATGAAGAAATGGGAGAAGGAGCTGTCGAACTGGGGCCGCTGGGGGAAGGCCGACGAACGCGGAACGCTGAACCTGATCACGCCGGAGAAAACCAAAGCAGCGCTGCGGCTGGTCAGGGACGCGGTGTCGGTCTCGCTGCACAAGTACCCGGACCTCACCAGGCAGATCGACAGCTGGTCGTTCGGCGAGACCGTGCATCGCATGACCAACATCGACCCGAAGACCGGTCAGCCGACGTTCGCGCTCGACTACATCGCGCTGGGCACTCACGACGGCACGAGCGCGCACCTCGATGCGCTGTGCCACTATCCGGTGCAGAGCAACGAGCCCGGTCAGCCGCCGCTCGTCTACAACGGCCATCCACAGAATCTGACGCTCCAGGGCTGCGATGCGGACGGCATGGATCGCATGGGACCCGGCTACATCACGCGCGGGATCCTCGTGGACTTTCCCCTGATGAAGGGCGTCGAGTGGCTGCCGGAGAAGACGCCGATCTTCGTGTCGGATCTCGAGGCGTGGGAGAAGTTCGCAAACGTCAAGATTGGCAGCGGCGATGCGCTGTTCATTCGAACCGGCCGCTATGCCCGCCGCGCGAAGAGCGGTCCGTGGAACGCTGCGCAGCTGACCGCCGGCCTCCACGCCTCCGTGCTGCCCTGGCTCCACCAGCGTGACATCGCGATCCTCGGCGCCGACTCGGTGCCCGACGCGCAGCCGTCAGGTGTCCAGGGATGGCCGCGCCCGATTCACGACATCCTGATACCGATCATGGGTACGCCGCTGGTCGACAACGGATACTACGAGGACCTCGCGAAGGAAGCGGCCCAGCGCAAGCGGTGGGAGTTCATGGTGTCATGGGCCGTGCTGAGAATCCCGGGCGGAACCGCGTCGCCATTCACCGCGCTCGCGACGTTTTAGTTCAGTCAGGTCGAGGCCGCTGACGTTCGCCGGCGCGAACGGTCACCCATGGCGACGTGGCGCGGTTCGTCGCGGAGCGGACGCGAGGCTTCCCGCGAATGCAGCGTCACGCACAGCATGCCGAGGAGCACGAACGCGCCGGCCACGTAGTGCGAGATCAGCACACGCGCCACCAGCATGTGAAACCATGGCCGCTCGGGAAGGGCGAGGACCACCGGCGCGGACACGAGGACGAACGCGAGCACGAGCGCGCCGCGCCGGCGACGGCGAGCGTTCCGTCAACATAGCGCGTCAGGGGTATGAGACAGAACGCATAGTAGTGCGTCCACGTGACGGGCCTCACCAGCAGGATCACCACGAGCACGGCGCTGAACTCCCCCCACTGGGCCGCCGCGTGGCTCGGCGGTCCGCTCATGAAGCACGACCGCGATCGCCGCGATGACAACGACGGCGGCCGCTGACGAGAGAAAGCGGACGATGGGCGGAACCGTCAGCGGCACCCAATCCGCGAGGGCACCGGGGGAGAAGAAATGCGCGAGCAGTCCCGCGATGGATGCCGCCTTCACCGTCGCTACGGCGG
>DATFWL010000136.1:0-21333 GCA_035259385.1 Vicinamibacterales bacterium | reverse complement strand
TACGGCTGCGCCCGCCGTGTCCTTGACGACAACTCGCACCGCGAACCACTTCTCCTGCTGTCCGCAATTGCGGCACGTGTAGGTTAAGAAGTGGAAGCCGGGCCAATGAGTTCGATCTTTGGAGTCGAAGTCGCGCGGACCGTCGCACTTTTCGCAGTGAAGTGTGAGCCGCGGGACCGTAAACTCCCAGTGCTCACGTCCGTGTGGCCCTTCTCGCTGCAAGAGAAGCGCGATCGATTGCGATGTGTTCGGCGGCGTCGTTTCTAGAACGGTTCGCCAATCGCGTGCAGCATCGAACTTCGCCTTTCGAAACCTCTGCTCTCAATCTGCTTGTCATCCTGCTGGTCGGTCATCGGAACCCGGAGCCTCCCCCGGCGGAATTGTCGCATCCGACGCTACTGCTAAAGTTCTGCTAAAGTGACGCGCTTTTGAGGCTCGCGACGGAACCGGATCGTCAGAATTGCTCAGGAAAGTTGGAGGCGCCGCCCGGATTTGAACCGGGGGTGGAGGTTTTGCAGACAGGGCCGAATTGTCTAAGTTGTTGACCCGCCCTGCTTACTGGTCGGCCCTGATCCCTCGTTTTCACCGGTGTTCGGGCGCAAGTGTTCCCAAGTTGTTCCTAAGTTTCTTGCTCTAAAGCAGACGTCTTCGCTGATTCGCATCCGCACACGAAGTACGGGTTCAAATCGTGGGCGCGCAACCAACAGTATGTGGAGTTCTGCTGGTCGGCCGCGTAGAGGGGTTTCACGCGGCGCTCTCCCGAGAGCGCATGCCTACGAGACACGCACTGACCTTCGCCCGCTCCAGCGATCCGCTTGCACGAGTGATGGAGTTTTCAGCGGGCGCGGCTATTCGGATCTCAGCGCCACGGCCGGATCGATCCGCGAGGCACGACGCGCCGGAATGTAGCTGGCGACGCAGCCCACCGCGAGCAGCAGCACCGACACGCCCGCAAACGTAGGCGCGTCCAGCGATGATACACCGTAGAGCAGCCCGGCCATCGTCCGCGTGAGCGCCGCCGAGGCGAGCAGGCCGAGTGCGACTCCGGCACACAGGAGCCGTGCCGCGCGCGCCAGCACGAGACGGATCACGTCGCCCGCTGTCGCGCCCACCGCCAGACAGATACCGAACTCGCGCGTACGCTGTACGATCGCGTCGTTGGTGACGCCGTACAGGCCGATAGATGCCATCACGAGCGCCAGGAGAGAGAACGTCACGAGCAGCCAGGTGCGAAATCGCGGCTGACCGACCGATGCGGACACGAATGTGTCGAGTGTTCTGACGCGATCGATGGGGACGGCCGGATCCGTAGCGACCACCGTCGCCCGCAGCGTCGATGACATCGCCGCGGGCTCGGTCGCTGTACGCACGACGACGGTCGGCGTCGCTTCGACGTTCGGCGCCTGCGCGAACGGAACGTACATTTCCGGCTTCAATTCGGCGTCGAGCGCATCGTGGTGAACGTCGCCCACGATGCCGATGACGATCCTCCACTGCGGACCGCCGAACCTCAACCGCTGGCCCAGCGGCTGCTCGCCGCGCCAATACGTTCTGGCCATCGACTCGTTGATCACCACCACGAACGGCGCGTCGCGTACATCGTCCGCGCGAATGTCGCGGCCCGTAATCGGCATGCCGATCGCGCCGAAGTAGCCGTCGCTCACCGCGCGGTACTTCACCATGTCGAAGACGCCAATCGGCAGCGGCGGCCGTCCTTCGATGACGAACGCCCACCCGTTGTCGTCGCCGCTGAGCGGCAGATACGCCGTCGCGCCCGCGGACACGACGCCCGGCAGCGCACGAAGCCGCTCGAACAGCGCGTGCTGAAACCTGGCGACGCCGGGCGCGTCTCCGTACCGGGCCCGCGGCAGCGTGAGCCGGGCCGTCAGCACGTGGTCGGAACGGAATCCCGGCGGCACGTGCACCAGCGCCCACAGGCTCTTCGCCAGCAGGCCCGCTCCTGCCAGCAAAACGAGCGTGACGGCAACCTGCGCCGCGACGAGCGCGCCGCGCAGCCTCGACCGCGACCCGCCCGAGCGAGCCGCGTGTGCCAGCGATTCGCGTGCGCTGACGCCGCGCGTGTGGACGAGCGGTGCCAGCGCGAACAGCACGACGGTCGCGATCGAGATGATGATCGTGAAGAGCAGGACGTGCCAGTCGATGCCGGCATTCGCGGCGCGCGGCAGACCGGCCGGCAGATATCCAGCGACCGCACGCAGCCCGGCCGACGCGAGCGCCAGGCCGACGACACCGCCGGCGATGCCGAGCAGCGCGCTCTCGACGAGCAGCTGCTGCGCAATCCTCGCGGAGCTTGCGCCGACCGCGAGGCGCAGCGCGATCTCTCTCTGGCGTGCTGCGGCGCGCGTCAGCATGAGGTTCGCGACGTTCGCGCAGGCGATCGCGAGCACGAAGGCGACGGCCGCGAGCAGCGTCAGCAGCGGCCGGCGCGCGTCGCCGGTCAGCCAGTCCGCTAGCGGCACGGCGCGGATCCCTCTGTCTTTGTCGTCCTCGGGGTATGCGCGCGCGAGCGCCGCCGCGAGCACGTCCAGTTCGGCCTGTGCGGTGTGGAGATCGACCGACGGCGCGAGCTGCGCCAGGACGCGCAGCGGATGGGTGCCGCGCTGCAGCCGCTGATAGTCGAGGAGCGCGAGCGGCGCCCACACCTCGTGCATGGCGCGCGGCCTGGCGCCCGATCCCTTGAGCGCGAACTCGAAGTCGGCCGGCAGCACGCCGACGATCGTATAAGCCGCGTCGTTGAAGGTCACCTTCGAGCCGACGATGTCGGCGCGTGCGCCGAAGCGATCGATCCAAGTGTCGTAGCTGAGGATCGCGACGTGATCGCGCCCCGGCCGGTCTTCCTCTTCCAGAAAGCCACGCCCGGCCGCAGGCTCGATGCCGAGCAGAGAGAAAAAGTCCCACGACACCATGCCGGCCGACAGGCGCGCCGGCTCGCCGCTCCCCGTCAGCACCAGACTGGACGCGCGCATCGCCGCGACCGCGGAGAAGGAGCGTGTCTGCCGGCGCCAGTCGATGAAGTTGGCCGGCGCCACGGTGCTGAGCGAGCCGCCGCCGGGCAGATACTCCCACAGCATCACGAGCCGATCGGGATCGGCGTACGGCAGCGGTTTCAGGAGGATGGCGTTGCACAGGCTGAAAATGGCGGTATTCGCGCCGATGCCGAGCGCCAGGGTGATCGCGACGGCGGCGGCGAACGTCGGTGCCTTTCGCAGGCCGCGCGCGGTGTAACGCACATCGATCCACAGGGACTCGAGCGCCCGCACCGTCTGCAGTTCCCGCCGCTCTTCCCGCAGGCGAGTCGTGCTGCCGAATTGTCGTCGCGCCGCGAAGGCGGCGGCTTCCGATGTCAAACCCTGGCGCACATACCGTTCCGCGAGCTGCCGGAGGTGCTCGTCCATCTCGGCGTCGAACTCGCGATCGTCTCCGCTGCCGAAGACCGCGCGGAGGCGATCGGCCGCGTGCCGCCAGGCGCGGCCGATCACGGTTCGCGCTCCAGACAGAGGATGCGGCCGATGACGCCGGCGATCCGCCGCCAGTCGTCGGTTTCACGCGCGAGCTGCTTCAAACCGCGCCGCGTGATCGCGTAGAACTTCGCCTTGCGGTTGTTCTCCGACACGCCCCAGCGGGCGGCGATCCAACCCTGCTGCTGCAGGCGCAGCAACGATGTGTACACGGTCCCCTCGTTCAACCGGAGGACCTTCTCGCTGACCTGCTCGATGCGCCGCGCGAGCCCGAAGCCGTGCTGGGGCCCGAGCACGTGCAGCGTCTTAAGAATCATAAGATCGAGCGTGCCCTGGAGCACTTCCGACCGCGCGGTGGCCGCTCCTTTGGACATCGCAAAGGACAGTAACACATCTAGTATGGAATGGCCAAGGCGCACTGAATGCCAATCGGAGCAAACGCGCCGCGGAGCTCGTGGTGGAGTTCCCAGGATTTACCGTAGCATCGCTCTTTGCGGAGGAGCTATGGCGACGTCCAAACACCGGATCCCGGGACGAGTTCGGATGGCCTACGCATTCATCAAGGCTCACCGAGACGAGTAAGCGTGCAGATGATGTGTCGCGTCCTGGAGGTGGCTCAGAGCGGCTATTACGACTGGTTGAAGCAACCGGTCTCGACTCGCGCCCAAGAGGATGCCCGGCTGCTGCGCCTCATTCGCGCGTCGTTCATCGCAAGTCACGGCATCTACGGTGCGCCTCGCGTCTTCCTTGATCTGCGTGAGGCCGGAGAGACGTGCAGCAAGCATCGCGTCGCGCGGCTGATGCGCCAAGCGAATCTCCGCGCGCTCCATGGGTATCGCATCCGGCGTTCGGCGGTCGGCAAGCCCTCCGTCCTCATCCCCAACCTTCTGCAGCGCCAATTCACGGTGACACGGCCCAACAAGGCCTGGGTCACCGATATCACCTATATTCGGACCTGGCAGGGCTGGCTCTGTCTGGCCGTAGTCATGGACCTGTTCTCGCGCAAGATCATCGGCTGGGCCACGGGCGCCACAATTCATCGCGAGCTCGTGCTCAATGCGGTCCTGATGGCCGTGCGTCGGCGACGGCCGCGCGGCACGATGATTCATTCCGATCAGGGGACGCAGTATGGCAGCGACGCTTGGCGACGATTCTGCCGGTCGAATCACTTGGAGCCGAGCATGAGCCGCAAGGCCAACTGCTGGGCAATGCCGTCGCCGAGTCGTTCTTCAGCAGTCTGAAAAAGGAACGAATCAAGAAACAGATCTACAAGGATCGAGAACTGGCGAAGGCCGACGTGGCTGACTACATTGACACCTTTTGCAATCGGAACCGGCGGCACAGTCATCTCGGCGGCCTGAGCCCCGAGCAATTCGAAGTGGCCCATAAGCCCAGGAGACGGTTTGTCCACTAAATCCTGGGAACTCCAATTCGTGGTCGCGTCGAAGGCGATGTAGCCCATGGAGACGTCGCCCGTTCCGTCGTCCGGCAGCGGCAGTGTGTGGACCGTGTACTTCGGGGCGGTGGTGTTCTGAGCTGACGGCGAGTTCACCATCATCCCGAGGGCGATCACGACCGCGCTGATGGTGATCAATCGATTGAAAATAATTTCGCGCGCCATCATTGAGCTCCTTTCCACTGTCGAGGTCCGTCTTATCTAACCGCGTGGCGCCGCAACTGTGGGTTGCCAGACAGGGCGCCGCATACGAACGATCACGACTCGATCCACACACACTGGCATCGCTCACACGGGCTGTCAACGAGTGCTCCGCGGCACGCCGATCACCGCGACGAAAACTAGCGTCAGCCCGACCACCGGTCCGAGCGTCGACGTCCTCAGAACTTGAACCGCGCAGAGAGTTGCACCTGCCGCGCCGGGCGCCGACGTCGGCTGCAGGAAGAGCGGCGACCCGATCGTGCCGCGCGAATAAAAGGTCGAGTCGCCTCGCTGAACACGGTCGGGGAGGAGGAATGCGCTTGGCGTCACCGTCCAATGATCGTCGGAAGAGCGATCTCCTTTTCGGGCACACACGTCTTACACCCGGCACGGTCCACTAAATTGAGCGACGGCGCGATCGAACCGCGTCAAAGCGTCTGTTCGTGCCGAGACAACGCCGGCGGTCCGCAGCAATCAGCCGCGAATGCGGTGAAACCGAAACTCTCCGGCGCGCCCGAAGATGCGACCGCGAAGTGCAAACGGCACGTACTCGCATGCCAAGCAGCATCGCGGCGCATGCTCCGGTCGCGGCGGTGTCGCCGAGTGGTAGAAGTCACGAAGATCGGCGAGCTGGCTACGGTCGTCCGCTCACGAAATTGATGCACTGCCCCTGACTCGTGAACGGCGGCTCGGTGAAGGTCTGCCAGCCGCCATTCTGGCATTGATCCTTGCTCGTCGGTGGCCCGACCCGCAGGTCGAGGACGTAGGCGTCGTCGGTGAAGAACGGGGTCGGTTGTGACGGCAGCAGATCCGCCCGCGTCACGAGCGCGACCACCAGCGCGTCGGGTGTGACGCTCGTGATTGCGATGTCGAAGCCGAACCCGCGATTCCCGGGTTCGTCGTGGGCGACGCGCCGCGTCACGCCGCTGACCAGATCGCGGATGAAGATGTCGGCGGAAAAATTCGTGTCGTTCGCGACGAAGTTGTCGGCCTTCGACGCGAAGACGGCGAACCGGCCGTCGTTGCTGACGAATACGCTGAACGTGTCGTCGTCGCCCTGAGCGCCCGCGCTGTTGCGGCTGACGATCTGCAGCGTGTGCGCCTGCCGATCGAAGACGAAGGCGTCTGCAACAAATCCGTTCGCGTCGCCGGGCACGAGCGACGGCGCCGCGGACACGAATCCGACGAAGCGCCCGTTTGGCGAAAAGGAACTGAGCAGCCGGTTCTGAAAATCGGTGTTCGACGGCTGCGAGACCGCTTCAGTCACGCCGGTTTTTCGATCGCGGACGAACACGTCAGCCGCCGTGTCGACGTCGCCGGCGACGAGATTGTCGGCAAAGCTGTTGAACGCGACGAACCGGCCGTCCGCGCTGAGGATCGGCGATCCGAACGACGACTGATCGGCCGCAGTCCCGTCCGACGCGACGCTGACGCGCTCGGTGATCTGCGTGACGCGATCGCGAACGAAGATGTCGTCCGCGAAGTTCGTGTCGTTCGCGACGAGGTTGCTGCCCGACGAGAGAAAGGCGACGAAACGGCCGTCGGCGCTGATCGACGGACTCTGGCCGGTCGCCGGTGTGCCATCGAGCGCGGCGCTGATCAACTCGGTCGTGCCGGTGCTTCGATCGAACACGAAGACGTCCGAGTTGCCGTTGGTGTCGGCCGGCTGGTTGGGACGAAGTAAGTTGCTCGCCATCGACGCGAACGCGACGAAACGGCCATCGGCGCTGACCGACGGCGCGCCCATCAGGTTCAGAAAGCCGCTGTCGCCGTTGGTCTCTTTGCCGTTGAACGTGATGCTGTCCCGTTCGGTCGTCCGATTCAGCCGATCGCGGACGAAGATGTCGAACGCGTTGTTCGTGTCGCCGGGTACGAGGTTGTCGGCGTTCGACGAAAACGCGACGAAGCGGCCATCGGCGCTGATCGAGGCGACCTCGCTGTCGTTGTCGCCCTGGACGCCGCTACTGCTCAGGCTGATCAGTTCGAGGTTTGGGCCCGACGATTGCGCGTACGGCGCCGCTGCGGTCATGGCCGCGACAATCGAGAGCGCGAGGGTCCGGTGTGTGCTGCGCATCAAGCTCCTCCTTGGCGAGTTGCTGCCGCAGAACGCGGCGCGAGTGCGCCGCGGCGCAAGGCGCATACCTTGGGAAACGTGAGATAGCGGTCGGCGTTGTCGCTTCGTGTCGGTCGCCGCGCGAGCGCGGCTAACGAGTTCGGTAAATAGTTGCGGCCCACGTCAATTTGCGCCGACAGCTCATCCGCGTCTCGCGTGCGGCTCGACAGCGTGTTGATGCGCATCGGATGGCGCTTGACTGTGACGCGTCCTCTCGCCGGCGTCCTTCTTCACGAGCTGATTCGCCTCGCAGGTGCTTGCGACTGCGCGACGATTGACCACGAGCTGCGCTCCGGCCAAGTCGCAGGACTACTGGCGGACGGGTGCCATATCGCCTCTTACCACGGGCAATGCAGCTTCTCATTTGACGTCGATCGGAACCACACGCGCAGGATGTCAACATGAGGAGCCTCGTGCTCCAAATGTTCTCCGCGCTCAGGACAGGTCACTCGGCAGGCAATGGGGGGACGTGGTTCAAAGTCGACAGATCGAAGATGTTTGCTTCTCCGGCGGGCACATCACCGCCGCCCGGGTTTGGAGAACACGCTCCTGGAGACCCGGAGCGTCCTGCGCATCATCTGCGATCTCGGCCAGCGTATTGGCCTGCATGTTTGGTGTCACACGCTGCGGCACGCACAGCGGCATTGGACGCGGCGGCGAAGAACGGTATCGGTCTCGACAAGGTCAGGGCGCACTCCCGGCACGCGGTTATCGGAGCGCTTCTAATCTACGCCGACGAACACGACCGGGAGGGGACGCACCGGACACGCTGGCCTCGGATTCCGCTTTGAGGCGCAAGTCAATACCGTTTTCGCAAGACTCCGTGAGAATCCGTTCCAGTTTCCGGAGATCGAGGAAGGTGCGCGGCGAGCGCTCGTGCTACTATCTCGGCGTCACGGAAGGGTCTTGGTCGCGTTCACTCCAGCAGTTCAACTCGAAACTCTATTCGTCCTCAATGAGGCAGGACGTATCGTATCCACCCGCGAACCGAATCCGAGTCCAGGACCGCGATTTTCGATTATTCGGGATGAAGATTCGTGCGTTTGGGCTGTTCACGCAGATGTGGCGAAAGACCTTGCCGAGCGCCTTGCGATGCTGGCGCGCGAAGAACCGCCAACTGAGGACTTCCGCCGTGACCCGCTCCATGCGCTGGAATATGTGTCGCTGCTAGCGGGAAGACTCGATGCCGGACCGGCATTCACGTTCCCGCCGGCTCTCCCGTCCCCTCGCAATATCGTCGTCATCGATCGGATCGAACAGCTCACGCGGTACCTCAGAGGCTGGACAGCAGATGAGCTCCCGGAACGGGCACCAATTCTGGGCATCGTCGATGGCAACGATGCCGTGAGCGTGTGTTTTTGCGCGAGACGATCCGCGAGGGTCGCTGAAGCTGGCCTTGAAACGGTCGAGTCCTACAGGGGCGGTGGACTAGGAGCGCGGGTTACCGCCGCGTGGGCGCTCGCAATTCGTGCATCGGGACGACTCGCTCTTTACAGTACGTCGTGGAACAACGGGCCATCACTCGCCGTCGCCCGCAAGCTCGGACTTCACGCGTGCGCGAGCAACTGGAACGTGTGGTAATCGAATCGAAGTGTGCGAGGAACGATGCAGCACGATTCCGACAAAAACGAGTGGCGGCGATCATTGCTTAGGCCATCGCTATCAAGCCCACACGCACCCGGCGCGAACCACGACTTCACCTGGGCCCGGTCGAGCGACTCGTTGGTCCGGCGTCTCCTTTCAGCGCAATCGCGACAACACGGACCGTGCGAACGCATCGCTTTGAGATAGAAGATTCGCTGCGCTTTTTTCAGAACGCTTTCGGCCGCGTTGGCTTACGATCGTCGGCAACAGCCTGATACCACTCAAAGATGCCTTGGAAGTGTCCGGCATGTGGCACCCAGATCCGCCACAGCGACGTCGAAGACCGACCCCGCCTGAACAAGGTCTATCGTTGCCACATCTGTCGCCTCGAACTCGTGTTCCGTGAGAAGAACGGCAAGCTCACGGTCGCGCTGCTGCCTGAAGGGTGCAGAAATCCTGTTACGCCGCCACAAGCTCGTACTCGTGAACGACACCGCCGAGACGATCACGGCGCAGAATGCGGACATCATGGCGTGGCGACGCCGTGGCAACCGGCCGTCGTGGCTCCGGTGGCGTCAGCGACAGCGCGCGATGGGGCCGGTGACCGTTGTAGTGATCGCTGAACGCCGCAACGATCCGCCCAAGGTGTTGCTGGTTCAGAATCAGCAGGCGGTCGAAACATTCTGAACGGGCCGTGCGCACGAACCGCTCGGCAACGCCGTTGGCTTGGGGCGCGCGAAACGGCGTTCGGACGATCTCAACCCCCTCGGCTCGAAACACCTCGTCAAATCTGCCGGTGAACTTCTGATCTCGATCACGGATCAGAAACCGAATCGGCTCTGCGCGCTCCGCTAACGTCCACGACAGGTGTCTTGCCTGCTGGATGACCCATGGCGCGGTCGGATTCGGCGTGCACCCGGCGATGTGCACGCGGCGGCTACCCAACTCGATGAAGAAGAGGACGTAGAGTCGCTGCAGCCAGATGGTCTCGACCGTGAAGAAGTCAACAGCCAACAGGCTCTGGCGGTGCGCCCGGATGAACTCGCGCCATGTCATCTCTCCGCGCTCGCCTGCCGGTCCGAGACCAGCGGCCCGGAGCCACGTGCGCACCGTCGTCGCCGAGACCGCGATGCCAAGCCCTTTCAGTTCGCCGACAATCCGTGGATAGCCCCAGCGCGGGTTCTCGCGCGCGAACCGCAGCACCAGTTCTCGCGTCTCACGCCGCATCGGCGGCCGACCGACCGGACGCGCGTGGGTCCACCGTTTCGCGACCAGGCGGCGATGCCAGCGGATCAGTGTCGTCGGCGTGACGATGAAGGATCGCCAATGCGCGCGTGGAAGCAACCGGCTCGCCGCGGCCAGGAACATGCGGTCGACGGCGGTGGTCCGCGGCCGGCGCGTGGTCCGCCGAAGAATGGCGAGTTCGTGCCGTAGGACAATGATTTCGAGGTCCTTGAACTCATCCGACCGCGCGTGCAGCGTCGCGAATTCGAGAAGCCAACGCAGCAACACGTACCAGAACAGCACGAGCACGAAGCCTCCTACGTAGCCGAGTGACGGCCCAATTCTACGCACAAGCTCGTTCGTTGGTGACGTCCTAAACTCCCTGTAAAAGCAAAGAGGCGTTGGTATCCTCCTCGTGAGTCAAACGAGAGCTCCGTTGGTAGCGGAGCGGAGAGGAGATCAACGCCATGAAGAGAGTACCACCGAGCGTCTGATTGAAGGAAGAAATCGAAGGGTTGCTGGGCACTGGCGAGTCGCCGATGGCGACGGCGGAGCCGCCGATGGTGGGGTTTGTCGGTCGCCTTGCCCGGTACCTGCTGCAGGTCGCCATCGAGGCTGAGGCCACGGCGTTTCTCGGGCGTGGCCATTATCGCCGCGGCGATCGGCAGCGAGTGGGCTGGCGGAACCGCGACGAACCGAAGCACGTGCAGACGGAGGCCGGCGCGCTCGAGCTCGCGGTGCCGCAGCTGCGCGGGACCGACGAGGCGTTTCGGCCAACTGTCGTCGATCGCCTGCGGACTCGGACGGCCGATCTCGAGAGACTGGTTCGGGGCATGTACGTGCGCGGGCTTTCGACGCAGGACGTCAGCGCGCTTTATCACGACACGTTTGGCGCGAGCCGCTTGAGCAAGAGCACGGTCAGTCGGGTGACGCAGCAGTTGAACCAGGAGTTCGAGACCTGGCGCCGGCGGGATCTCAGCGATCTGCCCGTCGTGTACCTGTTTCTGGATGGCCAATACCACGCGGCGCGCCGCGGGACGGACGAGAAGGAAGGCGTGTTGTCAGCCTATGCGCTGCTGGAAGACGGCCGGCCCGTGCTGCTGCATCTGGATCTCGGGCCGCGCGAATCGTACGATGCCTGGCTCACATTCCTACAGGATCTCGTGGCGCGGGGGGCTGCGGGATCCGCTATTGGTCGTGATGGACGCGCGCCAGGGCTGGTGAAGGCGGTCAAGCGCGTGTGGCCCCGCGCGTATCGGCAACGGTGCCAAGTCCACAAGATGCGCAACATTCTCGCGAAGCTGCCCCGGCTGATGCAGGCGAAGATGAAGGGCCTGGTGCGGCAGGTCTTCCTCGCGCCGACCTACGCGGCCGCGGTGAAGCGGGGGCGCGACCTCATCGCGAAGGTCAAGGACCGGTATCCGGCCGCGATGGAGTGCCTTGAGTGTGACCTTGAGGAGTGCGTCACCTATTTGCGCTTTCCCGAGCCGCACCATCAACGGATCCGCACCACGAATCGTCTCGAGCGTCTGAACGGCGAAAGCCGCCGGCGCCCGAAAGTGATCCCGCGGTTTCCCACTGAGCGCTCGTGCTTGCCCTTGCTGTACGCGAGCCTGATCACGGCGTCGAGGCACTGGCGAGGGATACAGATGACTGTCCGGGACGTAAAGCAGTTGCAGCAGCTCCGCACGGCGGTCGCGGCGAAGGAGGAAGCCGCGGCGTGATGAAGAAAGTCGTGAGCAATCGACGGGTGATCGTCACGGGCGGCCCTGGTACGGGGAAGACCACGCTCCTTACCGCGCTTGCAGGGCAGGGCTTCGCGTGTGTGCACGACAGCGCTCGAGCCATCATCCAGGATCGCTTGCGCCGTGGCTTGAGTGCTCGACCCGATCCGGCGGAGTTCGCGACGGCGATCCTGCGCATGGACATCGAGCGGTATCGACAAGCTCCCACGGAGGCCGACCTGGTGTTCTTCGATCGGGCGATTCCGGATGCGCTGTGCATGCTGAATGATCTGGGCCTTCTGTCGATGGCGGAAGCCGAACAGTCCGTTTTGGATTTTCCGTACTTCCGCCAAGTCTTCGTGGCGCCGCCGTGGGAAGCGATCTACACGACCGACAGCGAACGCGACCAGCGATTCGCCGAATCCGTCCACGTGCATCGCTGCGCGAGCGACTGGTATGGCGCACTCGGCTTCGAGTTGATCGAATTGCCACGTGTGTCGGTCGAGCAACGTTGCGACTTCGTGTTGCAGCGGTCACGAGTGTCGTGAGACAGAAGGATACCAACGCCTTCACGCTTTTACAGGTGAATTAGGACTTGACCGCGTTCGATTCGTTGGCTGCTCAGTCCGGGTGGCCGGATCCGAATTTCTGCACCCTTCAGGACTACAACTTCATGGTGCGTCAGGCCAGCTGACCAACAACGACGATCAGCGAGTGGAACAATGGCTACCCCGGCTTTGCGAACGTCACCGGCGTGGATCACGATCTCTTCCGGTGTCCGTACCTGCGCATGCAGAATGCGGCCAACTACGACTTCACACTTGGAGAGAGCGCCCGCATGCACGACTACCTGCTGAAGGGCGGCTTTCTGTGGATCGATGACAACTGGGATCCGGACTTCGAGTACATCCGGCCAATCTCCTGCGAATTCTGCCGGGCGCACAGATCGTCGACCTGCCGGTCGAGCAACCCGATGTTCTCGAGTGTCTACCGCGTCAACCCGCCCCCGCAGATCCCGTCGCTCGGCTCGTGGCTGCGGAGGCGTGAAGATTCTGAGATCAGGCCTTCAACCGTGCACTACTACAGTGTGTTCGACGGCCACGATAGGCTGATGTGAACGTGGCCGTCTGGGTCACGGGCCACTAAGGTTGTCTCCAGCCGAACGGCGCCCCTCGGATCGTTCAAGAACCCGATGTCAGTAGCGAGGCCTTGAGCCACATCGTTGGCGGCGGCCTTCATTGATCCAAGGATCCGTATTCTCCTACGCATCTCGACGGTTTCGATTTCGGACACCGTCCGATTACGCAATGGGGCTATTATCGGCCTCGATTTGCAAGACTTCCAGGAGGGTGGGCATGCGGTTCCAGCGACTGGTGTTGCTGCTGGCCATCGTGCTGACGGCATCCGCCGCCGTGGCCCAGGAACAACGAGGAAGCATTGACGGGATCGTGAAGGATTCGAGCGGCGCCGTGCTGCCCGGCGCGACGGTCGAAGCGAACAACCCGGCGACCGGCGCGACGCTGGCGACGTTCACCGACGCCTCGGGCAGGTTCCGATTCCCATCGGTGCAGACCGGCACCTACGCCGTCACCGCATCGCTCGGCGGCTTCAGGCCGATGACGATTCCCGACGTGCTCGTCGCGCTCGGTCAGATCAAGACGCTGGACTTCTCGCTGCCCGTCGCGGGCGTTGCCGAGAGCGTGGAGGTGACGGCGTTCTCGCCGGTGATCGACGTCAAGCAGAGCACGCGCGCCACGAACATTCGCGCGGAGCAGGTGGAGCTGCTGCCCCACAATCGCGATTTCACGTCGCTGATCACGCAGGCGCCGGGCGCCAACCTCGAAAACAAATCGGGCAACGGCGTGTCGATCGACGGCGCGAGCTCGGCCGAGAACCGCTACGTCGTCGACGGCATGGAGACGACCGATGTCATCAAGGGGCAGTCGGGCAAAGACGTGCTCGCCGACTTCGTCGAAGAAGTGCAGGTGAAGTCGAGCGGCTACTCGGCGGAGTACGGCGGATCGACCGGCGCGGTGATCAACGTCATCACCAAGAGCGGTACCAACCAGTTCCACGGTTCCGCACTCACCTACTGGCAGGGCGACCGCGTCGCCGGCGCGTTCAATCCGTCGCTGCGTCTGCAACTGACCAACTCGAACGCGTCGGAGTACATCACCTACCCGGAAGACAAGGACAACCGCGTCGAGCCGGGCGGGTCGCTTGGCGGTCCGGTGTCGAAGAACAAGGCGTGGTTCTTCGGCGCCTACCAGCCGGCATTCCGGCAGATCACGCGCACCGTCACGCCGGCGAGCAGCGGCAACGCGGCGGCTGCGACGATCGCGCAGACCAGGAAGCGCGAATATCAATTCCTGACGGCGAACGAAACGATGCAGGTCAGCGACACGCTGCGGACGCGCGTCGCGTTCAACAACAGTTGGTACCAGGAGGATGGGCAGTTGCCGTCACAGAACGGCACCGACAATCCGAGCACGAACTACGCGAAGGGCAACAAGCAGCCGAACTGGTCGCTGTCGGGCAACGCGGACTACGTGATCACTCCGGCGCTGCTCTTCGGCCTGCGCGCCGGCTACTTCAGAACGAACTCGCACGACTACAACGTCCCCGATCAGACGCGTTTCGTCTTCAACAGCTCCAACATCGGCATGGCGGGCGTGCCGCCGTCGCTGCAGCACGGGTCGAACTTCAACAGCATCCTGTCGAACAACGCGATTCTGTTCGACCTCGTGCAGCGCAAGTACGTGCAGGGCGACCTGACGTGGTACGGCCGCGCCGCCGGCGCGCATCAGATCAAGGGCGGCGTGCAGATCGATCTCCGCAGCGAGAACATCAACAGCGGCAATCTGGAGCAGGTGGTCACGCTCAACTGGGGCAACGCGACGACCGATCCGAGCGGCAAAACAGTGACCGGGCCGTTCGGCTATTACCAGGTGACGAGCAACGCCGCGGCGCCGCGGCAGGGCTTCATCACGCAGGGCGACGTGAAGTCGAACGTCTACGGGTTTTTCATCCAGGATGCGTGGGCGCTCACCGATCGGCTCACGTTGAATCTCGGCGTGCGCACCGAGACCGAGAAGGTGCCGGCGTACGACACCGGCGACGTCAACCAGCTCGGCACCTACCCCATCCAGTTCGGCTTCAAGGACAAGCTCGCGCCGCGCGCCGGATTTGCTTACGACATCAAGGGCGACGGCTCCTGGAAGGCGTTCGGCTCCTGGGGGATGTTCTACGACATCTTCAAGCTGGATCTCGGCCAGCAGTCGTTCGGCGGCGCGAAATGGATCGAGTGGTATTTCACGCTCGACAACCCGAACTTCGAGTCGCTGAACTCGAACAGCAACTGTCCGCCGGCGTGCTCGGGCACGTTCATCACGAAGATCAATGAGCGGCTGCCGTCGCTGAATCAAGGCGACGTCTCGGCGGATCTCAAGCCGATGCGCGAGCAGGAAGCGGCGTTCGGCCTCGAGCACCAGCTCGCGGCGAACATGGCGGTGACCGTTCGCTACATCCACAAGCAGCTCGATCGCGGCATCGAGGACACCGGCGCGATCATTCCGGAGACCGACGACGAGCTGTACGTCATCGCCAATCCTGGAGAAGGCCTCCCGCAGACGTTCAACGTCGTGAACAACAGCAGCGCCTACGCCGGCGCGTCGGGGCAGTACACGCTGCCGAAACCGAGGCGCGACTACAACGGCGTCGAGTTCGCGTTCGACAAGCGTCTCTCCAGCCGCTGGTCGTTCCACGGGAGCTATCTCGTGAGCCGCCTCTCCGGCAACTATCCGGGACTCGCTGAATCCGACGAGGCCACCGGCAGTACGATGGGCCGCGTCGATCCGAACATCGGCCGAAGTTTCGACTATCCGATCGAGTCGTTCGACGGACACGGACAGCCGCTGTATGGCGTGCTGCCGACGGGTCGCCCGCATCAGGCGAAAGGGCAGTTCATTTACCAGCTGCCGATCGGCACGAGCGTCGGTCTCAGTGAATACGTCGCGAGCGGCATCCCGATCAGCCGCGCGATTCAAGTGGAGGCCAACCACAACTACCCGCTGTACTACCTCGGGCGCAACAGCGACGGCCGCACGCCGGTGCTCTCGCAGACCGACCTGTACGTCCAGCACGATTTCCGGCTGCCGACCGGGAAGCGGCTCCAGATCAACGCCAACGTCCTGAACCTGTTCGATCAGCGCGCAGTGACCAACAAGTTCAACAACATGCGGCGGACCGGCTCGGCGCTCAACATCAACGAGACGGCGTTCTACGCGGGGCAGGTGAACGTGCAGTCGCTCATCGACGCCGCGGCGTTCCCGAACGGATCGCTTCGCCTGGATCCGCGCTTCCTGTTGGCGAGCGACTATCAGAGTCCGCTGCAGGCGCGGTTCGGCGTGAAGTTCCTGTTCTGACGCCGGCGGCGAACCTCGCCGAAAATCACGCCCCGCGGGTGCGATCCCGCGGGGCTTTTCATGCTGCCGTCAGGTGCAATGTCCGCGGCGTGACATCTACGTGCTGAAGGGCGGCACGCAGCAGTGCGTCTTCGTGCGCCGGCGCGATCCCATTGAGTCGGCCAGCCTGTTGAAGGCGCTGCTCGACACATCCGTGGAGCCGTGCGCTCGCGTGCCGCGCGACACGATCCATAATCCAGACGGACGTCGGTCGGCGTGACCGTCGCTCCCGGCGGCGCGCTCCTCGTCTCCGACGATAGCGGCAACCGGATCTGGAGGATTGCCGCGTCGACCGCTGCGCCCGGTCGATGACGACAGGCGACGCTCACAGGTGTCCCAGTTCACCGACGAGACCAAGATCGCTCCATGAACGAACAAGGCTGGAGAATTTCTTACGGAATGGTGAAGGCGCGGCCCGGATTTGAACCGGGGGTGGGGGTTTTCGGAGACTCGAATCGAAGTGCGGTTCATTGCCCGTCGGGACACTGACAATGCGACGCGCCGATTGGGCGACCAACAGGTTGAGGAGGAACATGATGAAGAACACTGCACTGAAGGTCTTGCTTGCGGCGGCGATTCTGATTCCTCTGGCGGTTTACGCGCAGCCCAGACCGGGAAACCCGACGACTGCTACCGTCATCACCAAGGCGGAGATCGACAAGATCAGCGCCACAGAACAAAACCAGACGACCCGTGACGAGAATGCCAGGGTCGTCGATATCGGCGATGGCTGGAGCATGGAGTTGGGCATCGTGCATCGCTCGAAGCAGCACGTGCTGACGGTCGGGGAGGCTCAGGCTGCCCGCGGTAGCGGCGACGCCCGGGCTGGCGCCGGTGGTGGCAATGCCCAGGCCGCCCGGGGAGGCAATGCTCAGGCTGCGGCTCAAACGACCCCCTGCGGAGAACAACTGGCCAATCCGCCGGCGGACGCACTTCAGGGCGCCATCACGCACGACAATCAGACCGAAGGCTATTACATCGTTTCCGGCGGCGGCACGGCGTTCATCGACGGCAAGGTTGTCAACGGCCGGCGCAGCACGAACAATCCTGACGGCGGACCGAACGGCCCGGGGTGTGGCGGCGGCGTGGCAGTTGGCTCACGCAAAGTCGAGTTGAAGGTCGGTGATGTGCTTATCGTTCCGCCGGGCGTCATTCATGGCTGGTTCGACATTCCCGATCATGTGGACTATCTCAGTTTTCGTCCGTCGCATGGCGTGATGAAGAACGGCTGGGTGAACCCCACCATAGCCTCGAAGTAGCGTTTTCACCTTCTGTCGGAAGGGGCCGTCGTCCTGTCGGAAGGGGCCCTAGTGGCCGTCGGCCAGTAAGGCCTCTTCCGTCAATCGGCCGCCCTCGTTCGCCAGATCGAACGCTTGGAATCCAACCAACCACGAGACCGCATCCGGCGAAAAAGTGGAGTGCTGCCGCGCTCCATCGGTGATTCGAGTTTCCACGTTGAACGAAGAGGGCACGAAACGTTCACGCTGACCTCGTGACCATGGGAGCGGGCGTCACGACGCAGGGCGAGCCACGACGGACGGGATTTACCGGGGAAAGCGGATGGAGTGTGGTTCCGAGGCGACGAACATCAGAACCGTGTCGCGATTCGCGCCACGCTCTTCCCTTGGAATTCCTGCCGATCGCCGCCGCGGCGACGACGCGTTCGCCAGGTTTCCGGCGTCGTACAACGAAGAGGTCGCCGGATTTCAGCGACCTCTCCTGCAGGTGTCTTGGTTGCGGGGGCACGCAAAGTTTTTGGAGGCGCCGCCCGGATTTGAACCGGGGGTGGAGGTTTTGCAGACCTCTGCCTTACCTCTTGGCGACGGCGCCCCGCCTGCAGTGCGGGCCCACCTTCGCCCTACGGGCTACGGTGGCCAACCTTCGCGCGAAGGATCTCGCCAGTCGTAGCTCGCTCGCGAGTCTGGCGAGCGAAGGTTGGAGCGGGAAACGGGATTCGAACCCGCGACTTCGACCTTGGCAAGGTCGCACTCTACCACTGAGTTATTCCCGCTCGAACTTGCAACGGTACCATCACAACCGCACCGAGCGCAAGACCTTGGCGGCCTCTTCGGGCGCCGTCGGATTGATGTAGAACCCCGTCCCCCACTCGAATCCGGCGACTCGCGTCAGCCGCGGCATGATCTCGACGTGCCAGTGATACGACTCCGCCTCCTCCGACGCCGGCGCCGTGTGCAGCACCAGATTCCACGGCGGCGACTCGAGCGCGCGGTCGAGCCGCTGCACCACCGCCTTCAACAGCCGCGCCAGGCTCTCGCTCACGTGCCGCGGCGTCTGCTCGAACCGCGCGCCGTGCGCCTTCGGCACCAGCCACGTCTCGAACGCGAACCGCGGCGCGTACGGCGCGATCGCGACGATGTCGGCGTTCTCCTGCACGACGCGGCGCCCGTCGCGCAGTTCCTGCACGACGATGTCGCAGAAGACGCAGCGCTCCGTCCGCTCGAAGTGCGCCCGTGCGCCGTCGAGCTCCTCCCGCACGTACTCGGGCACCACCGGCAGCGCGATCAGCTGCGAGTGCGGGTGATCGAGCGTCGCGCCGGCCGCGCCGCCGTGGTTCTTGAAGACGAGGATGTGCTTCAACCGGATGTCGCGCTTCAGATCGAGGATCCGCTCGCGATACGCCCACAGCACCCGCTCGATCTCCGGCTCCGACATCGCCGCGATCGGCCGATCGTGGTCCGGCGTCTCGATGATCACTTCGTGCGCGCCGATGCCGTTCATGCGATCGAACATGCCGTCGCCCTGGCGATCGAGCGTGCCCTCGACCTGCAGCGCCGGAAACTTGTTCGGCACCACGCGGACGTCCCAGCCCGGCGTATTCGGCGCGCCGCCGTTCTGCCGGTACGACAGCACCTCGGGCGGCGTCATCGCCTCGCGTCCCGGGCAGAACGGGCACTGCTCGCGACCGATCGTCGACACGTGCTCGATGCGGAAGTCGTTGGGGCGCTTCTGGCGATCGGTGGAGATGATCACCCAGCGGCCGGTGACGGGATCGCGACGGAGTTCAGGCATCGAACGCGTTCTGAAACAGCTCGACGACCGCACGGCCGGCGTCGAAGTGAATCGACACGACGTCGAAGCGGCAGGGACAGTCGGCGCGGTGATGGCGCGCGAGATAGTCGCGGGCGACCTGCGAGAGGCGCCGCCGCTTCAGGGCGGTGATCGCGTCGGCGCCCGCACCGTACGCGAGATCGTCCCGCGCCTTCACCTCGACGAACACGACCGTCTCCCCATCGCGCGCGATGATGTCGATTTCGCCACCGCGACGGCGGTAGCGCCTGGCAACAATTGCGTAGCCGCGGCGTTCGAGCTCCCGACACGCGAGATCTTCGCCGTGTTTTCCGAGAGCCTGGCGAGCGTGCGACACGATGTCACACGTGCAAGCAATCGGCGAGCCACGGCGGCGGCCTCGAAGCCCGCCGTACGCACCGCCGCCGCCCATCGCACGGCGACTTTGTTCTGCGGATGCGCGAGCGCTGCGCGGATTGGCGCTACCGCCGCGATCGCTCGACCTCGGTGAGCACCTGATCGAAGATCTCGATCGCCGTGTCGGCCTGCTCCCGCGTGAGGATGAGCGGCGGCGAGAAGCGAACCGCGTTCTTGCCCGCTCCCAGCAGCAGCAGACCGCGCGCGAAGCAGCCTGACACTACCGCGTCGCGTTCTTCGACGGCCCGCTCCCTGGTTTCGCGATCGCGCACGAGCTCCACGCCGATCATCAGGCCTCGGCCGCGCACGTCGCCGACGATCGGATGCGTGGCGGCGAGCGCCTTCAGGCCGGCCATCAGGTAGGCGCCGACCTCGGCGGCGTTGCTCACGAGGCCGTCGCGCAGCAATCGGATCGTCGCCAGCGCCGCGGCGCACGACACCGGGTTGCCCCCGAACGTGCTCGCGTGCGAGCCCGGAGGCCACGCCATGAGGCCCGCGCGCGCCACGGCGACGCCGAGCGGCAGGCCCGACGCGATTCCCTTGGCGACCGCGATCAGGTCGGGCTCGACGCCGCTGAACTCGACCGCGAACATCCTTCCCGACCGACCCATGCCCGACTGCACTTCGTCCGCGACGAGCAGGATCCCGTGCCGCGTCGCCAGCGCGCGAAGGCGCTGCAGAAATCCGTCCGGCGGCACGACATAGCCGCCTTCGCCCTGAATCGGCTCGACGACGATCGCGGCGACTTCGTCGGGCGCGACCAGGTGCGTGAACAACTGGTGCTCGATGTAGTCGATGCACGCGTCCGCGCAGGTGTCGGGCGTCGATCCGAGCGGACAGCGGTACGGGTCGGGGTACGGGGCGTGGTACACGCCCGGCAGCAGCGGACCGAATCCGCGCCGCTGAATCGCCTTGCTGGCCGTGAGGGCGAGCGATCCCATGCTGCGGCCGTGAAAGCCGCCGAGAAAGGCGATGATGTTCTGCCGGCCGGTGCTGTAGCGCGACAGCTTGATGCACGCCTCGATCGCTTCGGTCCCGGAGTTTGCGAAAAACGACCGCACGCCGCCCGACATCGGCGCAACCGCGGCGAGCTCTTCCGCGAGACGCACCTGCGGCTCGTAGTAGAAGTCGGTTCCCGACATGTGCAGGAACTTCTGTGCCTGTTCCGTGATCGCACGCACGACGGCGGGGTGCGAGTGCCCGGTGGAATTCACCGCAATCCCGGCCGCGCAGTCGAGGAACACGTTGCCGTCGACGTCCTCGACCATCACCCCGGAGCCGCGCTCGATGACCAGCGGATACCCGCGCGTATACGAGGGCGAGACCACAGACTGGTCGCGTTCGATCAGCGCTTTCGCCTTCGGACCGGGCAGCGCAGTTCTGATCTCGGGCTGACTTTTGGCTTCCGACTTCACACTTCCCACTTCTGCACTCGTTCCTCTGGGGGCGGATCTCTATTGTCGCGGATACGCAGTCCGCGCGCGAACAATCGAGATGTGAATCGTGTTCCGGCAGCTGACGGCGTTTCGGCGGTCGCTTACTTCCGCTTCCACCGCGTGCCGCCTGGACCATCTTCCAGAAGCACACCCCGTGCCGCCAGGTCCTGGCGAATGCGGTCCGCGTCGGCGAAGTCGCGGCGACGCCG
>DATFWL010000135.1:0-9998 GCA_035259385.1 Vicinamibacterales bacterium | reverse complement strand
CCGTACGGCGCGAAGACCAACCCGGTCGAGGAGTTCGACTTCGAAGAGGACACCGGCGCCGCCGATCACAGCCGCTACACCTGGGCCAACGCCGCCTACGCGATGGCGACCAACATCAACCGCTCGTTCAAGTTGTACGGCTGGTGCTCGCGCATCCGCGGCATCGAGTCGGGTGGTGCGGTCGAGGGCCTGCCGACCCACACGTTCCCTACCGATGACGGCGGCGTTGATATGAAGTGTCCGACGGAAATCGCAATCAGCGACCGGCGCGAAGCGGAGCTGGCGAAGAACGGGTTCATGCCTCTGGTGCACCGCAAGAACTCGGATTTCGCCGCCTTCATCGGCGCGCAGTCGCTGCAGAAGCCGACGGAATACGACGATCCGGATGCGACCGCCAACGCCAACCTCGCGGCACGGCTGCCGTATCTCTTCGCCTGCTGTCGCTTCGCGCACTATCTGAAGTGCATCGTTCGCGACAAGATCGGATCGTTCAAGGAACGGGACGACATGCAGCGCTGGTTGAACAACTGGATCATGAACTATGTCGATGGCGATCCAGCGAATTCCTCCGAATCCACCAAAGCGCAGCGGCCGCTGGCCGCCGCCGAAGTCCAGGTGGAGGAGGTCGAGGGGAATCCCGGGTACTACACGTCACGTTTCTACCTGCGGCCCCACTATCAGCTCGAAGGACTGACGGTGTCGTTGCGACTGGTGTCCAAGTTGCCGTCCGCGAAAGCAGGCTAAGCGGGTGGCGACCAGGACCATCGTGCAGTGAGACAGTGTGAGAACGGCGCCGGCGAGCGCAAGGAGGAAAGCGCGTGGCTCTCGACTATTTGCTGAAGATTGACGGCATCAAGGGTGAATCCACTGACAAAAAGCACCCTGACGAAATCGAAATCGAAAGCTTCTCTTGGGGAGCGACCCAGAGCGGCACGTTTGCGGCGGGTGGTGGCGGCGGCGCCGGCAAGGTGAGCTTCCAGGACATTCACTTCACCACCAAGGTCAATGTCGCGTCTCCCAACCTGATGATCGCGTGCGCCACCGGACAGCACATCAAACAGGCGGTGCTGACCGTGCGAAAAGCCGGCAAGGATCAGCAGGAGTACTACACCATCAAACTCAGCGACAATCTGGTGAGCTCCTATCAGAGTGGCGGCTCAGAGGGATCGAGCAGCCTTCCGGTGGACCAGTTCTCGCTGAACTTCGCCAAGATTGAGTTCGAGTACAAGGCGCAGAAAGCTGACGGCACTCTGGGCGCCGGGGTCAAGGGTGGCTGGGATCTCAAGCAGAACGTGAAGATCTGATCCGAACCGGCAACCATTCGAGGGTGAACTGTGGCTACCGGCGACATGCTCCTGCAGCTGGCCGGCGTGACTGGCGAGTCCAGTGACGTCAAGCACAAGGATTTCATCGACCTGGTGTCGTGGTCATGGGACATGTCGTCACCAACCAGTGTGAGCACGGGCCAACCGTTCGCGAAGACGAGAATCGAAGATTTCAAGGTCGTCAAGCGAGCGGATCGAAGCACGCCCGTGCTCATACAGTACCTCTCTCAGAACACCGTCATGAAGACGGGTCACTTGCTCGTGCGCAAGGCTGGTGGCGCCGATCCACTTGCGTATTATGAAGTCGAGTTCAAGAATCTCCGCGTGACGTCGTTCAGCACGCAGACCGAGAAGGAAGAAGTCCTCGAGAGGGTGAGCTTTGCATTCGAAACCGCCACCTTCAAGTACACGCCGCAATCTGCGACCGGCGCAAAGGGTGGCGGAGTCGTGGAATACACCATCACGGCCCACGGGCTCGCGAAGTGATCCGCCGGGTGTGTGCGAGGTGTCATGACCGTGTCGTCTTTAGCACTCGCCGAACAGGCCGTCCGCACGGGCAATCCGGACGCCGCGCTCAAAACGCTGCAGGAACACGTCCGACAGAGTCCGTCTGACGCCAAGGCCAGAGTCTTCCTGTTCCAACTCTTGTGCATCGTCGGCCAGTGGGAGCGGGCGCTCACACAGCTGAACGTCGCGGCCGAGCTCGACGCCAGTACGCTGGCGATGGCCCAGATGTACCGCGAGGCGCTCCAGTGCGAGAAGCTGCGGGCCGAAGTTTTTGGCGGAAAACGGTCGCCGATGGTGTTCGGGGAGCCGCCAGAGTGGATCGCGCTGCTCATCGAATCGCTGCTGGTCCGCGACACCGATCGCAGCGGGGAGACACAGTCGCTCCGCGAGCGCGCCTTCGAGGCAGCCCCGCCGACCGCCGGATCGATCGACGGTCAGCCGTTCGAATGGATTGCCGACGCCGATATGCGTCTCGGCCCGGTGTGCGAGGCGGTGATCAACGGCCGCTATTACTGGCTGCCGTTCGACCGCTTGTCGCGGATCGATCTCGAGGCCCCAGCCGACCTGCGCGACGTCGTCTGGACGCCGGCGCATTTCCAGTTCGACAACGGCGGCGAGGCAGTCGGGCTGATTCCGACGCGGTACCCGGAGTCGGAATCGAGCGACGACGCGCACGTGCGCCTGGCCCGGAAGACCGTCTGGCGCGAAGAAGGGCCGGGCGCGTTCGTCGGGCTCGGACAACGCGTGCTGGCGACCGACGCTGCGGAGCACGCGATCATGGACCTGCGGACGATCGTCCTCGGCGCGGCGGCCGCCGACGAGAGCCCCTCGCATGCCTGAACTCACGCCTCAGGAGCGGCTGCAGCCGGCGCTGCTCGATCGACTCACCGACGACGAACCCGCTCGGGAGCAGGAGCCGCGCGAGCAGCGCGTGATGACGAAGAGCCGGCTGCGCCAGGCGGTGCTCCGGGATCTCGCGTGGCTGTTCAACTCGACGCGTCTGGAGGGCACCGTCGATCTCAGCGGCCTCAAGGAGGTCCGGCGTTCGGTGATCAATTTCGGATTGCCCGCGCTCGCCGGGCGCGCGGCGTCGTCGATGGACGTGACGGCGCTCGAGCGCGCCATCCGTCAGGCGATCATCGACTACGAGCCGCGGATTCTCCCGAATACGCTGCAGGTGACGGCGTTGCTCGAACCCCGTTCGCTCGACCACCACAATGTCATCGGCGTCGAGATTCGCAGCGAGCTCTGGGCGCAGCCGGTGCCGCTCGAGCTGCTGGTGCGGACTGAAATCGACCTCGAGACAGGAAAAGTCCAGATCGCCGATCTGCTGCCGGTGCGAGTCGCGTGATGGATCCGCGGCTGCTCGAGTACTACAACGTCGAGCTGCAGCACCTGCACGAGATGGGAAGCGAATTCGCCTCCCAGTTTCCCAAGATCGCCGCGCGGCTCGGCATGAGCGGCCTCGAGGTCGCCGATCCCTATGTGGAGCGGCTGCTCGAGGGCGTCGCGTTTCTCGCCGCGCGCGTGCAGCTGAAGCTCCACGCAGAGTTCCCCCGGTTCACACAGGCGCTGCTCGACATCGTCTATCCGCACTACCTCGCGCCGACGCCGGCGATGCTCGTGGCGCAGCTGCAGCCCGACCCCAACGATCCCAATCTCGTGGCCTCGAAGACGGTGCCTCGCGGGACCTCGATGACGGCGGTGGCCGGCGGTGAGGATCGAACCGCGTGCGAGTTTCGCATCGCGCACGACGTGGTCCTCTGGCCCCTGCAGATCGTCGGCGCGAGCTACTTTTCGTTCGCGCCAGACCTCCCCTTGAACGCGGTGACGGTCCCTCGACCGATCAAGGCGGGGGTTCGGATTCGTCTCAAGACGGGGGCAGGGCTCAAATTCGCGCAACTGCCGCTGGATCGTGTGTCGTTCTATATCTCCGGTGGCGACGAGGCGGCCAACCGGCTCCATGAACTGTGTGCGGGCCACACGATTGGCGTGCTCGTCCTTCCCGCGAAGGGTGAGCCGCGTCGCCACACCTTCCTGCCGGGACGTTGTGTCCGGCCGGTCGGTTTCGACGACCGGGATGCGCTGCTGCCGGTCACGCTTCGTGCGTTCCAGGGATACCGGCTCCTTCAGGAGTATTTCGCGTTTCCGGAGCGCTACCGTTTTGTCGACGTCGTCGGACTGGCGAGCGCCGTCAAACAGTCGCCCGTTGACGAGATCGAGCTCGTTCTGCTGTTCGACCGCGGCCAGCCCGGCTTCGAAAGCGTCGTCGACAAGACACATTTCTCGCTGTTCTGTACGCCGTCGATCAATCTCTTTCCGAAGCGCGCGGACCGCATTCACGTGTCGGACAACACGCACGAATATCATGTGCTGCCCGACCGCACGCGGCCGATGGATTTCGAAATCTACGACGTCACCGACGTGGTCGGACACGGCGGCGGCACCGACAGCGATCAGACGTTCCTTCCGCTGTACACGGCCTACGTCTCCCACCGTGACCGCGAGCATCCCGCGTACTTCACCGTTCGTCGGGAGCCGCGGCTGCCGTCATCGTCGCAAAAGCGTCGCGGCGCGCGGTCTTCGTACATCGGGACGGAGGTGTTCCTCTCGCTCGTCGACGCCGTGGAGGCGCCGTTCCGCAGCGATCTGCGGCAGCTGTCGATCCAGACGCTGTGCACGAATCGCGACCTCGTGCTGCAGATGCCGATCGGACTGAGGGCCTCGGATTTCACGCTCGACGTCGCGGCACCCGTCAAGACTATTCGCGTGGTCAGCGGACCGAGCCGGCCGTACGCGCCGCTGGCCGACGGTGCCGTGGCATGGCGCGCGATCAACCACCTGTCGCTCAACTATCTCTCGCTGATGAACGCGACGCCGGAACAAGGGGCTGCGGCCCTTCGCGAGCTGCTCGACCTGTACGTGCCGGCGGCGAACATCGGCGTGAGGAAGCAGGTCGACGGTGTGCGCGCGGTGGCCGTGCGCCGCATCGTGCGTCGGACGCCTGGTTCGGGCCCGATTGCATTCGGTCGAGGCGTGGAGATTACAGTCAGCGTCGACGAACTCGCGTTCGAGGGCGCGAGCGCGTTCCTGCTGGGCGCCGTGCTCGCGCGATATTTCGCTGCCCACGTGTCGATGAACTCTTTCACGGAAACCGTTCTGCGCTCGGAAAGCCGGGGCGAGATTCAACGATGGATGCCGCTGTGGGGCGCGAGACCGACGCTGTAGACTTCCTGGCGCGTCTCGCGGATGTGCCGTACGACTACGACTTCTATCAGACGCTGCGGCGGCTCGAATGTTTTTACGCGACCGCCCCGCGCTGGGGCGAGGCCCAGCGTCCGATGTACGAGCCGGTGCGGCTGGGCCAGGATCCGGATCTGGCGTTCGCGCCTGCCCCGCTGGCGTCGTTCGGATATGAGCCCGGAGAGACGAAGCCCCGGCTGCAGGTGCGCTTGTTCGGTCTCTTCGGCCCGAACGGGCCGCTGCCGATTCACGTCACCGAGTTCGCGCGAGACCGCCTGCGCAATGCCGGGGATCGGACGTTCAGCCGGTTCCTCGACCTGTTTCATCACCGCTTCCTGGCGCTGTTCTATCGCGCGTGGGCGCAGGCGCAGCCGCACGTCAACCGTGATCGGCCGGACGACGACCGCTTTGCGGCCTATGTCGGCGCGTTCATCGGCATGGCGCCGGGGCCGTTTCGCGATCGCGACTCGCTGCCGGATCTTGCGAAGTTCTTTCACGTGCGCGCGCTCATCCGGCAGGTGAGGAATGCCGAGGGGCTCAAACAGATCCTCCAGCAGTTTTTCCGCGTGCCCGTCGAGATCGAAGAGTTCGTCGGCCACTGGATGTTCCTCAATCCCGGCACGCGGAGTTTCCTGACCTTTGACGGGGCGCCGCTCGGATCGGGCGCCGTCGTCGGCGACCGCGTGTGGGATCGGCAGCACAAGTTCCGGATTCACCTCGGGCCGCTGACGCTCGAACAGTACGAGAGCTTCCTGCCGGGCGGCTCGACGATCAGAAAGCTGGTCGACTGGGTCCGGACGTATCTCTGTTTCGAGCTCGATTGGGACGTCCACCTGTTGTTGCACGCCCGCGAGGTCCCGGGGCTGGCCCTCGGACGCGGGCAGCGTCTGGGCTTCACGTGCTGGCTGGGTGACCGTGAGACGGACGTGTGTGCGGCCGACCTGTATCTCGACGCGGAAGCGGTGGTCGATCGCGAAGGAGCAGTGGCCGCATGAGTGAAATCAGCCGCACGGCACTTTTTGGCAAGCTGAACAGCCTCGCCTACAAGGCGATTGAGGGCGCGACGGTCTTCTGCAAGCTGCGCGGAAACCCGTACGTGGAGCTGGTCCACTGGATCCAGCAGATTCTGCAGACGCAGGACACCGACCTCCATCGCATCGTCAGGTACTTCGAGCTCGACGCGTCGCGGCTGGCGAAGGACGTAACCGAGGCGCTCGATCGCCTGCCGCGCGGTGCGACGTCGATCTCGGATCTGTCGGCGCACGTCGAGAACGCGGTCGAACGCGGCTGGGTCTACGCGACGCTGATGTACGGCGAGTCGCGGGTCCGTACCGGCCATCTGGTGGTCGGCATGATCAAGACGCCGTCGCTGCGCAACGCGCTGATGGCGATCTCGAAGCAGTTCGACAAGATCAAGCCCGACACGCTGACCGACGACCTCGCGAAGATCGTCAGCGGCTCGCCGGAGGATCGGCTCGGCGTGACCGACGGCTCTTCGATGGCGGCGCCGGGCGAGGCGAGCGACGCGATGGCGCCGGCGCAGATGGGCAAGCAGGAGGCGCTCAAGCGCTTCGCGACCAATCTCACCGAGCGGGCGCAGAAGGGCGAAATCGACCCGGTGAGCGGCCGCGACGAAGAGATCCGCCAGATCATCGACGTCCTGATGCGGCGCCGCCAGAACAACCCGATCCTCACCGGCGAAGCCGGCGTCGGGAAGACCGCCGTCGTCGAAGGCTTCGCGTTGCGGCTGGCGAAGGGCGACGTGCCGCCGGCGCTGCAGAACGTCTCGCTGTACACCCTCGACATCGGGCTGCTGCAGGCAGGCGCGAGCATGAAGGGCGAGTTCGAGAATCGGCTGCGGCAGGTCATCGACGAGGTGCAGGCCTCTCCGAAACCAATCATCCTGTTCGTCGACGAGGCGCATACGCTCATCGGCGCGGGAGGCGCCGCCGGCACCGGCGATGCCGCGAATCTTCTGAAGCCGGCGCTGGCGCGCGGCACGCTCCGCACGATCGCGGCAACCACGTGGGCCGAATACAAGAAGCACATCGAGAAGGACCCGGCGCTGACGAGGCGCTTCCAGGTCGTGAAGGTCGAGGAGCCGACCGAGGAGAAGGCGATCCTGATGATCCGCGGCGTCGCGTCCGTCGTCGAGCAGCACCACAAGGTGCAGGTCCTCGACGAGGCGCTCGAAGCGGCGGTTCGGCTCTCGCATCGATATATTCCGGGACGCCAGCTGCCGGACAAGGCGGTCAGCCTGCTCGACACGGCCTGTGCGCGTGTCGCCATCAGCCAGCACGGTGTCCCCGCCGAGCTCGAGGACTGCCGGCGCACGATCGAGGCCCTGCAGACGGAGTTGGAGATCATCGGCCGCGAAGAGGCCGTTGGCATCAGGGTCGACGAGCGGCGGAAGGCGGCGGAGGAGAAGCTCGCCGAGGGCGAGACGCGCCGCGCCGCGCTCGAAGAGCGCTGGACCGCCGAGCGCGATCTCGTCGACCGCGTGCTGGCGATCCGCGCGAAGCTGCGGCAGGGCAGCGGGCCCGTGGAAGGCACGGGGAGCAAGCTCGAGCAGGCAGCGCAAGCCGCGCAGACGGCACACGGTGCTCAGACCGCGCAGGTGAAGAAGGGTGCCGCCGTCGCGGTCGGTAACGTGCCCGTGCCCGAAACGGTGACTGCGGAGGAGCGGCGGATTCTCCTCGACGAGCTCCGCGATCTGCAGAAGCGGCTGTCGGAGCTGCAGGGCGAGTCGCCGCTCATCCTGCCCAGCGTGGACGAACTGGCCGTCGGTTCGGTGGTGCAGGACTGGACCGGTGTGCCGGTCGGACGCATGGTCAAGAACGAGATCGAGAACGTGCTGAATCTGGCGGAGACGCTCAACCAGCGCGTCATCGGCCAGCGTCACGCGCTTGAAATGATCGCCAAGCGCATTCAGACGTCGCGCGCGAAGCTCGACAACCCGAACAAGCCGATCGGTGTCTTCATGCTGTGCGGTCCGTCAGGCGTCGGCAAGACCGAGACCGCGCTGACGCTGGCGGAAGCGCTGTACGGCGGCGAGCAGAACGTCATCACGATCAACATGAGCGAATTCCAGGAGAAGCACACTGTCTCGACGCTGAAGGGTTCGCCTCCGGGATACGTGGGATACGGCGAGGGCGGCGTGCTGACCGAAGCAGTGCGGCGGCGGCCGTACAGCGTCGTGCTGCTGGACGAAGTGGAGAAGGCGCATTCCGACGTGCACGAACTGTTCTTCCAGGTGTTCGACAAAGGCTGGATGGAGGACGGCGAGGGGCGGCGCATCGACTTCAGGAACACCATCATCCTGCTCACGTCCAACGTTGGTACGGAGCTCATCGTCAGCATGTGCAAGGACCCGGAGTTGATGCCGGCACCCGAAGGCATCGCGAAGGGTCTGCGCGAACCGCTCTTGAAGAAGTTCCCGGCCGCATTGCTCGGCCGGTTGGTCGTGATTCCGTACTACCCGCTGTCGGACGAGATGCTGTCGAACATCGTCCGCCTGCAGCTCGGGAGAATCGCGAAGCGCGTGACAGAGCATCACCGGATTCCGTTCGACTACGACGAGGACGCGGTGAAGTTGATCGTCAGCCGCTGCACGGAAGTCGAGAGCGGCGGACGGATGATCGATGCCATCCTCACGAACACCGTGCTGCCGGCGATCAGCCGCGAGTTTCTGAACCGGACGATGGCGGGCGAACCGATGAACCGCGTTCACGTCGCCGCCGCGGATGGCGATTTCACGTATCGGTTCGAGTGACGAGGATCGAAATGGAACCGGTTTCATCCACCGAGCACGACGTCACCGTCGGCGAAGCCATGAGAATGGCGCTCGCCTTCCAACAGCGTGGTCAGCTCGACGATGCCGAGCAGGTCTATCGTCGCGTCCTGGAGGTTGCGCCCGATCATCCGGACGTCGTGCACTTCTACGGCGTCCTCCTGCACCAGCTCGGTCGCAGCGACGAGGCGATTGCCGCGATCGAGCGAAGCCTCACCCTCGAGCCGGATCGTGCCGAGTGCTACAACAACCTCGGCATCATCCTGCGGGCCGTCGAACGCTACGAGGAAGCGGTCGTCGCGTATACCAGAGCGACCGAGTTGGACCCGATGCACGCGAACGCCTACAACAACCTCGGCGTCCTGCGGCGGTTCACCGGCAAGCCGGCGGAGGCGGAAGCGGCCTACCGCAAGGCGATCGAGCTGAAGCCCACCTACGCGGAGGCATACCACAACCTCGGGGTGCTGCTGACCGCGCAGAAGCGCCACCGCGAAGCGATCCTCTGCTACTTCAACGTGCTCTCGCTGGAGCCGGCGCGCGCCGAAGACCGAAGGCTGCTCGCGATCGCGTATTGCGAACTCGGCCAGCGCGACAAGGCGATCGAGATTTTCGAGAAATGGGTCAAGGACGATCCCGACAGTCCGGTCGCCAACCACATGCTTGCCGCCGTGTCGGGTCGAGGCGTTCCGGCGCGCGCATCGGACGCGTTCGTCGAGGCCAGCTTCGACACCTTTGCTGAATCGTTCGAACGGAAACTCGAGCAGTTGTCCTACCGCGCGCCGTCGCTCGTCGCGGCCGCGATCAAGGACTCGGGTCTGGAGCCCGCCGGTGCGCTCGACGTTCTCGATGCCGGCTGCGGCACGGGGCTGTGCGGACCGCTCGTGAAGCCCTACGCGCGCCGGCTGGTTGGCGTCGATCTCTCGACCGGCATGCTCACGAAGGCGCAGCGGAAGCTGGTGTACGACCAGCTCGTGAAGGACGAACTGACCCACTTTCTGCAGGTGCGGCACGGGGCATTCGATCTCATCCTGTCGGCCGACACGCTCGTGTACTTCGGGGCGCTGGAGGAGGTTGCCGCGGCCGCCCGCGGCGCGCTGCGGCCCGGTGGCCTGTTCGTGTTCTCGCTCGAGGAA
>DATFWL010000134.1:0-5415 GCA_035259385.1 Vicinamibacterales bacterium | reverse complement strand
CAGACGCTGGATGCGCGTCGTCGCCGTGCGATCGATCACCGCACGCCAGCGTACCGGTTTCAATCGATCGGTACAAGGCGCTCACCGCAATTGATGAAAACATTCCGGAATAAATCACGGAATCTGACTAGGTCGTACTAGTGAAAATATGTCAGACCTGTTATCGAGTGTTTCGCCACGAGCTTGTTCTGGCGACATATAACGCGGCGTGCCGACAACCACGTCAGGATCATCGTTTGTAGCACCTGCCACGCTAGCAACGCCGAAGTCGAGAATCTTGAGCACGCCGTCCGATCGGATGAAGATATTGCCTGGTTTTATATCGCGATGCACGATCGAGGCCTTATGTGCAGCGCCTACGCCGGCGCATAGCTGCATCATCAGATCGACTCGGCGTTCAGTCCGTTGACCTTCTGGCTGCTTAAGGAGATGTGTTAACGGACTTCCGCGAAGCAGCTCCATGACAAGAAATATGCGTCCGTCTACTTCACCGACGTCGAAGACTGTGATGATGTTTGTGTGGGTTAGTGCCGCGCCAAACTGCGCTTCGCGAAAAAGCTTGTGGCGGAAATAAACATCGTCCTCAATATGCGTGTTGAGTACCTTCAATGCGACGTCGCGGTTCATCGCGGTGTCGCGAGCTTCGTAGATGATGCCTATGGAGCCGCGCCCGATTTGCCGCGTTAGCTCGTACCGGCCGATACGGTTACCGTGGGAGAGTATCGATGGTTGCTCCCGGGATCCATGCCGAGCGGGTCGGTCTACTGTCGGTTGTTCAGCGCCGAGATCGAGCGGCGAAATGTCGTCCTCAAGAATCAGTTCGAACACGCCAACTGTGACCGGTACCCCTGGCGCAAGAGCTGTCTTTGTCTTGATGCGCTGACCGTTGACCCAAACTCCATTGCGGCTGTTAAGGTCGGCGATGTAGTACGTGCCGGCATCGGCGCGGACTTCAGCGTGAAAGCGGGTTACAGACTTGTCGGCGAGAATCACGTCGTTGCGTATGTCGCCGATCCGTACGGTCCGATTGCGCAAAGACAGTTCGTGTTCGATGGCGTCGCCGCGGAAAAGGACGAGTCTTGGCATGGTTGAAGCGGTTGTTGATTTCGGTGGCTCCAGTACAGCGTGCGGCGCCTGGGCAATTATCCACGAAATCGAGGCAGAGTGTGAGACGTCGATGGGACCGGTTCTGTCGGGGAATCTGGGCTTTCGGGCCGCAGTGACCGCGTGCCGGCGTCACGCTCGTTTCGTGATGCTCTGTGGAGAACCACACGCGAGACCCTGACCCTCGCCAAAACTCGTCTGAGTTTGAAATCCGGGTCAACTCCAAGGTATACGCCCACTGCACGGCCGCAAGGATTGGTTCTCGTGTAACCGCTAGTGTAACGAACGGGTCGGAACGCGACGAACAGGACACAACGCGACGCGCTGATGCTGGATGCCGCTATCTGGCGCGACGTGGGGAGTTTAGGCGGAAATCGGACCGTTCTAAAGATCGGGCGATTCGGTTTTCAAAACCACCTGTGATCCGCAAAAAAGCCGTCCGGCGCAATTTCGGCCGGATCCGGCCGGATCGCGCCGGTACCGAGTAAGGCCCTCACGCAGCGCGAATGGCCATCATTGATCGGATAGGATTGCCGCGACTATGAGCTGGTCTCGCTTTCGCAGCGTCGCCGGCACTCTCGTGCGTCTCTGCTCTGACGTCGCACGCTTCGTTTCGGCGACGGTCAGGTCCCATGCCCAACTCGCCGCTGAGAATCTCTTCCTGAAAAAGCAGTTGGCGTTGTACGTCGAGCGCCCGGTGAAGCCTCGGCGAGCGGACGACCCGACGCGGATCGCGCTGGTCGCTCTGTCGCGCCTGATCGATTGGCGTCGGATTCTCACCATCGTGCAGCCGGCGACGCTCATTCGATGGCACCGCAAAGGCTGTCGATTGTTCGCGCTTGAAGTCGCGACCGCGCGGGCGACCGCCCGTCCCGGTCGACGTGCAACGCCTGATCATGGACATGGCCTCGGCGAATCACACGTGGGGCGAAGAGCGGATCGCCGCCGAGTTGCTGGTAAAGCTCGGTATTCGCGTGTCTCCGCGGACGGTGAGGCGCTACCTGCCGACCAGCCGTACGCCGAGCGCGGGCACGCCGTCGCAACGGTGGAGCACCTTCGTGCGGAATCACGCCAGTGCCGTCTTGGCCAGCGATTTCCTCATCGCGATCACGGCGACGTTTCGTGTGTTCTACGTGTTCTGTCGCCATGGAGGTCGGCACTCGACGCATCCGGCACTGGAACGTGACCGAACATCCGACCGCCGAGTGGACCGCACAGCAGTTTCGCATGCTCATTTCAGGCGACGAACCGCATCGATTCCTCATTCATGACCGCGACAGCATCTACTCCGCAGAGGTCGATCGCACGATCACAGGCGATGGGGTTGACCATCCTGAAGATGCCCAGTGCGTTCCCGCAAACCAATGCGTTTTGCGAACGGCTGATTGGCACGATTCGGCGCGAATGTCTGGACTGGGTCATTCCGTTGCGCGAGGATCACCTCCGAAACGTCCTTCGCGAATGGGTGGCACATTACAATAGAGGGCGTCCGCATGCGAGCCTCGGGCCGGGCATTCCCGATGGCGGCAACGCGCCGGTGTTACAGGGGCATCGCATCCCTGGCGATCACCGCGTGGTCGCGAGACCGGTGCTCGGTGGGCTTCATCACGAGTACCGTCTCGAGCGCATTGCGGCGTGAGGCGCCGCTCCAAAGGGCTCGTCGCGGATTATTGCGGAGTACAGGTGTGCGTGTCCAGGACGTCCAGGCATTTCCTCTCCCCTCTCAACTTCAGTCATCCCAATATCTGAGAGGAATAGAGAACACCTGGACACCTTGGACATGCTGGGCGCCGCTGCCGGTCGGCTCAGGGTGCTGAACGAGTCCTCCGATCTTCGGGTGCTCGAAGTGGAAGAGTTGTTGAGGCCCGTCTGGCTTTGCGATATAAAGTCGAGATGCTCTTCCAGAAGCCGACTGTCGCGACCCTACAAACCCTCCTCCTTCTCCCCGCCATATTGTTCCTCACATCCGTGCTTGTGGGAACAGGCGACCCGCCGCAATACGGTCTGGCGCATGCGGCGCATCGAATTGTCGCGTGGTATTCGAGGCGAATATGGACGCTCGGGCTGTTGTTGCTGCTGCTGCCCTTCAGCGCGCTCGTTGCCGGATGCGCGGCACTGCTTCGTGACTGGCAAGCGAACACCGAGATTCGACCTGTCGCTGGGCAGGCACCACTCACCACGAAGCCGGCACCGCTTGCGACGCTCATCGTCGGATGGGCGACGGTCACACCCGCTGGCATTCTGGGCGTTGTGGTGCTGCACATGCTGGCGAATTGAACGTCGAGTGGTCCGCTGATTGCCCCGACCCTCGGGTATTCTGCGGCCCGGCAAATTCGGCGGAAGCCGCGTTCGGCCTATGAGCGGTTGCGTCCAAGACGTCCAGGCATCTTCTATCCCCCAGAGGAGTTCAGCACTCGAATCTGAAGCAGAGGCGCACGGTAGAATGCGGCTGGGCCGAACACGGAAGTCCCCCTGCGTGAACTGCCAGCTCGTGGTGACGCTGCTGTCGCGCTTCGCCGTCGGAGAATCGCGAGAGTCCATCAGCACAAGCAAATTCGTGTCGGCCCGACAGACCGCGGAGCGCGTTTTGGTCGGAAGCCGGCGCGAGAGTCATAGGGGTGGCGCATGGGTTCAATTTCAGTCGCATGCTACAGACCACGGGCTGGCTGCGAGGAAGCTCTGCTCGAACTCGTTCGTAACCATCTGCCACCGCTCCGTTCGCAGGGTCTGGTCACAGAACGGCCATCCATTGTGATGCGCACAGCTGACGGAACGGTCGTAGAAGTCTTTGAATGTGTGTCCCAAGAAGCAATTGCTGGCGCGCATCAGAATCCCGCGGTCATCGAGCTTTGGAAACGTTTTGAGGCCGTGTGCTCTTATGAAACGCCGGCTAACCTAGCGGAATTCCAGAAGATGTTCTCGCATTTCGAGCCAATTCTGCCCTGAGGGTCGGGTCGCGTTGGTCCTCAGCGAGAACTTCAGGTGAGGGCCGACTAGCATCACGGGCTGCGAGGGTCGGCGGTTGCAGCTCACGTCCAAGGCGTCCAGGCATCCGCTATTCCCCTCAACATTGAGCATCAGAATCTGAAAGGGATAGAGAGCCCCTGGACACCCTGGACCGACTGAGGGCCGAGATTCACACCCAGCGCCGCACTTGGTGCGTATAGGCGACGTAGTCGGCTCCGAACCGCCGCTCAAGATATCGCTCCTCGGGACCGATGACGAACACCTGCACGATGGGCAGGACGAGCACCAACAGCAACATCACCCACCAACTGTTGACCAGGAGGCCCGCTGCAATCGTCATCGCCGCTAATGCCACATACATCGGGTTCCGCGTAAACCGATACGGGCCGGAGATGACGAGTGCCGTTGCTGGTCGGATGGGAACAATCGACGTTCGCGAGCGCCGAAAGTAGCTGACGCTGCTGACCGACAGTGCCAGACCCGCCAGACCGAACGTCAACGCGAGCACGTTGATGACGGCGCCCGTGCCTATCGCCAGCGGCCAATAGCGATTCAGCGCGTAGCCACCAAGCACCGCCAGCGCATAAAGCAGTGGCGGCGGAACACGGACGCCGGCATTGTCGGGGGGATTGGTCATGTCGGTGGCATCATAGCGGTTTCGCGCCGCCGTCAAGCCTCACTTCAATCGACCGCACCGCCCGACGGTCACCCCAGCCGATTCAGAATCGACACCTTCTGGTGGCTGGCGCTCAGGTCTTCCGTCAGCAGATGGAGGTAGCGCTGGGTCGTGGTGATTTGGGTGTGGCCGAGCACCATCGACAAGCGCACGATGTCGCCGCCCTGGCGAAGGTAGTTCGTGGCGAAGGTGTGGCGGAGACGATGCCAACCGAACACTGGCAGTCCCAGTTTTCGCTCCATCAAGTAGAGCGAGGTCGCGCTGTTGCGCTTCTCCCATCGCGTCGCGCGAGAGCCAACGAAGACGAATGGGCTGCGGAGGCCGTTCTGCTCTTTGAGCCGCTCGAAGCGATACAGCCGCTTGCGTAGTTCCTGCGAGAACGGCACCAGCCGCTCCTTCTGCCCCTTCCCGAACACCTTGAGAATCAGATTGTCGAAATCGACATCGGCGTGGCGCAGGTGCAGCATTTCTGAAAGGCGAAGACCCGTGCCCAGGGTCAGGAGCGCCGCGAGGTGGACGCGCCGCTGGCCCAATGACGTTGGCTTGTAGCCGATGAGCGTGCGCATCTGCACATCATCCAGCACCGCGAGGATGCGTCGCTTCAGGCGGAGCTTCGACAGCTTCAGACGCTCGGGCACATGGCCCTCCTCGTGCAGGCAGACGCAGAA
>DATFWL010000133.1:0-23415 GCA_035259385.1 Vicinamibacterales bacterium | reverse complement strand
CAACGGGCCGCGCGGCGAGGGCGGCGCGCCGCCGCGCGCGGCGAACGGCAACGGCGATCGGCCGGTGCAGGGCGTGTCGCTGCCCGCCAATATCAAGGACGAGAAGGATCTCGAGCCGTACGAGCGGCTGTTCGCCAACACCGCGTACTGGAAGCGGATCGGCGAGGAATTCCAGAATCCCCTGATCGTCACCGGCACGGTGCTCTTCGCCAACCGCTCGACGTCCGGCTTCGTGCAGCGCGATCAGGAGACCTTCGACAGTCTCGGCCGCCGGCGCGTCATGCCGATGCGCACCTACATGGAGCGCAAGGGTTTCATCCTCCGGCCGAAGTTCGTCTTCATCGACGGCCGCACCGGCGCGACGATGTACTCGGAGAGCTATCGCGAAGAGATTCTCTACAACGCGCAGCAGAACACGCCGGCGCTCTCCTCGTACTTCGAGCTGATGGATCGGCTGGTCCCCAACTTCCTCAGTGCGCTGAGCAGCCAGAAGATCCGCGGCACTCGCGTTCTGTTGAAGTGAACTGCATCAGCTTTCACCCGCGCGCGCTCCTCGTCGCTGCCCCGCTGGTCGTCGTGCTGTGGGCGGCGACCGATCTGCGATGGGGCATCGCGGTGGCGACGGCGGTCGTGGTGTACGACGTGCTGTCGTTCGCAGGAGCGCTCGGAGCAGCACGACGCTGAGATCCCCCTAAAGCTCGCCAAGCTTTACATTTACCGTGAGCGGCCGGTAGAATATCCCTTTTGCACAGGTGTCGACTATGTACGCAATCATCAGGACCGGCGCGCATCAGGTGCGAGTGTCGCCGGGCGCGTTCGTCATGGTTCCCGGCACGGTTGCCGAACCCGGAACGAACGTGACGCTCGAAGAGGTGCTGTTCGTCGAGAAGGACGGCGGCGAGGTGCTCGCCGGCGCCCCGTTTGTGGCCAACGCGAAGATTCACGCCGTCGTCGAGGGCGAGGCGCGCGGTCCGAAGATTCGCGTGTTCAAGAAGAAGCGACGCAAGGGCATGCGCCGGACCAAAGGACACCGCGCGGTCTACACGCGCGTGCGGATTACCGACATCGTCGTTTAGAGCGAGAGTCGGGGCTGGGGCTGGGGACTGGAGGCTAGCTGAAAAGAGACGATCACAGCTAGCCCCGAGCGCCGAGCCCCGACCCCACGCAGGATTCAGCAATGGCACACAAAAAGGGACAAGGCAGTTCACGCAACGGCCGCGACTCGAATTCGCAGCGGCTCGGCGTCAAGGCGCACGACGGCAACCTCGTGAGCGGCGGCACCATCATCGTGCGGCAGCGGGGACGGCGCTTCCGCCCGGGACTCAACGCCGGCCTCGGCAAGGACGACACGATCTTCGCAAAGGTCAACGGTCGCGTCCGCTTCGAGGACCACGGCGCCCGCGGCCGCGTCATCAGCATCCTTCCGATCGAGTAAGTGTTCGTTGACGAAGTCGACATTCATGTCGAAGCCGGAGACGGCGGGCGTGGGTGTCTTGCGTTCCGCCGCGAGAAGTTCGTCCCGCGCGGCGGTCCGAGCGGCGGCGACGGCGGTCACGGCGGATCGGTCTATGTCGTCGCCAGCCCGCACATCAACACGCTGATCAACTTCCGGTTTCATCCCGAGTTCTCCGCCGAGCGCGGCGAGCACGGGATGGGATCGAATCGAACCGGTCACGGCGGGGCCGACCTCGAGCTCCAGGTGCCGATCGGCACGCTGGTGTTCGAGAAGACCGGCGATCCGCAGCGGCCGATGCACCTGCTCGCCGACCTCGCCGAAGGCGGCCAGAAGGTCCTCGTCGCGAGAGGCGGCCGCGGCGGCCTCGGCAACGCACGCTTCGCGTCGTCCACCAACCGCGCGCCGCGCAAGGTGCAGCCGGGCGAGCCAGGCGAGATCAAGGACCTGCGTCTCGAGTTGAAGCTGCTCGCCGACATCGGGCTGGTCGGATTTCCCAACGCCGGCAAGTCGACGCTGATCTCACGCATCTCCGCGGCGCGGCCGAAGATCGCCGACTATCCGTTCACGACGCTGACACCCAACCTCGGCGTCGTGCGTCTGAGCGACGATCGCAGCTTCGTCGTCGCCGACGTGCCCGGGCTGATCGAGGGTGCGCACCGCGGCCTCGGGCTCGGCCACCAGTTCCTCCGCCATCTCGAACGCACGAAAGTGCTCGCGCACCTGGTCGACGTGTCCGGCGCGAGCGGCCGCGATCCGGCCGGGGACCTCGACACCGTGCGCCGCGAGCTCGAGCTGTTCCAGCCGGCGCTCGCCGCGAAGCCGCAGATCGTCGTCGCGAACAAGATCGACGCGATCGATCCGGCGCACGACGAGGCGCTCGTCGCCCTGCGCCGGCGCGCGGCGGCGCTCGATTTGCCGTTCCTCCAGGTGTCGGCGGTGACCGGCGAAGGCGTACTCGAGCTGCTCGAAACGATGTGGCGGAGGCTGGCGGCATCCCGCCAGACCGCCGCGTAACGCATGCTTGGCGCAGCGCGTCGCGTCGGGATCCTCGGCGGGACGTTCGATCCGATTCACTGCGGCCACATCGACGTCGCCGAGGCGGCCCAGGCAGCCCTCGGCCTGACGGAGCTCCATCTGATCACGTCGCACGTCCCACCGCACCGGGTGCCGCCGGAGACCTCGTCGTTTCACCGGTTCGCGATGGTCGCGCTCAGCACGCTCGATCGCCCGGCGTGGCGCGCGTCCGATCTCGAACTCCGGCACGAGCCGCCGTCGTACACATCGCGGACGCTGCACAAGTTTCACGATCGCGGTTACGACCCGCGGCAGTTGTTCTTCGTCATCGGTGCCGACGCGTTCGCCGAGATTCAGACGTGGCGCGACTTCCCGCACATCCTCGAGGCCGCGCATTTCGTGGTCGTCTCGAGGCCGCACTTCCCAGCGCCCGCACTGATCGAACGGCTGCCCGGTCTCGCCGGACGGATGGTGACCGAACCGCGCGAACCGCGGACCTCGGGCGGGCCGTTGATTTTTTTGATCGATGCAGCGACGGCCGACGTCTCATCGACTGCCATCCGCAGTCGGCTGGCGACGGGTGGGTCGATCGAGGGGATGGTGCCAGCGCGAGTGCGGCAACACATTGAGCAGCACGGACTTTACAGGTCGCGAACGCCGGGCCGCCGCGCCATCGACCGGACGGCGCAGCCCTCGGCAGGCAGGTTGCATGGCCAAGACTGACAAACGTCGCAAGACCACACGGCTGCCCGGACAAATCGATCACGCGATCGCCGCCGCCGAGGACAAGAAAGCGGTGGATCTGCTCGTGCTCGATTTGCGGAAGGCGTCCGGCTTCACGGACTTCTTCGTGATCGCGTCAGGGACCAACCCGCGGCAGGTTCGCGCGATCGCCGACGCCGTCATGGAGACGCTCGCGGCGGAAGGCACCAAGCCGGCGCACGTGGAAGGCTACGACCGCTCCGAATGGATCCTGATCGACTACTTCGACTTCATCGTCCACGTCTTCGCGCCGGAGACGAGGGCCTTCTACGGCCTCGAACGGCTGTGGGGGAACGCGGAGCGGATCGAACTCGCCGCCGCCCACTGACACAGGGCGTCGCGGGGCCTTTTGCAGCCGCGATTGCCCGCCTCCTCGACGCGCTCGGATCCGTCGTCCTGGCTCCGTCGTGCGCGGCCTGCGACGAGCTGCTCGAGCACCCAACGCGCGGTCCGGTCTGCGATCGCTGCTGGCGATCGATTCTGCCGCTCACGCCTCCGCTCTGCGATCGATGCGGCGATCAGTTGCCGACGTGGCGAGCCATCAGCACGGCGCTCGCCTGCTGCGCGCGGTGCCGGCGGACGGCGCGCGCCGTCGATCGCGCTCGGGCGATCGGCGCGTACGACGGCGCGCTCCGCGCGGTGATCCACGCACTGAAGTACGACGGGCGGCGCTCGCTGGCGCGGCCGATCGCCGCGATGATGCGGAGCCGCGGCGGCGAGATCATCGACGGCGCGGCGTGCGCCGTACCGGTTCCCTTGCACGGCTCGCGGCGACGGCATCGCGGGTTCAACCAGGCGGACGATCTGGCGCGGCACCTCGGGCTGCCGGTCGTCCGCGCGCTCAGGCGAACGCGGGCGACCGCCACGCAGACGGGACTGCCGGCGGCACGGCGTCATCGCAACGTGCGCGACGCGTTCGCACTCACGCGCGCCGCCCGATCACTCGCCGGGTCAATCGTCGTGCTGGTGGACGACGTGAGCACGACCGGCGCGACGCTCGATGCGTGCGCGCGGGTGCTGAAGGAGGCAGCCGGCGTGCGGGAAGTGCGCGCGCTGACTGCAGCGCGCGTAAATGCGCCGGGGCTCGGAGATCGGGCTCGGGGCCAGGGGCTGGGGGCTAGCCCCGACTGAGGACCTCGGCGGCGGCGCTGTAGACATCGGCGGCCACGGCGTCCTTCGTCCGCTCGCCGTCCAGCACCACCCATCCTTGGTCCGACGCCTGACGCCTGTAGCTCTCGCGCACGCGACCCAACAGCGCGAGATCGCGCTCGTAACGATCGCGATCGGCGGATTTCCGCTTCGCGGCGGTCTCCGGCGCGATGTCGAGCATGATCGTCAACGATGCGGACGGCAGGAACTTCTGCATGTCGGTGAGCCACGCAGGATCGAGACCGAACGCCTCGCCGTACGCGACGCTCGACGCACGGTAGCGATCGCACACGAGCACCAGGCCGCCATCGAGCCAGCGCTGGAGGTCCGGTTTCCGTTCGTAACGATTGGCCACATACAGAAGCTGCATCACGTCGGCGCCGTATTCGCGTTCCCCCTGCAGCGCCCGCGCGATCTCCTCGCCGATTGACGTGCCGTAATCGGGGAACGACACCAGCCGCGCCTTGTGGCCGTCCAGTTTCAGCCGATCGCGCAACAACTCCGCCTGGGTCTGCTTGCCGCTCTGGTCGAGGCCTTCGAAGGCTATCAGGTGTCCCGGCATCTGTCTGGGTTCGGGGTTCGCGTTCGGCGTTCGGGGTTCTCGTTCTGCGGTTCTTTGGTTCAGGTTCTATGGTTGCACGGTTCCGAGAACTTCGAACTCCAGAACCCCGAACGCCGAACCCCGTCAGCTTTCCAGCGCCAGCTGGTCCTCGATCGTCTGCCGGCGCCGAATGACGCGCCACTCGCCGTTGTCGACGAGCACTTCCGGCGGCAGCGGACGGCGATTGTAGTTCGAGGCCATCACCGAACCGTAGGCACCGGCGTCGCGAATCGCCAGCAGATCTCCGGTGGCCAGCGGCGGCAGCAGGCGATCGCGGCCGACGACGTCGCTGCTCTCGCAGACCGGCCCGACGATCTCGTATCGCCGGCTGGCGTCGGCGCGCGGGCTCACTGGCTCGATGCGGTGGAACGCGTTGTAGAGCGCCGGACGGAGCAGCTCGGTCATTCCCGCGTCGATCACCACGAACTCCGAGTGGGCGTCGCGCGGCTTGACGTCGATCGCCCGTGACAGCAATACGCCGGCCGGCGCCGCGATCGCACGTCCCGGCTCCAGCACCACCGGCAGCTGGCTCGCGCGCACCTCGGCCAGCAGCGCCGACACGTACTCCGCTGGCGACGGTACGTCCCCACCGTCGTACGAGACGCCGAGGCCGCCGCCGAGATCGACGTACTCGATCGGCGCGCCGTCCGTCTGCAGGTCGAGCGCGATGCCGGCGGCGAATGATGCCGCCCGCCGGAGCGGATCGAGCGAGGTGATCTGCGATCCGACGTGGACGTGGACGGCAATCAGCCGCAGCCGCGGGCGCTGCCCCAGCTGCGACAGCAGCGGCATCGCCTCGTCCATCGGCATGCCGAACTTGTTGATCTTCAACCCGGTCGAGATGTGCGGGTGGCTCCGCGCGTCGATGTCCGGGTTGAGGCGGATCGCGACCCGCGCCACGCGATCGAGCCGCTCCGCGATCGCTTCGACACGCGCCAGCTCGCCGGCGGACTCGACGTTGATCGCCTTCACGCCGAGCGCGACGGCGCATTCGAGCTCCGCCGGCGACTTGCCGACGCCGGTGAACACGATCTGCGACGGGTCGAATCCGGCTCGACGCGCGGTCTCGATCTCCCACACCGAGTTGGCGTCGACGCCGCTGCCGAGCGTGCGCAGCAGCCGGGCGATCGCCAGCGTCGAGTTCGCCTTCAGCGCGTAGTGCAACGCGTGCGGGTAGCCGTGGAACGCCTCGTCGATCGCGCGGTAGCGATCGCGAATCGTCGCTGCGCTGTAGACGTAGACCGGCGTGCCGACCGCCGCGGCGATCTCGGCGAGCGGCACTCCGTCGCAGACGAGGTCGTGGTCCCGGCGCGTGTACCCGGGCGGCAAGGTGGGCGGTGGCAACGTGATACGCTATTCTACTCAACCTACATGACGCCGGAGTCGGGAGACGCCGTTGAAGGGCTCATCCAGCGCTGTCTGCAGGGCGATCAGGTCGCCTGGGAACAGATTGTTCGCCAGTACTGGCGCAAGGTGTTCAACGTCGCCTACAAGTTCGTCGGCAAGCACGACGAGGCCGAAGATCTCACCCAGGACATCTTTCTGAAGATCTTCAAGTCGCTCGACACCTTCGATCGCCGCGCGAACTTCCAGACCTGGCTGATCAGCATCAGCCGGAATCTCTGCATCGATCACTACCGCAGCGTCCGCAAGGAGCGCGAGACGATCGATCGCGACGTCGATGCGAACGATCTGTCGCCGCTGTCGCACGATCCCGGTCCAGTGGCCGCGCTCGAGCAGCAGGACCGCGTGCAGCTGTTGAAGCAGGCCATGGCGGCGCTGCCCGAAACGCTGCGGACCGCGGTGCTGTTGCGCGACATTCAGGAGTTCTCGTATCAGGAAATCGCCGATCGCCTGCGCCTGCCGGAGGGCACCGTGAAGTCGCGCATCAACCGTGGCCGGACCGAGCTCGCGCGGCAGATCAAAAAGCTGCGCGGCGACGATTTCGGGCCGAGCGGAGCGGAACTGAAACGCACTGGAGCGTACTGATGAATGTGAAAACCGACACCTCCGGCGCCATCGGCATCGTTCGAGTCGGCGAAACCCGGCTCATGTACCCGATTTTGTCCGACTTCTCGTCCGCCGTGGCCGGCCTCATTGCCGCCGGCAGGAAGGACATCCTGATCGACATGACCCCGGTCACCTACGTCGACAGCGCCACGATCGGCTGCCTGATGGACCTCTACCGCCAGGTGCACAACGCCGGCGGCCATCTGAAGCTGTCCGGCGTCCAGAAGCGCGTCGAAACGATGCTGACGATGACCGGCGCGCAGAACTTCATCGAGATCCACGCCGACGAGCCGAGCGCCGTCAAAAGCTTCGGGGCCTAGCGATGCGCACCATCAAGACGAGCAGCGGCGCACCGGTCGATCTCGACGGCGACCTGCTGTCGATCATGGAAGCGCTGTATCGGGAAGTCACCGCGAAGCGCGAGCTCGAGCGCTCCTTCGAGGACATGGTGAAGGAGATTCACCACCTGATCGACCAGATGAACGACAGCGAGCGCCGTACCTACCTCGCCGAGAGCCTGTTCCTGAATACGGTGAAGTACGAGAACGACAAGCTCGAGGCGTACATGAAGAAGCTGACCAGAAAGTAGTCGGGATTCGGGATTCGGGGGTTCGGGTTCGAGTCCCAACTCCCGACGAATCCCAAATCCCGATTCCCGAATCCCTCTCAGTTCGCGAGTCGCGGCGCGACGGCCTTGATTGCGGCGGCCAGCGGCACCGGCGCCGCCTCCACCGACTCCACCAGCCGCCACGACTGCGATTCCTCGAGAATCTTCGCGGCGAACTCCGTGTGCAGCGCGTGGCCGGCGCGGTGCGCGACCAGATGGCCGATCACGGGGTAGCCGACCAGCGCCAGATCTCCCACCGCGTCGAGGATCTTGTGGCGGACGAACTCGTCCTCGAAGCGGAGCGCATTGTTCAGCACGCCGGTCTCGCCGAGCACGATCGCGTTGTCGAGCGACCCGCCGAGCGCCAGACCGTTCTGGCGCAGCATCTCGACGTCTTTCAGGAACGTGAACGTCCGCGCCGGCGCGATCTCCTCGACGAACGACTCTTCGGTGATCCGCACGGTCCGCGACTGATGCCGCAGCAGCGGATGGTCGTAGCTGATGCTGTAGGTGACCTTGAAGTGATCCGATGGATACAACGCGATCCGCTTGTCGCCACGCGAAATCGCAATCGGCCGGATGATCTTCAGGAACTTGCGCGGCGCCGCCAGCCGCTTCACGCCGGCTTCGTGAATCAGGTAGACGAACGGCGCGGCGCTGCCGTCCATGATCGGTACTTCGGGGGAATTCAACTCGACGATGACGTTGTCGATGCCGACGCTGACCAGCGCGGCCAGCAGATGCTCGACCGTCTCGACCGACACCTCGTTGCTCGCGAGACCGGTCGCCAGCTGGATGCCGGCAAGATTGTCGACCGTGGCCGGCACCTCGTGATGGCCGTGGTCGGTCCGGCGGAACCGGATCCCGAAATCGGCAGGCGCGGGCTTGAGCGTGAGGTTGACCTTGTTGCCGGAGTGAAGACCGATCCCGACGCAGGAAATATGTCTATGTAGTGTGCGCTGTGCGTCCATTAGCCTCTCGGGCACTGGGGGACGTGCACAGGCGAGCTGAGCAAACGCGATGCCTGCAGAATTGCGGGAAGCGTCGCTGGGACAACCCTCTTTGTTCTTAGCAGCTTGGAGTCGATTCGCACGATAAAACGACGAGCTCGCGATTTCGGTTTTGTGGTACTCGCGCCACAGGCTCTCTCACCGAAAGCGTGGCGATTCTACCACAACGTTTCATCCCGCAGCCGATCGGAGTGCTCGTTCCTGCTCGTGGGATAACAAATCTGCAAGGAATCGTCCCGTCGCGGACTGATCGCGCCGCGCGACCTCCTCCGGGGTCCCGGACGCAACGATGCGCCCGCCCCCGGCGCCACCTTCGGGACCGAGGTCGATCACAAAATCAGCCGACTTGATCACATCCAGGTTGTGCTCGATGACGACAATCGTGTTGCCCTGATCCACCAGCCGCGTCAGCACGTCGAGCAGCTTCCGCGTGTCCTCGAAATGCAGGCCGGTCGTCGGCTCGTCGAGGATATACAGCGTCCGCCCGGTGCCCCGCTTCGACAGCTCCTTCGCCAGCTTCACCCGCTGCGCCTCGCCGCCCGACAACGTCGTCGCGGACTGGCCGAGCGTGACGTAGCCGAGCCCGACGTCCTGGAGCGTGCGCAGCTTGTTCGCGATCCCAGGGAAATTCTCCAGGAGCGGCACCGCCTGATCGACCGTGAGATCGAGGACGTCGGCGATCGACTTGCCGCGGTACTTGATTTCGAGCGTCTCGCGGTTGTAGCGGCGGCCCTTGCATTGCTCGCAGGTCACGTAGACGTCCGGCAGGAAATGCATCTCGATCGCGATCACGCCGTCGCCCTGGCAGGCTTCGCAGCGGCCGCCTTTCACGTTGAACGAGAACCGCCCGGGCTTGAAGCCGCGCGCCTTTGCGTCCGGCATCATCGCGAACAGATCGCGGATGAACGTGAACAGCCCGGTGTAGGTCGCCGGATTCGATCGCGGCGTACGCCCGATCGGCGACTGATCGATCTCGATGACCTTGTCGATCTGGTCGATTCCTTCGATCCGGTCGTGCGCGCCGGGATCGTCGCCGGCCTTGTAGAGCGTCTTCGCGAGCGATTTGTAGAGGATGTCGTTGACGAGCGTCGACTTGCCTGACCCGCTGACCCCGGTCACCGCCGTCAGCACTCCGAGCGGGATGGTCACGTCGATGTTCTTCAGGTTGTTCTCGCGCGCGCCGCGAATCACCAGCTCGCCCTTGAGGGCCGGCCGGCGCGCCTTCGGCGTCGGGATCGATCGCGCCCCGGTCAGATAGGCGCCGGTGAGCGAGGCGAGGGGGTCCGCCCCCCTCTCCATCAGCTGCTGCGGCGTGCCCTGAAAGATTACGTGCCCGCCGAGGTCGCCCGCGCCGGGCCCGAGGTCGATCACGTAGTCGGCGACGCGAATCGTCTCCTCGTCGTGCTCGACGACGACCACCGTGTTGCCGAGGTCGCGCAGGCGCGACAGCGTCCCCAGCAGCTTGCGATTGTCGCGCTGATGCAGGCCGATCGACGGTTCGTCGAGCACGTAGAGGACGCCGGTGAGGTTGGCGCCGATCTGCGTGGCGAGCCGGATGCGCTGTCCTTCACCGCCGGAGAGCGTCGCCGCGCTGCGGCCGAGCGTCAGGTAGCCGACGCCGACATCGTCGAGGAACCGCAGCCGCTCCTGAATCTCACGCAGGATGCGCTCGGCGATGATCGCCTCGCGATCGGTGAGCACGAGGTCGTCGAACACGTCGAGCGCCTCCGCGATCGGCAGCGTGACGTAGTCGGAGATGGTGCGGTTCTTCACCTTCACCGACAGGCTCTCCTGCTTCAACCGCTGACCACCGCACACCGCGCACGGACGCAGCGTCCGGTACGGCTCGAGCTCTGACTGCTCCGCCCAGCTCCCCTCGTCGTAGCGCCGGCGGAGATTCGGAATCAGCCCTTCGAAGCCCTTGCCCGCCCCGAACAGCAGCACCTCGCGCGATTTGCGCGGCAGGCGGGCAAACGGGACCGACAGGTCGATCCCGAAGTCGCGAGACAGCGCCTGCAGCGCGTCGCGCACCAGCTTGCGGTCGCCTTTCGACCACGGCGCAATCGCCCCGTCCGCCAGCGACCTGGTTTCGTCGGGAATCACCCGCTGCGGATCGAAGTCGATCATCGATCCGAGGCCCTGGCATTCCGGACATGCACCGTGCGGCGAGTTGAACGAGAAGGCGCGCGGTGTCATCTCCGGCACACTGATGCCGCAGTCGACGCACGCCAGACGCCGCGAGAACAGCCGGTCGCCCCCTTCGTAGGTGTTGATCACGACGATGTCGTCGGCGAGCGCCAGCGCGACGTCGATCGACTCCATCAGGCGCCGCTCGATGCCGCCGCGCACGATCAGGCGATCGACGACCACTTCGATCGTGTGGTTGCGCCGGCGGTCGAGCTTGATGTCCTCCTCGAGCGATCGAAACTGCCCGTCGATGCGCGCCTTCGTGTAGCCGCGCTGGCGCAGCGCCGCGAGCTCCTTCTTGAACTCGCCTTTGCGTCCGCGGACGATCGGCGCGAGGACGTTGATCCGCTCGTCCTGCGGATACAGCATCACCATGTCGGCGATGCGCTCGAGCGACTGACTGGAGATCTCCTTGCCGCAGTTCGGGCAGTGCGGCACCCCGATATTGGCGAACAGCAGCCGCAGGTAGTCGTAAATCTCGGTGACCGTGCCCACCGTGGAGCGCGGATTCGACCCGGTGGTCTTCTGTTCGATCGAGATGGCCGGCGACAGACCGTCGATCAGATCGACGTCGGGCTTCTCCATCTGCTCGAGGAACTGCCGCGCGTACGCCGACAGCGACTCGACGTAGCGCCGCTGCCCCTCGGCGTAGATCGTGTCGAAGGCCAGCGACGACTTGCCCGAGCCGGACAGACCGGTGATCACCACCAGTCTGTGGCGCGGGATGTCGACGTCGATATTCTTCAGGTTGTGGACGCGCGCGCCGCGTACCGCAATCCAGTCATGAGCCATTCGCACACCAACTGGGGCTAGGGGCTGGGAGCTCGAGGCTAGCCGATCTCACATCGTAGCACGCTGTCTGGCCGCGTATCGATGAGCCTGGCCGCGAAACGCGCCGACGAGTTCGTACTACGCATTCGATGCCAGCTAACCCTAAATCACACGGAGGCGCCGGAGGCGCTCCCGTTGCTCCGGGCCGATCCCCGCCCGTCCGAGCACGGCATCTGTATCGGCGCCGAGCGCCGGTGCGGTGCGGCGATCAGTGATCGTGTCCGGCTGCAGTCGGTCCCTCCGCGACACGACGTGCGGATCGACGGCAACCTCCGCCGGCGTGTGAATCGGCGTCAGGCAGACGTCTGCATCCGCGAAGGTCGCCAGCCATTCGGCGCGCGTGCGACTGCGCATGATCGCGCGCACGTCCCCCATCACACGCGCGCCCTCATCGCCGGTGGCATGCCGCAACGGGACGAGGTCGGTGCGGCCGATCCGCTCGCAGAAGCCGCGCCAGAATTTCTCTTCGAGCGCGCCAAGCGCGAGCCACTCGCCGTCGGCGGTCTGGTAGATCGTGTAGCACGCACCTTCGAGATCGCCGGTTGTCGGGAACATCGACCACGCGAGCGCGGCCTCGTGAATCGGGACCTCCACGATGCTGCCCTCGCCGGACTGCTGGCGCTCGACGAGCGCCGCCAGAATCCCGATTGCGGTCTGCATCGCGGCGCCGACATCGCCAATCAGCGGACCCGGCAGCGCCGGAGGATCGAGCAGGCCCGCGAGCGCCTGATAGTTGATGTCGTGCGCGGCCCTCTCGGCGTAGGGGCCGGCCTGGCCGAAGCCGGTCATCGACGCGCAAATCAGCCGGGGACGGCGGCTTCGCAGCCTGGCGGCGTCGACGCCAAGGCGCCGCGCGGTCGAGGGGCGGAAACTGTCGACCACGACGTCAGCCTGCGCAAGGAGGGCATCGAGCACCGCCGCCGCCTCAGGGTGGCGGAGATCGAGCGTGACGCTCCGCTTGCCGCGGTTCAGCAGATCGAAATAGGTAGCGGTCGTGTCGCCGGCGTAGTGTGACGGCGTCACGCGCGCGCCGAGGCTCCGCATCCCGTCGCCGCCCTGTGGATCTTCCACCTTGATCACGTCGGCGCCGAGATTGGCGAGCAGCAGCGTCGCGTACGCGCCCGGCAGCAGACGCGTGAGATCGATCACGCGCACGGCAAGCAAAGGTTGCGGCCTTTGTGTTTTCAAGACACGTGCGCTTCACGGGTGCGCAGCTTGCTGTGGCCGAACCCGTACGTGAAGTAGAGCACGAGCCCGATCGCGAGCCAGATGGCGAAGCGCTCCCACGCCGACTGCGGCAGCCCGTACATGATGAACACGCAGCCGGCGGCCGACAGCACGCACACCGGCCACACGAACGGCACCTTGAACGGCCGCGGCCGGTCGGGCTCCTTGTTGCGGAGGACGAGGACGCCGATGCTGACCAGCATGAATGCGAAGAGCGTTCCGATGTTCGTGAGGTCGTAGGTCTCCGCCGCGTCGCCGATCAGCGCCCACAACGCCACGAACACGCCGGTGATGATCGTCGTGGTCGACGGAATCTTGGTCCTCGGGTTGACGTAGGCGGCCCACCGCGGCAGCAGTCCGTCGCGCGCCATCGCGAAGAAGATTCGCGGCTGGCCGTACTGGAAGACGAGCAGCACGGCGGACATCGACACGGCCGCGCCGAGCGCGACGAACCAGCCGACCGTCTTGAACCCCGCGAGATCGAGCGCGCGCGCGAGCGGGTCGGCGACGCCCAGTTCTTTGTACGGCACCATGCCGGTCAGGACGGCGCCGATCACCACGTAGATGAGCGTGCAGATTGCCAGGCCACCGAGAATGCCGATCGGCAGGTTACGCTGCGGGTTGGTGGTCTCCTCCGCCGCCGTCGAGATCGCGTCGAAGCCGATGTAGGCGAAGAAGACGATCGCCGCACCCTGGTGGATGCCGGTGAAGCCGTTCGGCGCGAACGGGTGATAGTTTTCCGGGTGCAGGTGCGTCGCGCCGACGACGACGAAGATCGTCAGCGCGATGAGCTTGATGATCACCATGATGTTGTTGGCGGTCGCGCTCTCCCGCGCGCCGCGCAGCAGCAGCCACGTGATCACCATCACGATCGCGAACGCCGGCACGTGAATCAGGATCGGTATCCCGGCGACGTGGGGCGCGCTCGCCAGCAGCCCGTGGATCTGCGGATCCGCGCTGAGGAGTGCGGTGCGGTAGCCGGTGTGCAGCCAGACCGGCATCGTGATCCCGAAACCCTGGATCAGCGTGTTGAAGTAGTCACCCCACGAGATCGCCACCGCGACGTTGCCGACCGCGTACTCGAGAATCAGGTCCCAGCCGATGATCCATGCCACCAGCTCGCCGAGCGTCGCATACGAGTAGGCGTAGGCGCTGCCCGCCTGCGGGATCATCGCGGCGAGCTCCGCGTAGCAGAGCCCGGCGAGCGCGCATGCCGCTCCGAGCAGCAGGAAGGAGAACACCAGCGCCGGCCCGGCGCCGTTGCGAATCACCTCGTTGTTGGGTCCGAGCTGCCCCGCCGCCGCGGTGCCGATCGCGCCGAAAATGCCCGCGCCGATCACGGCGCCGATCGCCAGCATGATCAGGTCGCCCGCCCCGAGGGTCCGCTTCAGGCTCTGGGCGCCGCTCGTGTCGTCCACGAGCGCGGCGATCGGCTTCCGCTGAAAGAGTTGCGACATAGATGCGCGGGATTGTACTCGTGATCGTCGGAGTCATCCGGCGCCCGCCCTATCGTGAGCGAAGATCAGGCGCGTCGCGCCATCCGGTAGGCCGTCTCGTTGGACGAGACGACCATCGAACTGTCAGGGGAAAAGGCGACGCCAACGAGGCCCGGACCGGAGAGGACGAGTTCCGGTTTCGCCTCCGCGCGGAATCGATAGACGCCGCTCGCGCCCGCCAGCGCCTCGACGACGTGCAGCGTCCCGTGACGATCGAAGGCAAGGCCCTGCGGGCGGCCGAACGCGTTGTAGGTCGGGCTCACGGTCCCGTCGCGATCGATTCGATAGAGCACGTCGTATGGCGACAGCGTGGGGCCGGTGACATACAGTGCCTGCTCCGGTCCCATGGCCAGGTGAAACGCGGCGACGCTCGCCGGCAGCGATGCGAAGGTGGTCGCGCGCCCTTTGCCGTCGACGCGGAAAATCGTTCCTGACCGATCGCCGACGAACAACGTGCCATCGTCGCCGAACGCCAGGCCGCACGCGACGCCGAGGTCGGTCGCGAACGGCTCGGCCGAGCCATCGTCGGCGACGCGGTACACCGTCCCCTCGAAACGGCTCGAGACGAAGAGCCGGCCCTCCGGGTCGATCGCCATCGAGGTCGGGTTGACGATGCCGGACGAAAACGTTTCGCGCGTGCCGTTGGGCCTGACGCGGAAAATCGAGACCGGCACCTGCTGGCCGCGCGTGCCGCTGTAGGTGACGTAGAGATTGCCGTCGCGATCGAACACCGGGTTGTCGACCTGATGGAGGCCGGTCGCGAACGGCGACGCGATGTCGACGTGCGCGGTTTCGCCGGGGATACCCGCGATGCGCACGGTCGCGATTCCGCTCTCGAGCCCTGGCGGGACGATCGCGGCGAGCGCGGTGTTCGATGCGTACACGAGCCGGGCGCGGGACTCGCCAATTCGCACCTCGGGCAAGGACGAACCGTCGATCGCAAAGCCCTCGCCCAGGATCGTGACGCGGCCGCCTTCAATTGCTGCAAGAGGCTGTATGCCGGTGACTCGGGGGGACATGAAGACCGTCTACGTCTGAAGTACGAAGTCGGAAGTCCGAACGGCATGGCGTCGCACGTCCGACTTCGGAGGTTCGTGGGGCTAGGTGTCGTCGAGCTCGACGTTCCAGTAGAGATAGTCGCGCCAGCTGTCGGGTGCGTGACGAAGGCCGACGGTAATGCGGATGGCCGGCGCCGATTCGGGGCGTTTCGGCATCCGCAGGAGATGCATGCCGGCTTCTGCCGGCGTACGCCCACCTTTCTTGCGGTTGCACGTGACGCAGCAGGTGACGATGTTCTCCCAGTCTTTCCGGCCGCCCTGGGCGACCGGCACGACATGATCGAACGTCAGTTCGCTCGTCGGGAAGCCGTCGCCGCAATACTGGCAGCGGTGGTCGTCCCGCGCGTAGATGTTCGCCCGCGAGAACGGCACGTAGTCAAAGCGCCGCTTGATCTTGATATATCGCAGCAGGCGGATGACCGAAGGCAGTTTGAAACTGATGGAAACGGCGCGGATTTCGCGGTCGTAGACAGAGATCACCTCGACCTTCCCCTGGCACAAGAGCGTGACCGCCTTCTGCCAGTGGACGATCTTCAGCGGCTCGTACGACGCGTTCAGAAGCAGCGTCTGTTCCACGCTGCTTGAAATTTTGCCCGACGCCTGTCGAGGTGTCAAGCCGATGACACGTGCAACTCGCTTGTACCACGGCGTTTACGGCGCTGTGATACTGTAGCGCTCCAATCGATCGTGCTGACCGTGATCTGCAACGCCCGTCGGACGGTGTGGTGGGGCCCCTGCATCGTGGCGCTGAGCCTCTATTCGGCGGCATGCGCGTCGACCGGGGCGACGCCGAAGCCGTTTCCGATGCCGGGCACACCGCCGGCCGCGCGGCACGCACCTGCGCCCGACGCGGCACCCGATCCTAGTGCGCCCGCAGCGCCGAACCCCGTCCCTGTCCCTCGCCCGACGCCGGACTCGGGCCGGTCCGCGACGTCGACACGAGGTTCCTCGTTCGACGGCTACGCGCTGGCTGGAACCGCGCTGGCGCTGCGTGGCATTCCGTACCGGAACGGCGGCACCGATCCCGCCGGCTTCGACTGCAGCGGGTTCACGCAGTACGTGTTCGCGCAGTATGGCATCGCGCTTCCGCGCGAAGTTCGTGATCAATTCCGCCTGGGGAAAGCCGTGGAGCCCGACGATCTCGTCGCCGGCGACATGATCTTCTTCACAACGACGGAACCGGGGCCGTCACACGTGGCCATCGCGATTGGCGGCGACGAGTTCGTCCACGCCCCGAGCACGACCGGCGTCGTCAGAGTCGAGCATCTCAGCTCGAGCTACTGGTCGCCACGCTTCCTCGGCGCGCGGCGGGTGAATTAGGAATTTGGAATTTGGAATTCATGCCTCGCTGCTCCGCTGCGTGACAGCGTGACCACGCATTCTTAGAGCAGGCTGCAAAATTAGCTCGCTCGCGGGTGGCCGCGAACGGGGCCGCCCCGCCGGGCGCGGAGCCGTGACAAGTGCTTTTCTGGCGAGCACCCGGTGGGGCTGTTCGCGGACAGGACCCGCCTTGAGCTAATTTTGCGATGCACTCTTAAATTCCAAATTCCGAATTCCTAATTCCTCAGGCGGCCCGGTATTGACCCTTGCGGATCAACCGCCGCGAGGTTTCTTTCGTGAACTGGCGGACGTGGAGATCGTCCTGGGTGTAACGCGTCGGCTGGTGTGCAATGCGCAGGGGCTCCACTCGTACGTCATCGCCGTCCGACTCGCAGGGCAACTGAACCGCGAGGCGCTCGATGTAGCGCTGAGGAAACGACGGAAACGTGCGGAAGGTAGTGCCGACGATGCCGTCGTACCGCGCTTCGAGGCTGGCGAAGTCGTCGCGCAGGAAATCGTAGACCGCGGCATCGGGATTCGAGTCGAGATAGGTGTGGACCATTTCCGACACCTGCTCGAAAAAGCGATGCCCATGGCAGTTTGCCGAATAGGTGCCGTCTTCTCTCTCGATGCGGCGGATGCCGGCGAGATCGGGATCGATGTGATAGAGCTCGTGAATGACGGTATCGAGCTTCGCAATCCACGGCTCGGCGCCGGGATAGAAACGCTCCTTGCGCGAACGGTCCAGTGACTGATCGCAGAATCGCGGGAGCGTGAAAGAGAGCATGTATTTGACGTCGCGTGCGCCGATCGTCACCGTGGGCGACTTGGTGACGAACCACTCCGAGCGTCGGGTCAGCTTGTGCGTCGTGCGATCGCGCCAGAAGTAATAGCCTGGCTCACTCGGCGGCAGGCTCAAACAGTGGCAGGTGGCGAACGCGCCCTCGGCCGTCGATCGTCCCGAGCGCGCGAACACGAGCACGTCCGATATGTTGATGAACGACAGCGTAGGGACGCGTGTAACCACGTCCTCCATCAACTGTGAGAGACAGTCCGTGTAATTCAGCATGCGACACACGTCGCTGAGGGAGCGAAGCGCGGTCCTTATTTGAATTGTCCGACTTGTGAGCCGAGCGAAAAGACTATAGCGGCTGCGATCGGCGAATGCAAGCTGATCGGGCCGGTAATTTGTTGCGGATGTTCAAGTTGAGCTGACGATTCTGGCGGTATTTCGGCAGCCATTCTGCGCAGAATGAGCTGCTGGCGTCTGAGCAGCCGCGCGTTCGGGCGCGCAGGGTTGAGCAGCCGCGGGTTGACGATCGCCGCCGCCAGGAGCGCCGATTCGGACGGACCGAGTGACGCTGCGCCGGTGTGAAAATATGTGCGCGAGGCGGCCTCCACACCGTAGATGCCGTCGCCCCATTCGATCACGTTCAAATACAGCTCGAAAATCCGTGCCTTCTTCAACTCCGCTTCGAGGCGCCGCGCGATCACCAGCTCGCGGAGCTTACGGACGGGGTTCTTGGTTGGCGACAGGTACAGATTCTTCGCCAGCTGCTGCGTAATCGTGCTTCCGCCGCGCAGGAAGCGCCCGCGTGTCCAGTCCGCTTCGAGCGACTCCTGCAGCTGTTCGAAGTCGATCCCTTCGTGTTGCCAGAAAAGATCGTCCTCCGCGACCAGCACCGCGCGTTTGAGGTTCGGCGAAATATGGGTATACGCGACCCACCGCTGCTCGCGGCCCGGCGCCCGGCCCTTCTCGCGCGCCTCGGCGTCCCGCAGTTCCATGAACGCGGTGGTCGAGGGATTCGTCGTCCGGAGCGAACGGACGTCGGGCAGGGTGAGGTAGAGGTAGACGAGCAGCGCGAAGACGATCGCGGGAACCGCGACGACGACGCGCAGGAATGTCCTCATCAATGGGTCGCCCGGCCCGAAGCCTCCGCGATGGATCGGTACGACGCCGTGACGCGCTTTGGCGCTCGCGGCGTCGCACGAAGGCTTCGGCGGGGCGTCAGGCGTGAACCCGGTGTCCCTGCTTCGCCAGCGCGCTCTCCAGCGCCCCGCGGAGAAGGACGATCAGTCGCGGCGTCGAGCTCGCGCCCATCAGGCCGACGCGCCAGATCTTTCCGGCGAGCGGACCCAGGCCGGCGCCGATCTCGATGTTGTACTCGTCGAGCAGGTGCGTCCGCACCGACGCCTCGTCGACGCCGTCGGGTACGCGCACAGCATTCAGCGTCCACAGCCGATCGCGATCCGACGGCAGCAGCGTCAGGCCGAGCTCCGCGACCGAGGCGACGAGGCGGCGATGATTGCGCTCGTGGCGCGCCCACCGCACCTCGAGCCCTTCTTCCTCGATGATCGCCAGCGCTTCGTAGAGCGCGTAGACCAGCGTCGACGACATCGTGTGGTGGTATTTACGGCGCAGCCAGTAGTCCTCGAGCAGCGTGAGGTCGAAGTAGAAGCTGCGCGCCTTCACCCGCTGCCCGAGCGCGCGCGGCCCGAACACAATCGGCGCGAGCCCGGACGGGCCGCCGAGGCATTTCTGCGTGCAGCTGTAGCAGGCATCGATACCCCATTCGCCGACCTCGAGCGGCACGCCGCCGAGCGAGGTGACCGCGTCGACAATCGTCAGCGCGCCGTGCTCGCGCGCCGCGGCCACCATGTCGCGCACCGGATTGCAGACGCCGGTCGAGGTCTCGGCATGCACCATCGCGACCACGTCGGCGCCGTTCGACTTGAGGTGCTGGCGCAGCGCGTCGGGATCGCACGCCTTGCCCCACTCGACGTTGAGGCGCGACACGCTCGCACCGTAGCGCTCGCACATGAGCGCGAGCCGGTCGCCGAAGTAGCCGCTGACCACGACCGCGACGCGCGAGCCGTCGCGCACGAGGTTCGCGACCGCCGTCTCCATCCCTGACGTGCCGGTACCCGAGACCGCGAACGCGAAGGAGCCGTCCGCCGCGCGGAAGACACGGCCCAGCCGCGCCCGCACGTCGTCGAGCAGTCGCAGCATCAGCGGATCGAGATGGCTCACCGTCGGCGCCGCCATGGCGCGCATGACGCGCGGAGCGGTAAGGCTCGGACCCGGTCCGAGCAGGATGCGATCGATCTCGGGCAGCCGCGTCAAGCAGGGATTTCCTCGAATTGGGCGAGCTCTTCGCGAAGCGTCGGCAGCACCGAGTCGGCCAGCGGCGCCAGAGGCGGCCGCGGAACGCCGACGTCGTAGCCGAGCAGGTTGAGCGCGGCCTTGAGCCCGGGGACACCGTGCGTGCCGCCGAGCAGCCGCGCCAGCGGCACCAGGCGGCGCTGCAGGGCGATCGCCTCGTCGTGGCGGCCCGCGCGCGTCAGTTCGTAGAGCTGCACGCACGCGTCCGGTGCGGCGCAGCCGAGCGCGAGGATGCCGCCGATCGCGCCGACGCAGAGCGCCGCGTAGAACGTCGGTGCGGAGCCGGCGAGCACGCTGAACCCTGTCGGCGTCAGCGACACCAGGTCCGCGACCTGCGCGATGTCGCCACCTGATTCCTTCATGCCGATGATGTTCGGATGCGGCGCCAGCCGCGCCACCGCCGCCGGCAGCAGGTTCACGCCGGTGAGCGCGGTGAAGTTGTAGAGCAGCACCGGGACGGGCGATTCGTCGGCCACCGCCGTGAAATGACGGACGAACGCGTCGCTCGTCATCTGCGGCTTGAAGAAGCCCGGCGTGCGGACGAGCACGGCGTCCGCACCGTGCTCGGCGGCGCGCCTGGTGGCCTTGATTGTCGCCTGCGTCGATTCCCGTCCGGTGCCGACGATGAAGCGCTTCTCGCGCGGCACCGCCTCACGCGCGGCGACGATCGCCTGGTCGGATTCGAAATCGTCCATCAGGACCGCTTCACCGTTCGATCCGAGAACCACGAAGCCGTGCAGGGGACGCGCGACCCATTTTGCGAGCGCCTTCTTCAGGCGTGCCGTGTCGACGCGGTCGCGTTCGTCGAACGGCGTAGGAATGGGCGCCAACACACCGGAAAGATTCATGCGGTGATTCTACCCCTAGCCACGGGCGCTCAGCCGCTTCTCGTCCTGCAGCACCAGGTTCAGTGCGAGCACGACGATGAACATCGCGACGGCAGGACTGAGCAGCCACGGAAAATCGGCGAAGACGCGGATGTTCGTCGCGGCGTCGTGCAGCATCGTCCCCCAGCTCGCGACCGGATCGGGAAAGCCGAGACCGACATAGGACAGCGTCGCCTCGGCGACGATGAAGGCCGGCACGAGCACCGTGATCTGCACGGCGATGAAGCCGCGTGTCGCCGGCAGCAGGTGACGCCCCAGCAGCCGCCAGCCGGACGCGCCCAGCGCCTCCGCCGCGGCGGCATACTCGAGGCGTCGCTCCGATCGCACGATCGCGCGAACGCCGCGGGCGATGTACGGCGCGCCGAGCGCGGCGAAAATCACCGCGAGGAGCGCGAACACCTCCGCCGGGGTGAGCACGAGCGGCAGCACGGCGCGCAGCGCGAGCGCGACGTACATCGCCGGCAGCACCATCACGAAGTCGGTGCCGCGCATCAGCAGATCGTCGATCGTCCCGCCGCGGTAGCCGGCAAGGCCCCCGACGGCGGCGCCGAGCAGCGTGGCGCCGAGCGCCGCGACCGCGGCGAGACCGAGCGAGATTCGCGCGCCGTAGAGCAGCCGGCTCAGCACGTCGCGGCCGAAGCTGTCGGCGCCCAGCAGGAGGAACGGTGCGTCGGTCTCGTTCGACGATTGGACGAGGTGCCCGCCGGCGAACCACGTCAGCGGCACGCGCGCCGATCGATCCTCTTCATAGCGCTGTTCGAGGCGGCTGACGAGGCGCCATCGGTAGATGAACGGCGCGTGGAGGCTGCCATCGTCGGCGACGAGATGCGGCCACGTCGGCGGCGCGTTCAGCAACGCGCCGTCGCGCGCGTCGGCCGTGTGCGGCGCGAGCAAGGGCGCCGCCAGCGCACACAGGGCGGCTCCAATGATCACCAGCGCCCCGGCGCGACGGGTCACGCGGCCTCCGCCTCGGATCCGCGTTCGCTCGCGCGCGGATCGACCAGGGCCAGACCCACATCGGAGGTCATGGTTCCCAGCGCGAGAAACACCGCGCCCGCGCCCGCGCACCCAGCCACGAGGTAGATGTCGCGGGCGCGGAGCGCCTGCAGCATCAGGGTGCCAAGTCCCGGCCATGCGGTGATCACTTCGACGGCGAAGGATCCGCTGAGCAGCGTGCCGATCATCAGCCCGTACATCGCGGCCACCGGACGAAGCGCCGCCTTCAGCGCGTTGCGCCAGACCACGCGCGTCCGCGGCACTCCACGTGCCGACGCCGCGACGACGAACGGTTGGCCGATCGTCTCGCTCATCGCCTGCGCCTGCAGGCGCTCGAGCGTGGCCGCCAGCGGCAGGCCGATCGCGAGCGCAGGGACAATGAGGTGACGGAGGAGATCGAGCATTTCGCTGTCGGTGCTCGTGGAGGATCGCATGCCGGCGATCGGCAGCCATCCCGTCCGCGCGGCAATGAACACGAGCGTGAGCGACGTGAGCAGCGGCGGCAGCGACAGCAGCACGACCGACGCGGTCCGGATGACCGCCGGCAGGATTCCAGTCGGCCGCGTGCCGGTAACGATGCCGAGCGGAATGCCGACGACGGTCGCGAACAGCAGCGCCGCGACCGCCAGGATCGCGGTGTTGGCCGCGCGTTCGGGAATCAGATCGCCGACCGGACGGTCGTACAGCATCGACCGGCCGAAATCGAGACGCAGCGCCGCGGCGGCCCAGTCGCGGTACTGAACGGCGAGCGGCTTGTCGAGGCCGAGCCTCGCACGCTCGCGCGCGACGACGTCGCTGCCGACCTTGCCGCCGAGCGTTCCGGCGACGAAGTCGCCGGGCGCCAGACGCGCGAGGACGAACGACGCGGACGACACCGTCGCGACCAGCACGACCGCGAACGCGAAGCGGCGCGCGAGGTAGCGCGTCAATGGGCGACGGCGACCGTCTCGGGCCGCCACAGAAGCTGCGGACGGACGTCGGTCGGCACGACGTTCAACACGCGTGCGGAGGAGGCCGCGTACACCCGCGGCGCCACGAAGAACACGATCGGCAGGTGGTCGCAGAAGATCTTCTGAACCTCGTCGTACAGCCGCCGTCGCTCCGCGTCGTCCCGGGACGCGATCTGGCGGACCATCAGCTCGTCGATCCGCCGCTCCCACTCGGTCGCCGGCGTCTTCTGCTCCACGTTCCACGGGTGCGCGCTGCCGGAGCTGAACCAGAAGTCCTGGTTCGTGCCAGGGTCGAGATCGGTCTTCGTGGCGTTGTAGTAGACGGCGTCGTACTGTGCGCCGAGGAACCGCTGCACCACGGTCGTCGAATCGAACATGACGACGTCCACCGTGAGACCGATCTTCCGCAGCTCCTCGCGAATCACCGCAACGGCGCGCTCCAGATTGGGCCGTCCCTTCTGAGTCATCAGCGTGAACTGCGCCGGGCGCCCGGACGCGTCTTCGAGCGTGCCGTTGCCGTCGTGGTCGGTGAGGCCAATCGTCGCGAGCAGTTGTTTCGCGGCGGCGGGATCGTGCGGCGTCTGCGGCGTGCCGCTCCAGTACCACATCTTGTTCGCCGGCGTCTCCGCCCCGAAGATCGGAACCCCGGCGCCGAGGAACACCGTGTCGGCGAACGCCTGGCGATCGACGG
>DATFWL010000132.1:0-13768 GCA_035259385.1 Vicinamibacterales bacterium | reverse complement strand
GGGATGCCGGCGCCGCCGTCGTTCCGCAAGTTCAACCCGGCCGACCAGCCGATCATGTTCCTCGGGCTGACCTCGGACGTCGTCCCGATGTACGTGCTCGACGACTACGCCGAGACGATCATCGCGCCGCGCATCTCGATGATCAGCGGCGTGTCGCAGGTGCAGGTCCAGGGCGCGCAGAAGTACGCGGTCCGCGTGCAGGTCGATCCCAGCAAGCTGCATGCGCAGGGCATCGGCATCAACGAGATCAATCAGGCGCTGCAGAACTGGAACGTCAACCTGCCGACCGGCCAGCTGTTCGGCGAGGATGCGACCTACAACATTCAGGCGGCGGGTCAGTTGAGCAATGCCGACGCCTTCAAGTCGGTGGTCGTCGCGTTCCGCAACGGGGCGCCGGTGCGCCTCAGCCAGGTCGCCGACGTCATCGACAACGTCGAGGACAACCGGAACGCGTCGTGGCTCTACACCAAGACCGGCGCGCGCCGCGCGATCAACCTGCAGGTGATGAAGCAGCCTGGCAGCAACACCATCGCCGTCACCGACGCGGTGCGCCGCCTGCTGCCGGCGTTCGAGTCGCAGCTGCCGCCGGCGGTGCACCTGACCATCCGCGGCGACCGCTCGCGGAACATCCGCGAGGCGTTCGGCGACATCCAGTGGACGATGCTGCTGACGCTCGTCCTGGTGGTCGCGGTCATCTTCGCGTTCCTGCACAGCGGATCGGCCACGCTGATCCCGGCGCTGGCGCTGCCGTTCTCGATCTTCGGCACCTTCTCGGTGATGGCGGTCCTCCACTTCACGCTCGACAACCTGTCGATGATGGCGCTGATTCTGTCGATCGGCTTCGTCGTCGACGACGCGATCGTGATGCTGGAGAACATCGTGCGCCACATCGAGCACGGCGAGCAGCCGTACGACGCCGCGCTGGCCGGCTCCCGGGAGATCGGCTTCACCATCCTCTCGATGACGATCTCGCTCGCCGCCGTGTTCATTCCGATCCTGTTCATGAGCGGCATCCTCGGCCGCCTGTTCCGCGAGTTCGCGATCACCATCACCGCGGCGATTCTGATTTCCGGGGTCGTGTCGGTGACGCTGACGCCGATGCTGTGCAGCCGCTTCATCCGGGTCGACACGCTGCACGCCAAGAGGCGGTTCGCGCGGTTCATGGAGCGGCAGTTCACGCGGCTGTTCCACTTCTACGAGCGGAGCCTCGGCGTCGTCCTGCGCCACCGCCCGGTGATGCTGCTGGTGTTCGCCGGCGTGCTGGCGGCGACGGTGTGGATGTTCCGGATCGTCCCGAAGGGCTTCATTCCCGACCAGGACAACGACTCGCTGAACGTCAACGTCCAGGCGGCGCAGGGAACGTCCTACTACGAGATGGTGGACAACGTCCGCCGCATCGCCGCGATCATCAACGCCAACCCCTACGTCGACACGTTTTTCGCCAGCACCGGCGGCGGCTTCGGCTCGATGAACACGGCGCGCTTCAACCTGCAGTTGAAACCGCGGCGGACCCGCCCGGTGAGCGCTGCCGAGATCGCCCAGCAGCTCCGGCCGCAGCTGCTGCGCTTTCCAGGCTTTCGCGCCTTCGTCAGCATGCCGCCCGCGATCCAGATCGGCGGCCGCATGGGCAACAGCTCGTACAGCCTGACGGTGCAGAGCGCCGATACCTCCGGCCTGTACGACTGGGCGCAGAAGCTCGAACGCGCGATCGCCGAGCTGCCCGAGGTGCAGGACGTCTCCGATGACATGCAGATGAAGAGCCCGCGCGTCAACCTGGTGATCGATCGCGATCAGGCGGCCGCGCTCGGGTTGAGCGCCAGCGACATCGAGTCGGCGCTCTACGACGGCTTCGGCCCGCAGTGGTCGTCGACGATCTACGGCGCCGCCGCGCAGTACAAGGTGCTGCTCGAGCTCGATCCGCAGTACCAGCAGAACGCGGACTCCCTCGACGAGGTCGCGTTCAAGACGTCGAAGGGTACGCTGGTGCCGTTCGAGTCGATCATGAAGCTGCAGGAGACCGTCGGGCCGCAGACGGTGAACCACGTCGGCGAGCTGCCGGCCGTGTCGATCTCGTTCGGGCTGCGGCCGGGCGTCTCGCTGGGCGCTGCCGTGGATCACGTGAACCGGACGGCGGCCGCGATCCTGCCGGCGCCCGTGACGACCGCATTTCAGGGATCGGCGAAGACCTTCCAGCAGTCGATGCAGAATCTCAGCCTGCTGCTCTTCATCGCCGTCGGCGTCGTCTACATCGTGCTGGGAATGCTGTACGAGAGCTACATCCACCCGATCACGATTCTCTCGGGGCTGCCGTCGGCCGGCCTCGGCGCGCTGATCACCCTGTATCTGTTCGGCAACGAGCTGAACATCTACTCGTTCGTGGGCCTGGTGATGCTGATCGGGATCGTGAAGAAGAACGCGATCATGCAGATCGACTTCGCGCTCGAAGCCGAACGGCAGCACGGCAAATCGCCGGCGGACGCGATCTACGAGGGCTGCCTGATTCGCTTCCGCCCGATCATGATGACGACGATGGCGGCGCTGCTGGGATCGCTGCCGATCGCGCTCGGTTACGGCGCCGGCGGCGAAGCGCGCCGCCCGCTCGGCCTCGCCGTCGTCGGCGGACTGCTGGTGTCGCAGTTGATCACGCTCTACCTGACGCCGGTCGTCTACACCTACCTGGCCGCTCTCGGCGCGACGGGGCGGGCAGGGGACGCGGGATTGGGCGGGACGGGCGGGCTGGGCAGGAGAGGCAGGAAGGGCGGGATGAATCCTGCCTATCCCGCCTTTCCGGCCCGCCCCACCTTTCCAGCCCCTCCTGCCCCTCCAGCCATCTTCTCGATGCGTGCCCACTCCTGGTCCGTCACCGGCATGACGGACAGACGCGAGATGCGCACGAGCGGAAAGTCTGCGAATGCCTTGTCCGCTTTGATCTCGGCGAGCGTCACCGGACGAGAGAGCTTCTTCACTGGCGCGACGTCGACGACTGCCGCCTTGCCGCTCGTGTCGTTCGGATCCGGATAGGCGTCGTCGAGCGCCCTGACGATGCCGACGACCGCCTTCTCGTCCCCGGTGTGGTAGTAGAAGATCTGATCACCTTTCTTCACCGAGCGCAGGTGCTTCTGCGCGAGCGGGTTCTTCACGCCGCTCCACACCGTCTTCTTGTCCTTGACGAGATCGTCGTAGCCGTAGTGCGTCGGTTCTTCCTTGAACAGCCAGTTCATACGTCCCTCAGCACGCGCATGATAATCGGAATCACCGCCGCAAGGTTTCCGTTAGTCCGGGAAAGAAAAACATACGTGATTTCGTGCGCGTCGCCGCGGTATATAGGCGCATCCCCGGACCCGCTCGGATCGCAGCACGGACGGTGCATCATGAATCAGCCGCGCTGGTCGCAGCTCGAGGCGCGCTGTTTCACGCTGCGATCGATTGCGGCGACAGCCATGAGCCTCTGCGGACCCGCGGTCGCCAGGCCGGTCCGCGCGGCGTTCGTGGACTGCGGACTGTTGAGTTGAGAAGCAAAACTCTAGAATCAAGAATTCGTGCCCGTGCGACGCCGTTGAAGATTGCCGGCGTGCTACGAATTCTTCATTCTTGATTCCGAATTCTTCATTGCGCGCATCCCCGCACACGTCGCTCAAACCGCTCAAGGACGTTATTGGCCCCAACGTCCGCGTGCTGTTCGTCGGCATCAATCCGGGGATTCGATCCTCGCTGACCGGTCATCACTTTGCAGGTTACTCGAATCGATTCTGGAAGCTGCTCTACGAATCGGGACTGGTGCCCGAGCGGATCACCTACGCCGACGATCGCCGGCTGCCCGACTGGGGCTTCGGCATCACGAATCTGATTCCCAGACCGACGCCCGGCATCGACACGCTGCGCCGCGAGGAGTACGTGATCGGGGCGCGTGCGCTGGCGCGGAAGGTCCGCCGCGTCGAGCCGCGGGTGGTCGCGTTCGCCGGCGTGACTCTCTTCCGATCGTTCTTTGCACGGCCCGCGAGCCGCCCGGTGCGGCTCGGCCTGCAGCGGGAGACACTGGAAGGCGCCTCGGTCTTCGTCCTGCCGAATCCGAGCGGGCGGAACGCGAACTTCTCCTATGCCGAGATGCTCGCGGCCTTTGCCGATCTCGCGCGCTTCATCGGATTGCCGCGAACGAACGAGACCGCGTCGCAGACTCCGTAGTAGAGGTCGTCCTCACGCGCGCCACGCTTACTTGAGAATCGCGCCGATGGTGTGCAGGTTCTTCGACGGCATCCAGTTCTTGTTCATGTACAAGCTGATCAGCCGCTTGTGGCTGGCTTCTTTGAGCTGGCCGTCTTTGATTCTGGTGTTGCCATCCGCCGCCGCCCAGGCGCCTTTCCAAATCGCCCGCAGCGTCCGGACGCCGTCGGCCATCACCTTCACGGTCCTCGGACCGAAGATCGGCCAGAGTTCCTTCCCTGCCGCGAACGCGTCCACGATATCGATCGGCTTGATCGTGTCGAAGGTTCGCTGCATCAGACGCACGATTTGAATGGCGGCTTGTTCGCCGGTCGTCGGCACACTGACGATCGAACCGCGCTTTCTCACTTCTTTGGACATCCGAGCCAGCATGTCCGCGGCGTTCTGCCGCAGCATGTCTTCCTCATAGGCGGTGTGAACGCCTTGTCCGCGCTTGGTCCCGCCCGGCAGCGGCTCGCCGTCGTACATGAACGAAATGTGGAGCGGCTGGCACGCGTCACCGACGTAGTGCGCCATGATGCCGGCCGCGGCGACGAACCGATTGACGTCGCCACGCCGAATCGCATCGACCATTTCATCGAAAAACTGCCACACGCGGAACGGTAGACAGCCGCGATTCGCATCGCCGACATCCGTGTAGTACTGGATCCAGAAGGAGGTGTTGACGTTGGCCTCGTCATGGCACAACTGGAGCAGCGTCTTGTTGCCTTGTTCGGGATCCCGTTTGTCCATGTCGGCGAAGTGATTCGGGTTGTCGGCACCGCCGCGGATCGTCAGACCGTGTGTCCAGACGCGGTCTGGGACGTCGGCAAGCGGAACGAGACCGCCCGGCGCTCTCTTCGTGATTCTCGAATGCACCTGAATCGAGTTCAGCGGATACGACACGACGCTCTGGTTGGCGTGCATCAGCGCGCCCAGCCGTCCGGTCAGGCGTTCGCACGCGAAGAATCCGATCGTGTAGTGGCCGACCGGCCCCCAGTACTCCGGCAGCGACGAATTCCAGTCGCGAAGCAGCGTGACATTGAGCTCCCGGCAGACCGTGCTGAGCGCCGTCGCCAGCGCAAACCGCCCGACACGGCGACAGCTGCCTGAATCGACCCAGGTGTGACCACCCCACTGCATCGCAAACGGCCGCAGCGCGACCAGTTCCTGCTTCGCCGTTCCCTTGTTGCGCCACTGCTCCCAGAACCAGAGCGTGCCCGAATCGCCGGGCAGCGTTCCCGCCTCGGCGACCTGGCGCGGGCGAATGAGGAAGTCCGTCACGTAGTCCGTTCCGCCCGCGGTCGAGTAGCGGTAGAACAGCGCCGCCACTCTCCCGGTCAGCGCGCCTGACGCCGCCCCGAACGCGCGCACGTCCTGATCGATGATGTCGAGCGTCAGACTGTCAGTGGTGAGGTCCAACCATTCGCTCAGCGGACCCATGCCAGCGACCTGCGTGGTCCAGTCCGCGATGTTGTCGATGCGAATGAGGCCGGCGTCGAGGTGCAGGAGGATGTTCTCGCCCGGCCACCCCTGATACATCTTTGTGAACGGCTCGAGACTGAGCTGCTTGCCGTCCGAGACGCCGATCCGCCGGCGCTTGCCGCTCACCGACGTGTACATCTCGCGTCCGGCCGCGCCGGTGACGTGCCGGTTCGTCAGCGCATAGGTGAGGTCGCCATCGCTGACCAGGCAACCGATCGAGCCGAGATGCTCCTGTCCCTGCACATCGGCGTAGGTAAGATAGCCGCCGCCGAGGACGCTGTTGGCAAACGACAGATGGTAATCGGGCGTACTCGAAACCGGTTCTTCCTCCACCAGCACCGTGCAGGTCGGGATCACCCGTCCGTCGGGCAGGTACAACGCGCGCGGCACCATCCGATCGGGATCCTGCAGAAAGCTTCGGCGGTGCTCCCATCGGTTGACGAAGACGAGCACGCACGGCCACGACCACAGCCGGACAACGGTGTTGAACAGCGTTCGCGGCGTCTGCGGCTTGCGCCCCTCGGGCTTCGTCGGAAACGGATGCGTCGCGTACCAGTCGTCCTCGTGGATCAAGTAGCGCCCCACCGCCGTGCCGACAACGTTCGGCAGATGGGCGATATGAATGTGATAGTGATGACGGGCTTCCAGAAGATCGCGTAGCGTCAGGTGGCTGAAGTCGCGTCTGGGAGGAAACGTGTTGTCGTCCGTGTTCACGCGGCTGCTCGTGGCGGGCATCTCGAACTCCTGGCAATGTGCAGCGATTATGTGCCACGCCTCCGTTCCGCATGACGCACGTGCCGCATGAACAGGACGTCCGTCAGAGTGATCGCAGGTTGGCCCTCTGGAAGGCGGGTGGCACGATCTGCCTGGCCGAACGGCCGATCACGCGTGGGGGAGCGCACCTGGAGTTCACCGTCAACCGCCGGGCCGCTGAGCGGCCCGGCCTCGACGTCCGTCTCACCGCGTCATCGTGAAAGTGCCGCCCGTAAACGGCCCTTCGCACGTGTCGTCGCCGCTGTAGCTGGCGTCGATGCGGTCGCGCGTGGCCGCTGATGCCGCCGCGTTGAAGGTGATCGTACACATCGGCGTCGGAACGCCATCGCCGCCTGCGGGAAACACCAGGCGCATCGCGATCGTCGATCCCGAGACCGTTCCGCTGACCGTGCCTGCCTTGAACTTGTGACACGACGCGCAGGATCCGTCGGCGGCGTTCATCGGCGCGAGGTCGGCCGTTCCGCTGACGGCGTCACCGGACTGAGTGAGCACCCACGACATTTTCTCCGGCCCCTGCGGATCGGCACCTGTGCCGTTCCACGTGCCGGCGACGTCAATCGTCGCGCCGCCGGTTGGAGGCGCCGGAGTCGCTGGCGGGTTGGGAGCGCTCGGCGTCGACGGCATGCTGCCGCTGCACGCGACCGTCCACGCGGCGATCACGATCGCAGCAACAGCGGGCCGCGCCCGCCGCATCACGACGCTCGACGGCCGGTGATCGCTGCCTGCCGGGCCGTGGTGGTCGCTTTCGCGGACCGCGGCCGGTATCCGTCCCACGCGCGCGCGTAGGCGCCGTTCGGCTTGACGCAAAGGAACCGTTCCTCGACGAGGCCTTCGAGGACCGTCGTGCACGTCCGCCGCTCGATGCCGCAGAGTCGTTGTACCTGGTCGATCGTCAGGTGGAGGCCAGGCATCTCGAGATATTCCGCCCGAACACGCTCACGAGCGTCGTCCACCGTTCGCATGATCCCATTGTGTGCCGCGCGAGCGATTGGGGCAACTGCCAGTTTTACAGCGATTCACCGAGAAGTGACCATCCCGCGACGTACGAAAACTGTTACGCTCATCCCGATTCCTCACGCAAGGCCATGGATCGCCGGGACTTCCGCGTCGTCCTCGCCGGATGTCGACGCGCGGCGCGCGCGCCGACGGCCGATCGCGCCCGGCCGCGGGCTTGGCGCTGGCGTGCGATCGCCGCGCTCCTGGCCGGTGTGTGGGCCGTGTCGTGCACGCCGGGTCGCGCGCCGCTGACCGTCGCGATGATGTTTACCAACTCGTGGAGAGTTGGCGGCGAGCTGTTGACGCAGGCCGAGCAGGCGCGGCTCGAGCAGGCGGCGTTCGACGCGATGCGCGCCGCGTTCACCGGATTCGATCTCGTCGTCGCCGAGCGGCCGTCGGACGGCGCGCGGACGATCCGCGTCGAAGACACGCCCTACGGGCGGCGATTGGATTTCGGGGCGACCGGCGTCACCTATCCGGCGTCGCGAACGAGCTCCGTGCGGTTCGACGTGCTCGCCAACGTCGAGCTCGCCGTTCTGCACTGCCGCGACATCTCGCATTGTCCGGGAGCGTCGCGCGCCGCGCTCGTCGAGGGACTCGGCCGCGGTGTCGGGGCGACGGCGGCCCATGAGCTCGGCCACCAGAGCGGTTTCGAGTTCACGCACGATTCGCGCTGCGACGACTGCTACGACGGCACGGCGTCGACCTCGTATGCGCATTTCTTCGGATCGAAGCACTGGTCCGCTGCTGCGCTCGAGATCATGAGGCGCACGTTGCACCCGACGGGGCCTTGACAAGCGGTCGTGAGCGCGCTGAGGCGCGACGCGTGCTCGCCGGCGAACCGTGGGCTGCCTGACACGCGAATGGCTGGCTCGCCGGTGACGGCGCGGTCATAATGGCCGGCGCCATGCGTGCACTGGTCGTCGTCCTGCTGCTCGCGTCGGCGCAGACTGCGCCGGCGCCGCCGCTGATTCAAGATCCGCAAGCGATTCTGCTGTGGCCGTCGGGCGCGCCCGGCGCGATCGGCGGAGAGGACCCGGACAAGCCGGCGCTGACGATCTACATGCCGCCGAACACGACCGGTCCGATGACCGCGGTGATCGTCGCCCCGGGCGGCAGCTACGCGCGGCTGGCGATGAACCTCGAAGGGCGCGCGCCGGCGAATTATCTCAACACGCTCGGCATCGCCGCATTCGTGCTGCGCTATCGTCTCGGGCCGCGCTACCACCACCCGATCGAGCTCGGCGACGCGCAGCGCGCCATCCGCACCGTGCGCGCGCGCGCCGCGGAATGGCACATCGCGCCGGATCGGATCGGCTTCATGGGATTCTCGGCGGGCGGTCACCTGGCTTCGTCCGTGTCCACACACTTCGACGCCGGCAAACCCGACGCGGCCGACCCGATCGATCGCGTCAGCAGCCGTCCCGATTTCGCGGTGCTCGGCTACCCGGTGATTTCGATGGTCGAGCCGTGGACTCATCAGGGATCGAAGACGAACCTGCTGGGCGAATCACCGGACCCGGCGCTCGCGCGGATCCTGTCGAGTGAAACGCAGGTGACGGCATCCACGCCGCCGACGTTCATCTATCACACGAACGCCGACACGGTGGTGCCGGTCGAAAATGCGGTGGCGTACTTCCTCGCGCTGCGCAAGGCCGGAGTGACGGCCGAGATGCACGTGTTTCGAAACGGCGCGCATGGCAGCGGCCTCGGCCAGCAGGATCAGGCGCTCGCCGAGTGGCCGCGCCTGCTCGCGAATTGGCTGCGGGTCAGCGGGTTCGCGAAGTAGGAGCAGGCGATGAAGTACGTAGCCGTCATCGCGGGCGTGCTGCTGGTTGCGGCGCCCGGTCGCGGCGATCAGACGGTGTTCGGCGACTTTCGCGTCGATCGGCCAGGCGCGACGCATCGCATCACCGTGGCCGATCTGCCGGAGCCCTTCGCCACCAGATCCGTCAGCAACACGCCGACCCGCGTGCCGCGTCCCGTGGACCCCAAGCCGCTGGCGCCGCCCGGCTACACGGTCGCGTTGTATGCCGACGCGCTCGACAATCCGCGCTTGATGCGGACCGCGCCGAACGGCGACATCTTCGTCGCCGAGAGCGGTCCCGGCCGCATCAAGGTGCTTCGCGGGCGCGACAGCGCCGGCCGCGCGCAGACGACCGAGGTCTTCGCGGACGGGTTGCGACGGCCGTTCGGCATCGCGTTCCATCCGCCCGGTCCGAACCCCACGCAGTGATCCGTGTCCCGCTCAGGAACGGCGCGCCGACCGGTGAATACGAAGACTTCCTCACCGGCTTCGTCGTCGACGCCGGCCACGTGTGGGGCCGCCCCGTCGGCGTGACGATGGCGGCCGACGGCGCGCTGCTCGTCAGCGATGACGGCTCGAACGCGATCTGGCGCGTGAGTGACGGCAGGTAGAAGACGGCGCGGCGTGAAAAGCAACCGCAGAGCTCGCGGAGACCGCGGAGTCTTAATTGGTCCAAAAACGTGATCGATGTTCTCTGGGTGCTCAACGGCCTCCGCGGTTGCTTTCCCGTTGCTGGTCCGGCAACGGTGGGATGTCGCGAACACGACCTCTCACGAGCTCAGTCTGCTCAGCGAGCTTCCTTCAAGTAGGTGGCGACCTGCGCGCCCGTGGCGAACCACACGCCGGGCTTCGACTTCATGTAGGCGACGAATTCATCCAGGTGCCGCATCGGCGCGCGATGCCCGCTCAGATACGGGTGAAGCGTCAGCACGAACAACGTGCCCTCGTCGTAGGCGCCGTCGAATTCGTCTTTGTACAACTGGTAGAGCAGCGCGGGCGACGGCATGCGGCCGTTCTGTCCGAGATATGGCGTTTCCGTGAGGGTCCAGTCGATTGCCAGTTCGACGATGCCGGTGTTCTTCCCGCGCGACACGATTTCGTATGGCTCGTCGAGCGCCTGCAGGCTGCTGTCGTAGACGAAGCCCTTCTTCTGAATGAGGTCGAGGGTCGAGGCGCTGAACGCCCACGACGGAGCGCGATATCCGACCGGGCGCTTTCCGGTGGCCTTGGTCAGGTAGGCGATCGCCTGATCGAGCAGCCGCTCCTCTTCGCCGGCGTCGAGCCGCGGCGGGAACTCGTGAATCCAGCCATGGACGCCGACCTCGTGCCGCCCGCTCTTCAGGATTGACGCGAGCATGTCCGGATGCAGCATGGCGTCCACGGCGGTCATGAAGAAGGTCGCCGGAATCTGATAGCGGTCGAGCATCGCGAGGATGCGCGGCGTACCGCTCTCGGCGCCGAAATCCGAGGCGGACAGCGTCGTCGGCGACGTCGTGCCGTCGCGGAGCAGCGGCGCTTCGCTGTCGGTGTCGAAGCTGAGACAGACGGCGACGCGGGCGTCGTTCGGCCAGCGCTTCGGCGTCAGCTTCCGCCCGACGCGCGCGAGCTCGACGGACTGGCGCAACTGCTCGTCGGTCCACTTGGTGCCGGGCTGGTTGGCGTTCTGCTGCTGGCCGCGCGCCGCAGGCAGCGTGGCGAGCCAGATGATCGCGGTGAGCACGAGACCAAGGCGTGTCGAGAAAGATATCGTCATCTGATTGCTCCGCGACAGACTATACGAAGCCTCGGCGGGTGTCCTCATTCGGCCCTGCTTTCTCGTAGTGCGAGCCCTCGGTTGTCCTTCCTTCACAGTCAGTACGATTCGCCGGTCTGCGGAGGAGACGACTGTGGTACTACAAGGAACGGGAGGACCGGTGATGAGAGTGTCTCCGGCGATTCGACCGACACGACACGTCCAGGCTCCCGCACCGCAGCCGTTGACGCGCGCGCCCGCAATCGGCACGCGCGTGATCGCTGTTGCGCCGCCGGCCGGTCGCCGTCCCGCCGCCCCGTCAACCGCCGCGCAACTGAGGTCGGGATCGGCGTTGCCGTCTGGCGCGAGCTCGTCGCGCGAACGCCCTACTGTTCCGCCTGTCTACCGACCCGCAAGGAGCACACCGGTGCAGGCAAAACTGGCGATTCAACCGAGTCCCGCTGCGGCCGCTCTGCATCGCGCGGCGGCGCACATCGCGCGCAGCGTGGTTCAGCTCGCCGCGCGTCGAGCGTCCACGCTCAGCAAGACCAGGATGTCGATGGCCAAGGCGCGCGCCGGAGCCGTACCCTATGCTCGATCGCGCCGTGAGTCGGTTTCGTACAAGAACGTCGAGGCACACGAGGATTACGGCTCGTTCATACTTCCCTATAAGGCCAAGGATGATGCGGTCAAGAACAAGATCGTCTGGAGCGGACTGAGGGCAAACGTCCCGTGGTCAACCGGCTTTGCTGCGGCCTTCTGGAACACTTACAGCGATGACGACACGGTGCGGACGTCCAAGGGCGGAAGCAAGGAGTGGCGCTGCGCTCACCGCTTCGAGGGCGTCTGTCAGCAGCCCGATTGGGAAAAGTCGCATCTGGGTCTCGAGATCGGACACATTCAGGGCTTCTACAGCCACATCGCCTCGACGGTGAACACAAAGGTTCGATGCGACGGCGCGCGCCATTGGCTCGTCATGCTGTACGACGACGTCGTCGCTGCCAATGAGGACATCTCGAACCTCCAGCCCCAATGCAAGAAGTGCAACCGCGATCCAAGACAAAAGAGCAAAGACGATCAAGGCGCGGGCAAGTATCAGCCGGAGGAGCAGGGTCTTTGTCCGGGAGAGGACTGCGCCTTCAAGAAATTCTGATGGAAACCTCGCCAGGATGATCGATCGAGCCGCATCCAGGTCTCGAGGTCGCGAATGACGTCGCGAGTCTTGCGCGTGACGTCGTTCAGCATCGCGATCGCGGCCAGCGCCATTGCGGTCGGCCGCGCTGAGAACGCCCTGAGCGCTCACGGATGAGCCAGTCGGTGAGGTGAAGAGAGCCAACCTGTCAGGTCGTGACGCAGACGGACCGCATGCCCAACTCGACCGATGAGTTGCGTCGATCGTTCTGCGGTTTTTCCTGAAAACCTTCGTATTCGCCCTTGACGGTCCGGTGACATCTCTTTACATTGACCGCGTTCACGCGTCGTGCGCGGGGTTGCTGTGTGTTCGGGGAGGAGGAGGGACCTGTGCTGCACGCTTCTCGGCGGTGGCGAGTCCGAAGTCTGCTCGTTGTCTCGTTCGTTCTCCTTGCCGGCGTCGCAACCGTTCCGGTTGCGGCCGCCCAGATTCTCTACGGAACAATCGTCGGTGTCGTCAGGGACAGTTCAGGAGCCGTCGTCCCTGGCGTGACGGTGACCATCGTCAACAAAGACACCAACCTCACACGTGAGGCGACGACGAACGCCGACGGCGCGTACAGCGTCATCAACCTGCTGCCGGGACCTTATGAGGTGAAGTTCACGCTGTCGGGGTTCCGCGACACGGCGCGGAACAACGTCCCGGTGACCATCGGCGAGATCTCGCGTGTCGACATCGCGATGGAGATCGGCACGGTCAGCGAGTCGGTGCTGGTCGTCGGCGAGTCGCCGCTGCTGCAGACCGACAAGGCGGACGTGCACACGAGCCTGAAGTCGGAAGATCTCACGAACATGCCGCTGAACCGGTACCGCAACTTCCAGGCGCTGCTCAACCTCGCGCCGGGCACGACGCCGATGGCGTTCGGCAACGCGGAAACCGACACGCCGGCGCGTTCGCTCGCGACCAACGTGAACGGCCAGGCGAACACCAACAACTCGACGCGCACCGACGGCGCGACGAACATGAACATCTGGCTGCCGAACCACGTGATGTACGTGTCGCCGGCCGAGACGATCGACACGGTTGACGTATCGACCAGCAGCTTCGACGCCGAGCAGGGCATGGCGGGCGGCGGCGCCGTCACCGTCGTCACCAAGTCGGGCACGAACAGCTTCAGGGGCTCGGCGCTGGAGTACTTCAACAACGACAAGCTGAACGCGAAGCCGTACTACTTCAACGGTCCGCAATCGGCAGCACCGGACAACCTGCCGGTGACGACGAACAACTACGGCGCGACGCTCGGCGGCCCGATCAAGCACAACAAGCTGTTCTTCTTCGGATCGTTCGAGGGCTACAAGCGCCGGCAGAGCCTGTTCACGTTCTTCACCGTGCCCGACGCGGCGCTGCGAGCCGGCGACTTCAGCAACGCGTTGAACACCAACGGCTCGCTGCAGACGATCTACAACCCGTTCACCGGGAATCCGGACGGCACCGGCCGGCAGCCGTTCGCGAACAACGTGATTCCGACTGCCATGATCGATCCGATCGCGCTGAAGATCCTGCAGCTCTACCCGATGCCGAACGTCCAGGGGATCGGCGCGGGCGGATACGCGAACAACTACCAGCGCCAGGAAGATCGCAC
>DATFWL010000131.1:0-4674 GCA_035259385.1 Vicinamibacterales bacterium | reverse complement strand
CCGACACACACGTGTTGATCTTCACCGAGTGGGTTCACGATGCCCGCATCGTCCGGCTGAACGGCACGCACCTCGCGCCGGCGTTCCGGAGCTGGCTCGGTGATTCGATCGGACACTACGAGGGCCAGACGCTGGTCGTGGATACGACGAACTTCCGGCGCGACACGCACAACCTCGACTCCGGCGAACGCCTCCACGTCGTCGAGCGCTTCACGCGCGTCGATGCGAAGACGCTCCGGTATCGGGTGACGGTCGAGGATCCGGACACCTGGGCGACTCCGTGGACCGCTGAATGGCCGTTCAGGGCGAGCGACGCCGCGCTGTTCAGCGTCGAGTGCCACGAGGGCAACTACGCCATCGAGAACTTCCTCCGGGGCGCGCGAGCCGCCGAGCGGCGGGCCCAAGCGGCGCGCCACTGACGATTTTCGCGCCACGTTGCGCGACATCGGAGTTATGTTCTTGGCAACCAGTGGACCTGGAGAGACGTGCTGAACTGAAAAGAGCAGTCTGACGTCGCCTCGCGCCGTCGCGGCACGGGTCGTCACCGAAAGCAGGAACTGTCATGCGCACCTCGATCGCCTCCTTCCTGTTGGTCGGGCTCAGCGTGGCGCTCCCGCGAGCTCAGACGGCGCCTGCGAAGACCCTGGACATCTATGTCGTCGACGTGGAGGGTGGAAACGCCACGCTGTTCGTGGCGCCTTCGGGCGAGTCGCTGCTGATCGACAGTGGAAACAGCGGTCGGGCCGCCGTTCGCGATGCCGAGCGTATCATGGCCGCTGCCCACGCGGCCGGCGTCGTGCGGATCGACAACCTGATTACCACCCACTGGCACGGCGATCATTTTGGTGGCCTGGCGGAACTCGCGGCGCGCGTTCCGATCCGACACTTCATCGATCACGGTCCGAACGTTCAGCCGGCCGCTGCCACCGATGAATTTCTGGAGACCACATATCCACGGCTCTACGCCAAGGCTACGCACACCGTCGCAAGACCCGGTAGCAGGATTCCCGTCGCGGGGCTGGATGTTGTCGTCGTGACATCCGCCGGCGTGACGATCAAGGACCCGCTGCCCGGAGCCGGCGCCGCAAACGGATATTGCTCGAGCTTCAAGCCTGGACAGAACAACGCCGAGGACCCCATGTCGGTCGGGACCTACGTGACATTCGGAAGGTTTCGAACGATTCATCTGGGCGATCTGACGAAGAACAAAGAATTCGAGTTGATGTGCCCGAGCAACCGCATCGGGACGGTCGATGTGCTACTGGGCCTTCACCACGGCGTGGATACTTCGAATTCGGAGGTGCTCGTTCACGCTCTCCGTCCACGTGTCGCGATCATGAACAATGGCACGCGCAAAGGCGGACAGCCGGAGGTCATGAAGACTCTGCATTCATCGCCAGGTCTCGAGGACCTCTGGCAGATGCATTTCTCGCAGTTGAGCGGCCAGGAGTACACCGTGCCCGGCATGTTCATCGCAAACATGCCCGACGCACTGATGACGGAGATGGCGGTGGCGCCGATGCCGGCTCCAGAGCCCGGATCGAGCGCGCCCCCCGCGCCCGCTCACGATGGAACCGCCTACTGGATCAAGGTGTCGGCTCGAGCGGATGGCTCGTTCACCGTGACGAACGGACGTAACGGCTTCAGCAAGGAGTACTCAGCCGGTCCCGGAACACGAACCGCCTCCGCCCGTTGACGCGCCACATGCGGCCGCGAGGATGCGGCAAGCGTGCTTTCGCGTGCGCCGTTCGGTAGGGCAAGGTGAAACGGTTCTATCGGCTCGTCCCGCCGAAACACGACTGCGACGTCCCACATGGATTCTGGCGGAAACGCGTCAGCCTGTCGCTCCAATTGGCCGTCCTGCTGCACGGAATGGGGAGGTGACGGCGAGCGCGATCCAGACGAGCGCCAGACCGAGGTATTCCGTCAGCTCGAACGGCCCGATGGCGTTCGCCGTCCTGTCGTAGGTGATCGCCGACACCAATGCGATGGTGTTGCCGACAAGCAGAGTCCACCATGCCCAGCGCTCACCGCGGCGGAAGGCGGTGACGACGATGGTGCTGCCCAGAAGGCCAAACAAGACGTTGTACACTCCATACATTCGGTATAGCAACGTCATGTATCCCGCGATCAGCGGGGAGGCGCCGGCGAGCTCGGACCAGGACCCTCCTGAGTAGCCCTCGTACCCGGCCGGGAGGATCGCTTTGCCTCCGGGACCGAGCAGACGATCCGGCGCTGCTGCGGCGCCAGCGCCCCACGCCACGTATCCCACGTCGACGATGAGAATGAGAACCCAGGCAACGCGGGCCATCCCTGCTGTCCAGGTTTCAGGTTCGCGCTGGTCTTTTACCTGAACGGCCATTGCATCACCGCCTTCAGACAGCTGCTGTCGTTTCAAGTCCCTGAAGGAAGGAGTACACAGTCATCCCTCCGGCGTGCTCGATTGCCAGGTCCCTGAACTGCTGGGAGACCTCGCCGAAAGCGGTCATCCGGTGGTCGAATGCATAGTCTCTGAAAAGGACCTCTCGCGCCTCCAGGACGTGCATGTTGTGCTCGAAGAGCCCTTGTTCATTGACGTACGCTTCGTGGACCTCGCACTCCGTGCCATCTTCCCTGATGAACCAGTCGTAACGAAGCGTCTTCGTATCCCGCTCCCTGGTAATCCGTATGAGCTCGGCGGCCTGAGCCTTGAACCCCTCCAGTTGGCCGGGACGGATCTTCAAGTGAGCGTGCAATTCGAAATGGCTCATGACGCCTCCTTAGCGTTGAGTTCCACCGACGTGAGTGACTTTCAAACCGTCTTAGGGATGCGGCTACTGAGAATCATCCGCATGACCTTGTGGCCGAAGTCTGCCGTCGGATCGAACATCAGCGGACAGCCGCCGTCGATCACGGTGATACCCTGTTTCCGCCCGTAGGCCGTGGCCGGAGCGCTGACGCTGCCCTGACCGTAGGACCGATGCATCCACACGTGCTTGATCCCGAGCTCGACGCACTCCCGCATCGTGCCCTCGGCCTTGTCCGGCGCGGTGGCGATGACGACGGCTTCGACGCCTCCGGGGATGCTTCTCAAGTTGTGGTAACTGCGGGCACCCTCAACCGCCTCGGCATTCGGGTTGACCGCGAAGACCTGGTAGCCGCGGTCGCGCAGACGCTTGAACACGGCATTGGAGCCATGATCCCTGGGCTTTCGCGAAACGCCCGTCACGGCAATGCGCTTGTGAGCGAGGAATTCGGAAGCGGCTTCCTTCATCGTCGGCATCTTCCACCTCCGTTACGATTCAGCAGCAGTGCCTCTTGGCGATACTCGGCTCGGCAGCTTCAGCAGTCACTGAGAAGCCCCGGTTGCCTTCGCTTCGGTCTGGCGCGCTGCCGCGCAGATCGTCTCGACGTCCTGGCCCGAGAGCCGAGTTTCGGGTTTGAAGAACGTGTAGGGCCCGGGCATCTTGCCGCTCTTCGCGTCGTTGCACGACGCGGCCAGCAGGATCCGCTGTTTCGCCGCCGAATATTCCGCCCACTCCGAGAAGTTGACCGCCTGTCGCCCCTTCGTCACTTCGTGCGCCATGAGCCAGGACAGGGGCGCAATCTGCGTATACCAGGAAGACCACACGGTTGCGTTGGAGTGACAGTCACCGCACGAGCGATCGAGCACGGTTGTGAGCCCCTTTGTCGTCTCGTCCGCCTGAATCGTGCGGGTGCCGTCAGTCGGCGGATTCGCGGGCGAGGGACGCACGAGTTGAGCGGCGGCAAAGATGACGACAAAAACAACGGTGGCTTGCGCGAGTCGTCTTCTCATCACGCTTCCTCTCGTTCGCCGGAACTCCGGCAAGCGCAGTTAGCCGTTACCGGAAATCCGGCAGACGGCGCGGGATGGTCATCGCATCCTGGCTGGACGCGCTCATACGCGCGACGCCCCACAGGTAGGCATATGGCGTGCCGGCAATTCCCCGCGAACAACACGCCCCCACCGTGGCGGTTCTCGGAGAAAAGATTCGCGATGTGGCTCGGTGCTCGACCGAGCAGTGGGGGTTATTTCGCGATTGCCACGAACTATTTCGCAGTTGCGATGTCGCGTAAACGGGCCGACATCCACGAGGCATTCCATTCGCCTGGCTGTGCGTTGATCTGCTGGCGGGCTTTGCGGAAGGCTTGGGCGACCGCGTAGCGAGGACTCACATGGCACTTTTCGGTATCCGAAGGGCAAACTACAATCGGCGCCACGCCTCTACCGCGAAGGCGGCTGGGCTGATGTTCGTTGCGGTGCAGCTCGATCCATTCCACCTCAGTGCGCCGCAGCGACTGTTCGACTCCCGAGTGAAGCGTACAACCTCGATCAGAACTTTGCCGATTACGACCTCGCGCCGGATGGCCGATTCCTGGCCATCCGCAACGAAGACAGCGACCAGGATCAGGCACACGTGGTGGTGAACTGGATCGAAGAACTGAAGCAGCGCGTGCCGACGAAATAGCCGTGCCCCACAGCTGAATGCTGAGGTCGCCGGTTCTGGGTTTTGATACAGGCTTTTAGATTAGTTAGGTTAGGCTAGAGCAGGTTGCAAAATTAGCTCGCTCGCGGGTGGCCGCGAACGGGGCCGCCCCGCCGGGCGCGGAGCCGTGGGCCGTGACCAGTGCTTTTCTGGCGAGCACCCGGTGGGGCTGTTCGCGGACAGGACC
>DATFWL010000130.1:0-126380 GCA_035259385.1 Vicinamibacterales bacterium | reverse complement strand
GCCGGCTCGTCGGTCTCACGACCTCAGACATCAGATCGTTTCAAGCGGTGCCACGCGATCGGAACCTTCGTCTGCCGCAGCCGCTCGGGCTGAAAGAGACCCATCGTCAGCGCAATCGCCGGGGCCAGGAAGGCAATCGATCCCGGTATCCACATGATCACGCCGGCAAGCGCCTGATCGTCCAGCGCGCCGAAACCGGTGTGCGCCGCGGCGGCGGCGTAGCTCGGATACAGCAGGTGGCCCGAGAAGCTGAGAATCGCCGACTGGGCCGTGTTGACCAGGTCGGCGCTGACCAGATATGGAATCATCGCCACGCGCGGCCAGACCCGATGGCTTGGCCACACCTCGACCACCGGCCACCAGAACAACAGCGCCGCGCCGAAGAAGCACGCGTGCTGGATGTCGTGCCAGATCTCTGAATGGAGCACCAGCTCGTAGCTCCGCGGAAGATGCCAGCCGACGATCGCGACCGCGAGCGCAGTCCAGCAGACGGCCGGATGCGTGATCGCGCGTCCGAGTCGATGACACGACGGCGACGTGAGCGCCGGGCCGAGGATCCGCCGCGCGAGCCGGGGCGGCAGGCCGCGCAGCAGCGGGATCATCGGTTGACCGAGCCACAACAGCGGCGGCGCGAGCATCGTCAGCAGCATGTGCTGCGCCATGTGCAGCGACAGCACGAGCTCGCCGAGCGCGTGCAACGGCGACGCGATTGCCAGGAAGACGACGGCGATGCCGCCGAGGAACGACACCAGCCGCCGGGCCGGATAACGCTGCGGCAGTTGTCGGTGCACGCGGAGGAACCCGCGCGCATAGAGGAACGCGGCGATCGGCAGCAGCCACACGACAACGTGGTTGACGTCCCACGATCGAAGGGCGTCGGCGATCTCGTGATGATGATGGTGCATAGGCGTCAGTGAGACAGCACGGCGAGCACGCGCGGCAGCGCCGAATCGAGAACCGCCACGCCGAGGAGCGCGGGCAGGTACGTCACCGACGCCAGCAGGACGCGCCGCGCCTGCTGCACCGTCGGCTCGATCCATACCCTCACCGCCTGGTACGCGAACGCCAGGTTCAACGCCACGGCACACGCGGCGTAGCCCGGTCCGGCAGTTCCGATCGCCACCGGCCCGAGGCTCACCACCGCGAGCAGCATCGACCAGGCGACGATGTGCGATCCCGGATTGCCGTGTCGATCGGCGGACGGCGGGAGCATGTGGAGTCCGCCGCGATCGTAGTCGTCGCGGTACATCATCGCGATCGCGTAGACGTGCGGCACCTGCCACACGAACAGCAGCGCAAACAGCGACAGGCCGATCGGATCGACGCGCTCCAGTGCCGCAACCGAGCCGATCACCGGGGGCATCGCGCCGGCGAACGCGCCGGCGAAGACGCAGAGCGACGACCGGCGTTTGAGCGGCGTGTAGACGAGCAGATAGCTGGCGGCCGTCAGGAGTCCCGCGGCCGCGGCGTGCGCGGTCGCGGCCGCCAGCAGCGCCCCCGTGCCGGCGGCCAGAAGGGCGACACCGAATGCCAACGCGCGCCTCGCCGACACGCGGCCGCTCGGAATCGGCCGGCGGCACGTGCGGCGCATCGCCGCATCGGTATCGCGCTCGTACCACTGATTGAGCGCGGAGGTTCCCGACGCGAGCAGGCCGGTCGCGATCAGTGTCTGCAGCAGCGCGATCGGCTGCCATCGGTCCTGCGTCGCGGCGAGATACCCGGCGCCCGTGCTGAACAGCACCATCATCGTGATGCGCGGCTTGGTCAGCTCGACGTACGGCGTCACGCGCCCTAGTGATCTCATCGCAGCGTCTCCATGAACGCGACCAGCGCGGTCACTTCCGACGGGTTCAAGTTCTTCCCGTACGCCGGCATGTTTCCGCCGCCCTGGATCACCTGGCGGATCAGCTGGTCGTGCGTGAGCCGCGCGGCGACGCCGTCGAGTGCCGGCCCGCGCAGACCGCCGCCGCCGTCGAGCGCGTGACAGTTGCGGCACTGCTTCGCCTGCATCAGCGCCGCGCCGCGGCGCTCGAGTGGCGATCGTCCCTGCAAGTAGTGCGTCGGAATCGGCGTGCTGCTCCAGGCCTCCATGCGAGGTGACCACGGCGCGAACGTTCCCAGCCACGCCAGCGATCCCAGCGTGAGGAACGCGACGACCACCGTCAACACGGCGACCGGACGCCGCCGCGGGCTCTTCTCGCCGACACCGGAGATGAACGGCAGCGCCATCAGCAGCGCGATGCCGGCCAGCGGCGCCGTCAGCAACAGGAAGGTCTCCATGTAGGGCGGCAGCAGCGCGAGCACCGCATACACGGACAGGAAAAAGAAATCCGGCTTCGGTGCGGTGTGAATCAGCGCCGGATCGGGAGGTCCCGAAGGTCCCGCGGGCCCGAACACCACGGCGCACGCCAGGATGGCCAGCGTCAGCGCGCCGGCGAACACGAGATCCTTGCCGATGACGTGCGGCGCGAACGGAACGCCCTTCTCGTGAAGGAGCTGTTCGTATTCGGCCTCATAGGTCTCGCGCCGGACAACCTTCCCGGGCGTCGGATACTCGTTGATGCCTTTGGTGAGCACGAGCCTGAGGTGCAGGCTGACGATCGCGAGAATCGATCCCGGCAGGACGAACACGTGCAGCGTGAAGAAGCGCGACAGCGTTTCGCCGGCGATGATCGGGCCGGCGAGCAGCAGCTGCACCAGCTGGGCGCCAATCATCGGCACGCGCCCCATGATCGACGCGCCGATCCCGAGTCCCCAGTACGCGTCCTGATCGAAGCGCAGGACCTGCCCGGTGAACGCCATGCCGAGCGTGCACAGCAGCAGCACGCATCCCGAGATCCATGTCAGCTCGCGCGGGAACTTGAAGGCGCCGAACAGGAACGTCTGCACCATGTGCAGCGTCATGATGGCGACCATGAACGTCGATCCCCAGTTGTGGATCGCGCGCAGCAGCCAGCCGAGTGCCTGCTGGTGATTCAAGTACTGGAGGCTCGTCCATGCCTGATCGGTCGACGGCACGTAGACGAACGCCAGGCAGATGCCGGTGACCACCTGGATCACGAAGCAGAGCAGCGTGCCGCTGCCGAGCACGTAGAACCAGCTGTTCGTGCTCGCCGGCACCTTGTGCCCGGCGGTCGCCTCGTAGAGCCGGCGGACCTGCAGCCGCTCCTCGAGCCAGAGCGCGAGCGCCGCACACGGCCCGGCCATCACAGCGGCTCGGCAAGCGTGGGCAGGTAGCCGCCCATCACCATCAGGTGGCCGTCTTCGATCTTGTGCTGGTACTCGAACAGGCCGCGCGGCGGCGGTCCGGACGCGTGCGATCCGTCTTCATAGAACGCGCCGCCGTGGCACGGACACATGAACAGCTTCGATTCCGGGAACCAGCGCACGGGACAGCCGAGGTGCGTGCAATTGATCGCGAACACCTGGAATCGCTGCTCGTCGATCCGCCGCACCCAGCAGGGCACATGCGCCGTGTCACCGTCCCACGGCCGCGTCGCCGGGTTCTGATACACGACAAGCCGCGTCTGCTCCGCTGGAAATTGCTCGATCGGCCCGATCGACACCCACTCCTGCGCGTGCGTTGGCCGCGTGAACGCCGACAAGACGAAGCCGAGAATCGGCACGCCCATCAGCGCCGCGCCCGCCGCGGTCATCCCCGCGCCGAGGCGCAGCATCATCTTCCGGCGTGATACGCCAGTGTCCTGCGCGCACGCACACCCACATGTCTCAGTCATGATGTCCTCGATGTGACGCCACCCACGCGACGACGTCTGAAATCTCCTGGTCGCTCATCGGGCGCCCCGCCACGTAGTCACGCCAACCTGGGGTCCCTTCGTCCGAGCGCCCGACGATGGCGCTGGTGCGGAGCGCCTGATCGCTCGTCAGCGACAGGAATGCCTCGTCAACGATCGAGCCAGCCACTGGACCGCCCGTACCCTCTTCGCCATGACAGCGTGCGCAGTAGGTTGCAAACGCCGACCGGCCACGGTCCACGTCGCCGCGCGCAGTACCACGGGCGAATGCTTCCTCAGCGTCGTACGCCGGGAGCACTGCGTCCGGCTGACGCGGCGCACTTCCCCACTCGCGCCGCAGCCCGGCGGCAATCGCGCCGATCTGTTCGGCGGTCAGCGATCCGCCGGCTTCGCGTGCGAACGCCGCCATCGGCGTCGCCGGGACTCCTCGAGCAATCACCTCGCGAAGGCGCACGTCACCGATCAGCGACAGATAGGGTGCATCGTTGAGCGGCTGCGCGACCCCGTGCAGGCCGTCGACGCCGTGGCAGCCGGCGCAGTTGCTCGCGTAGAGCGTCGCGAAATCGGTGATCGCATCGGGCCTTGGCTCGATCGCGCGCGGACGGCCGCACGCCAGGCCCGCCGCGACAGCTACCGAGAGCAATGCGACGCCGATCGCCCGCGCGGTCATCGCCGCTCCTCGTCGATGCGCCGCGCTTCGAGTCCCGCCCGGCTCTCCCACGTCCAGCTCTGCATCGTCTCGATCCGTTCGGTGCGCGCGACCACGAAGCCGCAGGTGAGGCCGAACGCGAGCTGCGACGCGACGAACCAGAGCCAGTCGATCCGCCCGTTGAGCGTCGGGTTCACGATGTCGAGGCTGGCCCTGACGATGCCGGACCAGACAATCGGCGTGGCGAGGCCGCTCCACAGGCCGGCGCGCCGAGGAAACATCGGCAGCAACACCGCATACAGCAGCCCGACCAGCGCCGACATCACCGCATGCATCAATACGCCGACGGCAAGCCCGGTCGCGCTGAACGCGCGCAGCCGATCGAGGTCTGCCGCAGACAGCGACGGTAACAACCCGGCAGCGAGCAGATTCACCACGTACCAGAGACTGTGCTGTGCGATCACCCCGTAGGCGACGGCGACGCCCGCCATCGCCACGCCGCCGACGACACCGCCTTTCAGGCCGGACGAATATGGGTGCACGTCGGCAGGGATGCGGACACGGTGCCCGCCGGCGCCGACTGTCAGATGCTCGACGGCGCGCGCGCTTGCATGCACGACCGGAACTCGAGCGAGATCGGAGACGACGTGCGGCTCGTGGTGTTCGACCGGTAGCACGTCTCGCCACCATCCGATGGCGCCGCGCGCGGTGAGCATCACGCCGACGACGCTGACGGCCGCGTGCGTCACCAGCCCGCTGAAGATCAGCGTCAAGCCGAACGCCGTCACGAACGGCCAGACAGTCGGCGCCGGCAGATGGATCGATTCGTCGTGCATCATCGCCCCACCACGTAAACCACCACGAACACCACGATCCAGACCAGGTCCACGAAATGCCAGTACCACGCCAGGAACTGGAAGCGGCGCGCGTGATCGAGCATCGCGCGGCCACGAAGGCCGATCGCCAGGACCAGCGTCAGCAGCGCCAGCCCCACCAGCACGTGCGTCGCGTGCAGCCCGACCAGCGAGTAGAAGGTCGTGCCGAACACGTTGGTGCTGATCGTGAGGTGGTCGACGACGATCAGCCGCCGCCACTCGACGGCGGTCTGGTGGATGAATTCGGCACCGAGCGCCGCGGTCACGGCGACCCAGCCGACGAACGCGAGCCGGCGGCGCGCCTCGAGCGCGCGCTCGGCGACCGTCACGGTCATGCTGCTCGACAGCAGGCACACCGTCGGCCAGATCGGCAGTTCGAGGACGTCCTTCGGGAGTGGTCCGCTGCGGCTGGCGCCGATGTAGAACAGATACGCGACGACGAAGATCGTGAACAGGGCCGCCTCGGTGACGATGAGACAGAGCACGCCAATCCGGCCGCGGTCGGGAAGCGTCCAGTCGTCGCTCATTCGTACTTCCAGTCCGGATCGTCCGGGTGCTTGAGATCCCACAGCGGACGGCTGCTGCACACGTCCGGCAGCGCCGCGAAGTTGTAGTCGGGCGGCGGTGATGTGGTCGCCCACTCCAGCGTCCAGGCGTCCCATGGATCGCTCCCGGCGGGGACGCCGCGCTTGAGCGACCGCGCGACATTCCACACGAAGAACAGGACCGCCGCGGTCTGGAAGATCACGCCAATCGAGGCCACCAGGTTGACGCCTTCCCAGCCGCGTCCGGCCGCGTAGGTATAGATGCGCCGCGGCATGCCGAGAATCCCGGCGAAGTGCAGCGTGTCGAACGTGAGGTGGAAGCCGATGACGAGCAGCCAGAAATGCCAGCGGCCGAGCGTCTCGTCGAGCATCCGGCCGGTGGCCTTGGGGAACCAGTAATAGATGCCGGCGAACAGCGTGAACAACAGCCCGCCGAGCAGGACGTAGTGAAAGTGCGCGACGACGAAGTAGGAGTCGCTCAGCTGCCAGTCGAACGGCGCCGCGGCGAGCATGATCCCGGTCAGTCCCGCGACGAGGAACTGAAACAGGAAGGCGGTGCAGAACAGCATCGGCGTCGCGAACCAGATCCGCCCGCCGTACATCGTCGCGATCCAGTTGAAGATCTTGATCCCGGTCGGCACGCCGACCAGCATCGTCGAGACGACGAAGAAGATGTTCGACCGCGACGCCATGCCGATCGTGAACATGTGGTGCGCCCACACGCCGACGCCGATGAAGCCGATCGCGACGCTCGCGCCGACCATCGCCGCACGGCCGAACATCGGTTTGCGCGAGAACACCGGGATGATCTCCGAGGCGCACGCAAACCCCGGCAGCATGAGGATGTAGACCTCGGGATGCCCGAACAGCCAGAAGAAGTGCTGCCACAGCACCGCCGAGCCGCCGGCCTGCGTGTCGAAGAAGCGGCCGCCGAGATAGCGATCGACGAGCAGCATCACCTGCGCAGCGGTCAGCGGCGGCAGCGCGACCAGGATCATTCCCGACACGACGAACAGCAGCCAGACGAACAGCGGCATCCGCGCCAGTGTCATCCCCCTGCAGCGCATGCTCAGCGTCGTGGCGATGACGTTGATCGCGCTGCTGATGCTGCCGATGCCGGTCAGCGTGATGCTGAGGATCCAGTAGTCGGTGCTGGTACCGCGCGAGAACGGATGCTCGGTCAGCGGTGCGTAGGCGAACCAGCCGACGTCGGGTGCGGTGCCGTGGCCGGCCAGCCCCTCGCCGCCGATGTAGCTGAAATAGAGGAGCGCCCCGCCGAACACGAAGATCCAGTAGCCGAAGGCATTCAACCGGGGGAACGCCATGTCGCGCGCGCCGATCATCAGCGGCACGAGATAGTTCGCGAGCCCGGCAAGGAACGGCATTCCGACCAGGAACACCATCGTGGTGCCGTGCATCGTGAACAGGCGGTTGAACACGTCAGGCGGTACCAGCGTGCCGTCCGGAAATGCCAGCTGAGCCCGCATCACGATCGCCAGCACGCCGCCGACGACGAAGAACACGAGCGCCGTCGCGATGTACATCAGGCCGAGGCGCTTGTGATCGACCGTGATCAGCCACTCGTGCAGCGAGCCTGGCAGCGGCGTCGACTCGGTGGCGACCGCGACGACGGCGGAATCGACGGGCTCGATGATGTCGACGGTGTTCATTGGGCTGCCCTACTTCAACGTCGACAGATACCCGTGCACCTGATCGAGCTCGCGATCGCTCAGCTGCATGTTCGGCATCAGGTTGCCGGGCTTCATCACCTGCGGATCGCGAATCCAGCGCCGCAGGTTCGCGGTCGTGTTCGGGATGAGGCCGGCGCCGAGCGTGTCGCGGCTCATCACATGCGAGAGATCGGGTCCGAACGTGCCAGCGGCGGCGGTGCCCGCAACCGCGTGGCAGTTCACGCACGACAGCGAGAGGAACACGCGCTCGCCGTCGTGGCCGTGAGCCGGCGCGGCCCGCTGCTGCTCGACCCACGCGGCGAACTCCTCGGGCGACTGGACGACGACGCGGAGGAGCATGTTGGCGTGCTGGAGGCCGCAGAACTCGGCGCAGTTGCCCAGGAACGTCCCCTCGACGGTCGGCTCGATCCACATCGTGTTCGGATGGTTCGGAATCAGGTCGGTCTTGCCCGCGAGCTGCGGTACCCAGAAGCTGTGCGCGACGTCCGCCGACTCGAGCCGCAGAAAGGTCGCCCGCGGGTGCGCCGCGTCGCTGACCGGGACGTGCAGCTCGTTCGCCGTCACGACGCCGAGCAGCGGATAGCGGATCTCCCACCACCACTGATGACCGACGACGGTCACCGCCAGCGCGCCGGGGTCCGGACGCTTGTCCTGCACTTCCGTGATCACTCGTGCCGTCGCCATCGTCAGCACGATGACGATGAGCACCGGGATCACCGTCCAGGCGATCTCGATCTGATTGCTGCCGTACACCTGCGGCGGCTCGCGGTCGACGTCGGCCGACGGCCGGCGGAAGCGGACGATCGTGTAAACCAGCACGCCGGCGACGGCGACGAAGATCGCGACGCACACCGCGATCACCAGCATCGACAGGCTGGCAATCGACGACGCCGGCGTCGAGACGGCGTCGAAGATGTTGGCGATCGCATGAACGGCGCCGCTCATACGTGCAGCTCCTCGCGGCGCGCCGCCGGCGACGACGTGTGGTGCTGAACGATCAGGCGCGAGCCAGGCTGCCTGGTGACGTAGGCCCACATCCACTGCAGGAAGACCGACGCCCGCAGGCTCGACTGCGCGAGGAATTCGAGGTGGACCGCCGCCCACGCGAGGAACGCCGGCCATCCCTTGAGCCTGAACCGGCTGCTCTGCAGCACGGCGAAGTTCCTGCCGACCACCGCCATGCTGCCCTTGTCGAAGTAGCGGAACGGCGCGAGCGGCGCGCCGCCCGTCGCGCGGCGAACGATGGTGCGGCCGACGTATCGACCCTGTTGCATCGCGACCTGCGCCACGCCCGGCAGCGGCTTGCCGTCCTGCTCGCACGCGGCGACATCGCCGATCACGAAGACCTCGGGACGCTCCGGAACCGTCAGGTCGCTCTGCACGACAACGCGGCCGGCGCGGTCGGTTCGGGCGCCGAGCCAGCGTCCGGCGGGCGACGGCTCGACGCCGGCCGTCCACAGCACGGTGCGGCTCGGGATGCGCTCGCCGTTCACGACGACCCCGCGATCGTCGATGCAGTCCACCGCGTGGCCAAGCCGGATCTCGACGCCGAGCCCGGCGAGCCGTGCGTGGGCCGCCTGCGAGAGGTCCTCGGAGAAGGTCGCGAGAATGCGCGGCGCGCGATCGACCAGGATGATCCGTGCCGACCGCGGATCGACGCGCCGGAACTCCGACGCGAGCGTATTGCGAATCAGCGAGGCGATCGCGCCTGCCATCTCCACACCCGTCGGGCCGCCGCCAATGAGTACGAACGTCAACAGGTCCGGATGGCGCCGCGGATCGTCTTCGGTTTCAGCCAGCTCGAACGTGTGCAGGATCCGGTTGCGGATCGCGACCGCGTCGTCAAGTGTTTTCAATCCGGGCGCATGCGCCGCGAACTCGTCGTGCCCGAAGTAGCTGTGGTGTACGCCGGTGGCGAGCACGAGGAAGTCGTAGGGAATGCAGCCGTGTCGATCGGCGGCCTCGACGCAGACACGACGTCGCGCCGTGTCGACGCCGGTCACCTCGGCAAGGAACACGCTCGCGTTCCGTTGATGCCTGAGCAGCGCGCGGATCGGCGACGCGATCTGCGCCGGCGAGAGCATCGCCGTCGCCACCTGGTAGAGCAGCGGCTGGAACAGATGATGGTTCGTCCGGTCGATCAGTGTCACTCGTACCGGCGCGTGCTTCAGCGCCTTCACCGTGGCCAGCCCGCCGAATCCGCCGCCGACGACGACGACATGCGGCTCAGACACGGCTCTACGCTCCCGCCGGCACTTCGACGTGCCCGCCGAACTGATAGCGCATCGCCGACAGCAGCCGGTCCGCGAACTCCTCTTCTCCGCGCGATACGAAGCGCTGATACAGCGCCGTGGTCAGCACCGGCGCGGGCACGGCGCTCGCGATCGCGGCGAGAATCGTCCAGCGCCCTTCGCCGGAGTCCGACACCCGTCCCGAGAACGCGTGCAGGTCCGGCTGCGCTGCGAGCGCGGACGCCGTGAGATCGAGCAGCCACGAGGCGACGACGCTGCCGCGCCGCCAGACCTCGGCGATGTCCGCGAGGTCGAAGTCGTACTGGAAATGTTCCGGCTCGCGCAGCGGCGCGGTCTCGGCGTCGTTGGTGCGCCGCTGCCGCCCGGCACCGGCGTGCTTCAGGATGTTGAGCCCCTCGGCGTAAGCGGCCATCAGGCCGTACTCGATTCCGTTGTGGACCATCTTCACGAAGTGACCGGCGCCGGCGGGGCCGCAGTGGAGATAGCCTTGGTCGGCCGTGCTCGTCCTGCCCGCGCGGTCGGGCGTCGCCGGCACGGAGCCACGACCGGGCGCCAGCGTCTTGAAAATCGGATCGAGATGACGGACCGCCCGCTGCGGCCCGCCGATCATCAGGCAGTAGCCGCGCTCGAGGCCCCACACACCGCCGCTGGTGCCGACGTCGACGTAATCGATGCCCGATGCCGCAAGCGTCGTCGCGCGCGCGATATCGTCGATGTAGTGCGAGTTGCCGCCGTCGATCAGGATGTCGCCCGCCGCCATCCTGGGGGCGAGCTCGGCAATCATCGAATCGACGACGGCCGCCGGCACCATCAACCAGACGACACGCGGCGTCGTCAACGCGGCGACGAACTCGTCGAGCGACCGGCAACCCGTCGCGCCGAGCGCGGCGAGCGTTGCCACACTCGCCTCGTTGCGGTCGAACACGACGCAGTCGTGGCCGCCGCCGAGCAGCCGGTGCACCATGTTTCCGCCCATTCGGCCGAGCCCGATCATTCCAATCTGCATGCGCATGCTCCTCTGATGTCAGCAGCCGCTCGTCGTGAGCGCTTCGTCGATCGCACGCCGCAGTCGTGCCAGGCCGTCGGCGACATCCGCGCCGAGATGGACGCGCAACGCGCGACGACCGCGCTCGGCGAGCACCTGGAAGTCGCCGCGCGACTGCGCGGCTTTGACGATGCCGAAGGTGTAGCGCTGGCCCGGCACCGGCAGATCGGCCGCGTCGTCTGCAGTGATCTGCAGAAACACGCCGCTGTTGGGGCCGCCCTTGTAGGCCTGGCCGGTCGAGTGGAGAAACCGCGGGCCGAAGCCGACGCAGGTGGCGATGCGGCGTGCGTCGCGCAGCCGGTCGCGCATCGCTTGCAGCGCCGCGGCGTGCGCGCGGTTCATCTCGACGTAGGCGAGCAACGCACAGTAGTCGCCGTCCCGCAGGCGGCCGACATGAGCCCTCAGATAGCCGATGAGCGATCGATCCGATCCCGCCGCCTGCTGCAGCGCCGCCACGTTCGCCGGGTCGGCGAACAACTTGATGCTGCCGGCGTCGAAGAACGGCTGTTCGGGCGGCAGCGTGCCGGTGCGCTCGTATTCGTCGGTCAGCGCTCGCGTCGCGATCTTGCTCGCCTCGACGTCCGGCTGATTGAACGCGTTGATGCCGAGAATCGAGCCGGCGACGGCGGTCGCCATCTCCCAGCGGAAGAATTCCTCGCCGAGGTTGTACGGCTCCTCGATCGCAATCCGGATGATCGGCTGGCCGGCCCGGTCGAGCGCCTCGATCGCGCGATCCTGCGCCGCATCGGGCGCAGACTCGAGCCGCAGGTAGACGAAGACGCGATCGTCGCCGTAGACGTCCGGCGCACCAGGAGTTTCGCCGTCAATCGGGATCAGCCCTGTGCCGGCCTTCCCGGTCGACTCGGCGAGCAGTTGCTCCAGCCACGCGCCGAGATCGCCGATGTCCGGCGAGGCCACGAGCGTCACCTTGTCTCGGCCGCGGCTGGCGAGGACGCCGAGCACCGTGCCGAGGACGATGGCCGGGTTGTCGGCGGCCGGCACCGTCGGCGCGCAGGCGTGGACCATCTCCTCGGTGGCGCGCAGAAAGCGCCCGATGTCGAGGCCCATGATCGCGGCAGGCACCATGCCGAACGCGGACAGCGCCGAATAGCGTCCGCCGATCGACGGCGAGCCGAAGAAGATCGTCCGGAAACCGTCGCCCTCGGCGACCTGCTGCAGATGCGACCCGGGATCGGTGATCGCGATGAAGCGCTGTCCTGCATCGGCCTCGCCGACCAGCGCTCTCACGCGATCGAAGAAATACTGCGTGAAGATGTTCGGTTCGAGCGTGCCGCCGGACTTGCTCGAGACGATGAAGATCGTGCGGGTCAGATCGATTCGCGACTCGATGGCGCGAATCTGCGCCGGATCGGTCGAGTCGAGGACGTGCAGCTCGGGAAACCCGGCGATGCAGCCGAACGTCAGACGCAGCACCTCCGGACACAGGCTCGATCCGCCCATGCCGAGCAGCACGGCGTGTCTGAAGCCGCCCGCCTTCACCTCTTCCGCAATCTGCTGGAGCGCCTCCAGGTGCGCGAACTGATCGTCAGCGACTGAGAGCCATCCGAGCCATCGGCTCTCGTCGGCCGATGTCCACAGCGACGCGTCGCCGCTCCACAGGCGCCGGACTTTGCCGTTCCGCTGCCAGTCGACGAGCGAGGCCATCACCGCCGGGCGGACGCGCGCCGGAATCGACAGCGTCTGCCGGTCCACCCTGGCGCGGCGGCGTCCGTTGGTGCGCGCGCTGACGGCGCCGAGCAGACGGTCGAACGCGTCGCTGAACTGCGCGAGCCCGTCGTTCAGCAGCGCGTCGGCAATTGCGTCGATCGAGACGCCGGCGTCAGCCAGCGAGCGCATCGTGCGGTGGGCGCCATCGAGGTCTTCAACGAGACTCGCGCGCAGGCGGCCGTGATCGCGGAACGCGGCAAAGGTCGCCGGCGGAATCGTGTTGACTGTGTCGGCGCCGATCAGTTCCTCGACATAGAGGACGTCGCGGTAGCTCGGGTCCTTCGAGCTCGTGCTCGCCCAGAGCAGCCGCTGCGTCTGCGCGCCCGCGTCGGCGAGGTCGCGCCAGCGCGGTGAGCTGACGAGGTTGCAGTAGTGCTCGTATGCGAGCTTTGCGTTGGCAATCGCGACGGCGCCGGCGAGGTCTTTCGCCGCGGGATGCTGCGCAGACGCCCTGGCGACGGCCGCGTCGATCCGGCTGACGAAAAAGCTGGCGACGCTGGCGACCCCGCTGACGTCGTGGCCGCGCGACGCGCGATCGGACAGGCCGTCGATGTAGTCGAGCCAGACCGATTGACCGAATTGCTGGAGACCGCGCAAGGGATTCGTGATCACACCGCTCGTCGGCATAGCACCTCTTCGAACGCGCACGCCGTGGCCGGACGCCGCAGATGCCGTTCCTCTCCTGTCAATGTCACACTGATGAACGCACGCGCCGGTCGAGCGCGAGCGCTTCACCAACCGCATGGTCCGCGCCTGCGACGTGACGCATGGTCAGATGAGCCGTGCGGCGCGCCCCGCCGCGCGCGACACTTGCTCGCACGCGAGCTGGACGAGGCGGTCGGTGGTGAAGCCGAATTCGCGCTGGAGCACCGCCAGCGGCGCCGACATGCCGAAGGTCGTCATGCCGAGCACCGCGCCGCCGCCGCCGGCGTATCGCTCCCATCCCAGCGTCGAGGCTTGCTCGACCGCGACCCGGGCGGTGAGCTCAGGCGGCAGCACGCCGTCGCGGTACTCGCGCGTCTGCTGTTCGAACAGTTCCCACGACGGCATGCTGACGACGCGCGTGCGGATGCCGCGGGACGAGAGCGGCTCGATCGCCGAGACGCAGAGCGACACCTCGCTGCCGCTGCCGATCAGGATCACGTCCGGCGGTCCGTCGATCGGATCGGCGAGGACGTAGGCGCCGTTCGCCAGGCCGGACGCCGCCGCGTAGTTCGTGCGGTCGAGGGTCGGCAGCGCCTGCCGCGACAGGATCAACGCGACCGGGTGGCGGCGCGTCGTCATGATCGCGCGCCAGGCTTCGGCGACTTCGTTGGCATCGGCCGGGCGCAGCACGATGAGGTGCGGGATCGCACGCAGCGAGATCAGCTGCTCGATCGGCTGATGCGTTGGACCATCTTCGCCCACGCCAATCGAGTCGTGCGTGAAGATGTGGACCACCGGCAGCTCCATCAGCGCGCTCAGGCGAATCGCGCCGCGCGCGTAGTCGCTGAAGATCAGGAAGCCGGCGCCGAACGGCCGCAGCTTGGTCAAGGCGAGGCCGTTGAGGATCGAGCCCATCGCGTGCTCGCGCACGCCGAAATGCAGGTTGCGTCCGCCGGGCGTGGCTGTCTGGTGGTCGCCGGCGTCGCCGGTCAGACGCGTCTTCGTGGAGGGCGCGAGATCGGCGGCGCCGCCGATCAACCACGGCACGCGCCGCGCGACGGCGTTCATGACGGTCGCCGAGGCATCGCGGCCGGCAAGACCTTTCGTGTCGGCGGGAAACGCGGGAATCTCGGCGTCCCAGTCCGGCGGCAGGCCGCGGCGCTGCATCGCGTCGATCGCGCGCGCTTCCTGCGGGAACCGATCGCGATAGGCCGCGAACAGCGCCTCCCAGCGCTGGCGCGCCGCGGCGCCGCGCCGACCGATGCCTTCGGCGAAGTGCTCGCGGACGCCGTCCGGTACATAGAAGGTCGCGTCCGGCGGCCAGCCGTAGGCCGCCTTGGTCAGGCGGATCTCGTCGGCGCCGAGCGGCTCACCGTGCGCCGCGCTGGTGTCCTGCCGGTGCGGCGAACCGAAGCCGATGTGGCTGTGGACGACGATCAGCGTCGGTCGATCGCCGGTCGCGCGAAAGATGCCGAGCGCGCGCTCGATCTCGTCGAGATCGTTGGCAGCGTCGACGTCGACGACGTTCCAGCCATACGAGCGAAAGCGCGACTCGACGTCCTCGGTGAAGGCGACGTCGGTCGAACCCTCGATGGTGATGCCGTTGTTGTCGTAGATCCAGCACAGGTTGCCGAGGCCGAGATGTCCGGCGAGCGACGCCGCCTCGCTGGAGACGCCTTCCATCATGCAGCCGTCGCCGCACAGCGCGTAGACGTCGTAGTCGAACAGATCGAACCCCGGGCGGTTGTAGTGCGCCGCGAGCCAGCGCGCGCCGATTGCCATGCCGACGCTCGTCGCCACGCCCTGCCCCAGCGGACCCGTCGTCGTCTCGACGCCGGAGGTCCAGCGGTACTCGGGATGTCCGGCGCAGCGGCTCGCACGCTGGCGAAACGTGCGGATGTCGTCGAGCGATACCGATGGCTCACCGAGCCGCTCGTAGTCGGGATCGACCGCGCGTGTGCCGGTCAGGTGCAGCACGCTGTAGAGCAGCATCGACGCGTGCCCTGCCGACAGCACGAACCGATCGCGATTCGGCCAGATCGGATCGTGCGGATCGAAGCGCAGCACGCGCTGCCACAACGTGTAGACGGTGGGCGCCATGCCCATCGGCGTGCCGGGATGTCCTGAGTTGGCCTGCTGGATCGCGTCGATTGCCAGCGTGCGGATGGTGTTGACGCTCAACAGATCGATTGCGGTCGTGTCTGACGTCGCTGGCCGCATGCGGCTCCTTGGAAAGGGGACCGTTGAACGCGCCGTCGGTCCGGCCGGCGTGAGAGCAATGGCCGATCCAGCCGCGACTCTCTTCGACAACCGACGGATCGTCAGCGTGGCGAGCGAGTTAGGACGGACCGCCGCACCCGGGTGGCCACGTTCGACGATGAGCACTCTGAGCAGGGTTGTTCAAAGTGTACGGACCGGAGCCAGATCGCGCGTGTCTGCAAGCCGATTGCGTCGCAATGCCCGGGCAAATGGCGGGCACGCCGATTGCCCCTCCGCGCGGCCGTGACCGATTCGACGGTGTCCGCACGCACCCGTTTCGACCGATTCGTCGCCGTGAGCGAACTGCCGATCGCGTTTCTGGCGGTGCTGGTGGCGCCGACGCTGGTCGTCGAAGGTCACGCGCGCACCGCGGCGGTGCGCGATCTCGCGCACGCCGTGAACTGGATGATCTGGCTGACCTTCTGCGGCGCGTACACGGTGAAAGCCGTCCTGACGCCCGATCGCAGGCGTCACGCCCGGACGCTGTGGCTCGACCTGCTGATCGTCGTGCTGTCGATGCCGGTGCCGCTGACCGGGCCGTTCGAGTGGGCGCCGGCGCGATTGGTCGTGCTGATGCGCTTCCTGCGCGGCGCCGCGGTCGCGGCCATCGGCCTGCGCATGCGCAGCCACATCCTGCGGCCGAACCGCCTCCACTACGCCTTCGTGATGACGGCCGCGATTGTCGGCCTCGGCGCGCTCGGCATCTTTTCGGTCGAGCACGGCATCAACCCGCGGATCGGGAGCTTCGGCGACGCCGTGTGGTGGTCGATCGTGACCGCCACGACCGTCGGCTACGGCGACGTGTCGCCGGTCACTCCCGAAGGGCGATTCATCGCCGTCGGCCTGATGCTGCTCGGCATCGCGTTCATCGGCGTGTTCACGGCGACGGTCTCGAGCTTCTTTTTCGACCAGGGGCGAGTGGGGCAGGTGGAGGAACGGCTGGCGCGGATCGAAGCCAAGCTCGACGTGCTGAATGCCGCGCTGCGGCAGCGCAGTGTGGCGGGAGAGGAACAACTATGACGAGTGTGAACGTGAATGCGGCGATCGTCGGCGGCGGCCCGGCCGGGATGATGCTCGGCCTGCTGCTCGCCAAGCGGGGCGCCAGCGTGATCGTGCTCGAGGGGCACGACACGTTCGAGCGCGAGTTCAGAGGTGAAGTGCTGCAGCCGAGCACCGCTCACCTGCTCAACGAGCTCGGCCTGCTCGAGTACATCCTCGAGCAGCCGCACTCGATCATCGACTCCGGCAAAGTGCGCATGTTCGGGCGCGACATCGCCGACATCTCGTTCAGGAAAATCGCGCCGGAGTTCCCGTACGCGATCTGGATGCCCCAGTCGATCTTCCTCGCGGCTCTTCTGCGCAAGGCCGAGCCGCTGCCGTCGTTCCAGTGCTGGATGAGCGCGCACGTCTCGGGCTTGATCGAGGAAGACGGCGCGTGCGTCGGCGTCCGCGGCACGCGGCACGGCGCCGAGCCGTTCGAAGTCCGCGCCGACGTCGTCATCGGCGCCGACGGCCGGTATTCGGCGATCGCGAAGATGGGCGGCTTCACCGCCGCCTACGAGCATCACGATTTCGATCTGATCTGGTTCACGATCGAGCAGCCGGAAGGCTGGGCGAACACCTTCCGCGTATCGCTCGGCGACTCGGTGCGCGGACTGATGCTGCCGAAGTATCCGCGTCACATCCAGACCGGCATCGCGCTGCCGGTCGGCGAGTGGAAGCACTGGCGTCAACAGGGCGTGAAGACGGTCGCCGACCGCGTGCGCCGGCTCGATCCGATCTTCGAATCGTTTGCCGACAACCTGAAGGACTTCACGCCGTTCGTCCCGCTCGAAGGGCTGATCCGCCTGGTCGACGACTGGGCCCGCGATGGCCTGCTCCTGATCGGCGACGCGGCGCATACGATGAGCCCCGCCGGCGCGATCGGCGTCAACGTCGCGATTGCGACCGCTGCCGTCGCCGCGCACGAGCTGTATCCGCGTTTCGGCCACGGCCCGATCCGGCGCGCCGATCTCCAGCGCGTGCAGCAGCTGCGCGAGGCGGACGTCCGCACGCTGCATTCGATGCAGCTGCAGGCGCAGAAGCTGCTGGTCGCCGAGAAGCGCACCAGCCCGATCAGGAAGTGGATGATGCGCACGCTGGTCCCGCTGATCCTCAAGTCGCCGCTGCTGCCGCGCATCCAGCGCCGCATGTTCTTCGGCGTTCCGCTCCCGCCAATCGATCCGGCGTTCAGCTTCTGATCCGGGAGCTCGGATCTGCCACGAAGGCACGAAGCCATGTCTTCGTGCTTCGTGGCGGTTCGGAACCCGGGCTAGCGGGAGTTGCGGGCGGATTTCGGCGGGAACTGCTTGAAGAGCTTGGCGACCGCTTCGTTCAGCCGTTTTTCATTCTTCTCCTGATCATCGCTCACCGTGTCGCTGGCGAAGCCGCGCCACAGCAGTTGCTTCGTCGCCGCGTCGTAGACGTCGACGACCAGCTGCCCGGTGAGGATGGTTTCGATGCGCGCGTTGCCGAAGCCGTTCCAGCGCGGCCCGCTGCCCCACGTGTTCAGCTCGCGCTCGGCGTCGATCGCCGCGTGGTACACGACCACAGCCGACGGTGACTGGTCGGCGTTCGCGCCGCTCTTGGTCCAGCCCTTCGACGCCAGCTGGCCTTCGATGGCGTTGACGATCCGCGTGTGGACCAGCGGGTTCGCCGCCGGCTCGCCGTCGGACCACACATAGCTTTGGTACTTCGAGAAGTCGACCTCCTTGTCGTAGTCGACCATCACCTTCTGCGCCCACGCCGCCGTCGGGCCGGAGCTGACGCAGATGGCGATCACCAGGGTTCTGAGCATCGAACGATTCATTCGGACTCCTTTGCAGCGGACGCTGCCGTTGGACCGGGTAGGTCGGGTAGGTCGGGTAGGTCGGAACCGAGTGGATTCGACAAATTCGGGCAACGCCGACCGTCGGCGAAAGGCGCCAATGGCCCGCCCGACCCACCAGACCTACCTGACCCACCTGACCCACCCGACCTACCTGACCCACCTGACCCACCCGACCTACCCGACCATGACCTCCTGACGCGCCGGATCGATCCAGCCGCCGTCGGGAGACACGCGCGTCAGCGCCTCCGTCGGACCCCACGTGCCGGGCTCGTACTCGTAGATCGGCGTCGCAGCGTCGAGCGCCGGGTCGACAATCCGCCACGCTTCTTCGACGTAGTCCTGGCGCGCGAACCGCGCCGACACGCCGTGGATCGCGTCGGTCAGCAGTTCTTCGTATGCGCTCATCTCGCCGGCGTCCTCGTGCTCGCTGACGGTCAGTTCCACCGGCTCGCCGCGCAACTCCCCGTGCACTTTCACGAACGTGCTGATCGCAATCGTCTGCGACGGCGTCACGCGGAAGCGGAAGCAGTTGGCCGGGGGCGCTACGTCGCTGAACACCGCCGGCGGCTGCCGCAGCTTCACGATCACCTCCGTCGTCGTCGTCGGCAGGCGCTTGCCGGCGCGGATGAAGAACGGCACCCCCTTCCAGCGCCACGAGTTGATCGACAACCGCAGCGCCGCGAACGTCTCGACCGTCGAGCCGGGCTTCACGCCGGGCTCGCCGCGGTACCCGCGGAACTGGCCGCGAACGACGTCCCCGGCACCGAGCGGCGCGATGCTCTTCAGCACCTTGACCCGCTCGTCGCGCACGACCTCCTGATCGATGCCCGGCGGCGGCTCCATCGCGACGTTGGTCAGGACCTGCAGCAGATGGTTCTGAACGACGTCGCGGATCGCGCCGGTCCGGTCGTAGAAGCTGCCGCGGCCGTCGACGCCGAATTCCTCGGCCATCGTGATCTGCACGCTCTCGACGTACTGGCGATTCCAGATCGGCTCGACGAACGTGTTGCCGAAGCGGAAGAACAGCAGATTGCTGACTGCGTTCTTGCCGAGGTAATGATCGATTCGGTAGACGTCGTGCTCGGAGAAGGTCCGGTGGACGAGGCCGTTCAGCTCGCGCGCGGTCCCGAGGTTCTGGCCGAACGGCTTCTCGATGACCACGCGGCCGCCGCGTGCGGCGCCGGCGGCGCCGAGCCGCTCGAGCACCAGGCCGAACACCGCCGGCGGTATCGCCAGGTAGTGCACCGGCGTCTGCGCCGGTCCGAGCGTCGATGCCAGCCGATCGAAGGTGGCGGCGTCGCTGTAGTCGCCGTCGATGTAGCGGAGCGATCGCATCAGCGTCGCGAAGGCGTCGCGATCGATGCCACCGTGGCGGCTGACGCTGTCCTCGGCGCGCGCGCGCAGCTCGTCGATCGTCCAGCCCGACTTGGCAACGCCGATCACCGGCATGGTGAGACGCCCGCGGCGCGCCATGCCGTGAAGCGCCGGAAAAATCTTCTTGTAGGCCAGGTCGCCGGTCGCCCCGAAGAAGACGAGCGCGTCGGCCGCGTCCATTCTCATGACCACACCTCGCTCGGCTCGCGCTCGCGTTCGACGCTCGGCGGCGTCGCGCCACGGTCGAAGCACACGTCGCCGCCGTACTGGAGCAACAGCGCCACGAGCGCGGTCCAGCCGGTCTGATGGCTGGCGCCGAGACCGGTGCCGTCGTCGCCGTGAAAGAATTCGTGAAACGGCACGTAGTCGCGCCAGTGCGCGTCGTGCTGGAAGTGCTCGTTGGCGCCGAACACGGCGCGGCGGCCGCTGCCGCCGTCGCGCAGGAAGATCCGGGTCAGGCGCCGCGCGAGATCGCCGGCGATCTCGGCGAGCGTGCATACGCGGCCCGATCCGGTCGGGCACTCGATCGTGAACGAATCGCCGTAGTAGCGCGCGAACGAGGCAATCGACTGAATCAGCAGGAAGTTCATCGGAAACCAGATCGGCCCGCGCCAGTTCGAGTTGCCGCCGAACACGCGGTTGTCGGACACGCCGGGCAGGTAGGCGACCTCGTAGTCGCGGCCGCCGACGCCGAACCGGTACGGCTCGTCCAGGTGCTTGCGCGACAGCGACCGCACGCCGAAGTCGGACAGGAACTCCTTCTCGTCGAGGACGCGCGACAGCAGATCGGCCAGCCGATCGCGATCGACTACCGACAGCAGCCGTGTGTCCGACACGCCCGGGGCGACGAAGCCGGGAAGCATCGCCCGCAGATGCGGGCGGTTCGCCAGCACCTCCTCGACGTAGCCGTTCACCGCCGGCATTTCGGCTACCGCCTTGTGATCGATGACCGCGGCCGCGAACAGCGGCACGAGGCCGACCATCGAATAGAGCTTGAGCGGCAGCCGCATGTCGCCATGGCGAATCAGATCGAAGTAGAAGCGCTCGTCTTCGTTCCACAGCCCGATGCCGCCGCCGCCGGTGCGCTGCAGCACGTGGGTCACGATCGAGAAGTGCTGCCCGAAGCGATGGACGAAGGGCGCATAGCGGATGTCGTGACGCGCCAGCGCGAAGGCGATCGCGACCATGTTGAGCTGGAACATCGCCATCCAGCCGGTGCCGTCGCTCTGCTCGAGCGCGCCGCCGGTCGGCAGCGGCCGATCGCGATCGAAGATGCCGATGTTGTCGAGGCCGAGGAAGCCGCCGCCGAAGATGCCGGCGCCTTCGCTGTCCTTGCGGTTCACCCACCAGCCGAGCATCAGCACGAGGCCGTCGAACGCCGCCGCGAGAAACTCGCGATCGCCGGCGCCGCGGTTCTGCCGCTCGAGGTGATACAGCTGCCACGCCGCCCACGCCAGGACCGGTGGATTGACCGCGTTGAAGTCCCACTCGAACGCCGGCACCGCGCCGTACGGGTGCTGCGAGCGTGGATGCAGCAGCAGGAGCAGCTGCTGCTTGGCGAATTCCGGATCGAGCATCGCCATGATTACCACGTGGAACGCGAGATCCCACGACGCGAACCACGGGTACTCCCATGGATCCGGCATCAGGACGATGTCGGCGTGATGGAAATGAAGCGCCCAGTCGCGATTGCGGCCGTTCCATCGCTCCGGCGGCGGCGGCGGCTGCGCCGGATCGCCGGTCAGCCAGCGATGCACGTCGAAGTGGTAGAACTGCTTCGACCAGAGCAGGCCCGCGAACGCCTGGCGCTGCACGAGCCGTTCGTCCTCGCTGAGGTGCGGCGCGTGGATGCCGTCATAGAAGGCGTCCGCTTCGCGCTTGCGGACGGCTATCGATCGGTCGAACCCGTCGAAGGGGTCCGCCTGACGGTGCGGCGACAACCGGACGCACACCGTGAACGACTCGCCGGCGCCGACGACTGCGCGCACGTGCGCGGCGGCCTTGCTGCCGGCACGGCGGTTGACGCGATCGTGCATCCCGAGGACCACCGCGTCGTTGATGCCGTCCTTGACGAACGCACCGCTGCTCGCGGCACCGAACAGGCGGGCCGCATTCGTCTCGTTCTCGGTGAACAGCAGATCGACGTCGGCACCCTGGTCCGCGCGGACGTACCACCAGCGATCGCCGAGCACCGGATGCTGCGTGCGCGCGCGGTCCGCCGCGTCAGCGGTGATCGTGAAGCGCGGCGCGTCGTGAAACCACGACCAGGTGTTGCGATACCAGAGCTGCGGCAGGATGTGGAGTGGCGCCGGCTCGGCGCCGCGGTTGACGGCGACGATCCGGCACAAGAGGTCCTCGGCGTCGAGCTTGGCATACTCGACGAACACGTCGAAATAGCGCTGCCCGCGGAACGCGTCGCCGATCGCGTCGAACAGTTCGTACTCGGGTTCGTCCGATCCGCGACGCCGGTTCGTCTCCACCAGATCGCCGTACGGAAACGCGACCTGCGGGTACTTGTAGAGCATCCGAGCGTAGGCGTGCGTCGGCAGGTTGTCGAGATAGAAGTAGTACTCCTTCACGTCTTCGCCGTGGTTGCCCTCGTCGTTCGACAGGCCGAACAGCCGCTCCTTGAGGATCGGATCGCGTTCGTTCCACAGCGCGATGCCGAGGCACAGGTGCTGATTCCGGTCGCAGAAGCCGGCGAGCGCCTCTTCGTTCCAGCGGTAGGCGCGGCTCCGCGCGTGGTCGTGCGGGAAGTACGCCCACGCGTTGCCGTCGGCGCTGTAGTCCTCGCGGACCGTTCCCCAGGCGCGGTCGCTGACGTAGGTGCCCCAGCGCTGCCAGTCCGCGGTGCCCGCGGCCGTGTCGAGCAGGCGCCCCGCCTCCACGTCGTGCTGCGGTCGAGTGCTCATACGCGGGCGCGCTCCGCCTCCGGCCGGCTCCAGCGCACGATCTTCAGGTCGAGCACGAAGGTCGCGTAGATCACCGGCACGAGCAGCAGCGTGACGAACGTGGCAATCGTCAGGCCGCCGATCTGCGCGTAGCAGAGCGGCTCCCACAGCGGGCCGCCGTGCGCCGCCAGCGGGAACAGCGCGATCACCGTCGCCGCCACCGTGATCAGCACCGGCCGGAGACGCATGATCCCGGCGTCGAGCAGCGCTTCCTCGAGCGGCTCCCCTTCCTCGTGCTTCTCCTCGATGAAGTCGAACAGCACGATGATGTGACTGACGATCACGCCAATCAGGCTGGCCACACCGAGGAAGGCCATGAACCCGAACGGCGTCTGCATGAACCACAGCGCCGCGAGCGCGCCGACGATCCCGTAGGGGATGGCCGCGAAGACGATGAACGGCTTGATCGCGTGCTTGAACTGGAAGACCAGCGCGAGGTAAATCATCGTGATCGAGATCAGCATCACGATCGACAGGCTGCGGAACCCCTTCACCTGCTCCTCGCGTTCGCCGCCGATCTCCATCCGATATCCCGGCGGCAGGTTGCGCTGGAAGGCGAGCAGCCGCGACATCGCCGCGTTCAGCACTTCCGACGGCAGCACGTGCGCGTCGGGGAACGCGGAGACGGTGATCGTCCGGAACTGGTTCCGGCGCTGCAGCTTCTCGGTCTGCATGTCGTAGACGACCGACGAGATCGACTGCAGCGGTACTTTCTGCGAACCCTGCGAGGCGTAGACGTAGAGGCTCCTGATGTCGGCAAGCTGCGCGCGCTCCTCCATCCGCAGCCGGGCGACGACCGGAATCTGATCCTCGCCGTCGTGCAGCAGCGCCACCTTGTGGCCGTTCATCGCCGTCGCCGACGAGGCGGCGACGTCGTAGTTCGACAGGCCGGACAGGTTCGCCCTGTCCGAATCGGTGCGCAGTCGTACGGCGAAGCTCTCGGGCCCCCAGTTGTCGCGGACGCCGACCGCCGTCGGCACCGAGCGGAGGATCGACGCCGCCTGACCGGCGAGGCGGCGCAGCGTCGGGATGTCCTCGCCCGAGATGCGCACGCCGACCGGGATGCCCACCGGCGGGCCTACTTCGAGCTGCCGCACGTCGAGCCGCACACCCGGGATCGTCGAGCTCAGCTCCTTCTGCAGCCGATCGACCAGGTGATTGGTGTCGTGCTTGTCGATCACCTCGATCAGCACCTGTGCGTAGTTCGGCTGCGACTGCTCCGGCGCCACCGAGAACCAGAAGCGCGGTCCGCCGCCGCCGACGAACGTCGTCAGTGACTTCAACACCTGGTGCGGCGGCTGCTGCCGATCGCCGTGTCGTTCCTTCGCATAGGCGTCGGCGACGCGTCGAACCGTCGCCTCGACGTCCGCCGCGACTCGGTTGGTCGCTGACACCGGCGAGTCCTCCGGCAGCCACACGTCCACGTACGACAGGTACTGGAGGTCCTGCGGAAAGAACTGGGTCTTCAGCTGGCTCATGAACATCCCGCCGAGGGCGAGCACCGCCAGCGAGCCGGCGAGAAACGCCCAGCGGTGCTCGATCGCGGCGCGGCCGACGCGGTAGTACGCCGCCGCGAACCCGCGCGTCCGCCGCTCGTGAATCGGCACTTCGGCCTTCGGCCGCAGCAGGTAGTAGCCAATCAACGGGATGAAGGTCATCGAGACGAGCCGCGAGGCGACCAGCGAACAGCCGATCACGATCGGCAGGCTGTAGAGGAACGTGCCCGAGTCGCCCGACAGCATCAGGAACGGCAGGTAGGCGACGATGTTCGTCACCGTCGCGAACATGATCGCCTTGGCCAGCTTGGTCGGGCCGAGCCAGGCCGAGACGATCCGCGCGTGGCCGAGCGCCAGGTCGCGCTTGATCGCGTCGCCGGCGACCACCGGGTCGTCGACCAGCAAACCGAGCGCGATGATCAGCGATGCGATCGACACCTGCTGCAGATCGATGCCGAGCACGCTCATCATCCCGAAGGTCATCGCCAGCGTGATCGGAATCGAGAAGGCCATCAGCAGCGCCGACCGCCATTCCCAGAACCCGATCAGCGACACCACCACGACGAGCGCGACCGCTTCGTAGAGGCTGCCCATGAACAGGTGGATGTTCTCTTCGACCTGCCGCGGCTGGTCGGAGGTCCGCGCAAAGACGAGATCGTGTGGCAGCCGCGCGCGCAGCTCCTCGAGCCGCGCGTCGACCGCCGCGCCGAACTCGCCGATCTTCTCGCCGGCCCGCATCTGGACGGCCAGCGTGACGGCACGCGAGCGCCGCCACGTCCCGTCGACGCCGCGCTGCTGGTAGTAGTTGAGGAAGCGCGCGGGGCTCTCGTAGCCGCGGCCGACGCTCACCAGATCGCGCAGGTACACGGGGCGGCCGTTCTGCGTCGGCAGCAGGACGTCGCCGATCTCGCGCTCGCTCTTGAACTCGCCGGACGGATCGACGGTGAGGTTCTTGTCGCCGATCTCGACCACGCCACCGGGCACCGTGATGTTGCGCGCGCTGAGCACGTCGTCGAGCGTGCTGACCTTGACGCCGTACGACGCCAGCCGCTCCTGCGAGTACTCGAGGTAGACGCGCTCCTGCAGCAGGCCCGACCGGGTCACTTTCGAGACGATCGGCAGGGTCTTGAGCTCGCGGACGATCAGATCGGTGTAGTCGTCGAGCTGCCGGTAGGTGTACTTGTCGCCGGCGGCGCCGAGGAGCTTCGCGCGGGTCTCGCCGGGATCGTGGATGACCACCGGCGGCCACGAGTCGGGATGGAATTCCGAGGTCCGCAGCCGCTCGCGGAGGAAGCGCGCCACGTAGGCGCGAACCGCCGCCTCGTCGCCGTCGGTTGCCGCGTCGACGCCGACGAATCCAGGACCGACCAGCACGCGCACGTCGCGCAGCACGCCGTCAGCCGCCGCGGCGTCGGCGAACAGGCGGACCGGCCGCATCACCAGGTCCACCGGAACCGACTCGGGAAGACCGTGGACGAGCGAGACGCGCGGTCCGCTGGACGAACCCGCTGCGCCGCGCACGCGCTCGATCGCCCGCTGCACGGTCTCGGCGCGCAGGCTGACCTCGGCTTCGCTCACCGCCGGGCTCGCGACGGTGAGCATCAGCGCGGCGGTGTCGCCGAAGTCCTTCACGAAGGTGATCGGACCGGCGCCGGCAGGCAGGTCGTTGATCGAATCGAGCTTGAGCTTGATGTCGTCGAACTCCTTGCCGGTTTCCCTGAGGCCCTCGACGAGCGTGATGTAGACCGCGGTGATGCCGGTGCGGGTGTTCGATTCGATCTTGTCGACCTTGACGTTCTCGGCAACCTTCCCTTCGATCTTCCGGGTGATCAGCTCTTCGATCCGTTCAGTGCTGGCGCCCGGCCACGGGCAGAGCGCGAGCGCCTGGCGCACCGGAATGTCGGGATCCTTGCGCTGCGGCATCTTGAAATAGCCGTAGACACCCCACAGCAGCGTGCCAAGCAGCAGCACCCAGGACACGTGGCGCGTCTCGGTGAAGAACCGCGCCGTGTTGTGAGTACGTTCGATCGCGGTGGCGTCGTCGTATCGTTCAGACATGAGAGTTCCTTCGCCGCGGCTACGGAATCACGCGGATGCGATCGCCGTCGTTCAACAGCGCGGCGCCGGTGGTGACGACGTGGTCGCCGTTGGCGACGCCGCTCACGACTGCGACGCCGTTGCCGATCACGTCGCCGAGCACGACGCGCCGGAGGCGGGCGATTTCCGCATCGCCCTGGCGCTCGACCAGCAGGACTGCATACTCGTTCGGGTTGGCCGGCGATCGGACGACCGCACCGAGCGGCAGGGTGAGCGCCGGCGACGCGGCTTCCCTGGCGTCAGTAGCCGACGCGATTTCGACCGTGCCGATCATGCCGGGCCGCAGCCGGCCGTCGCCGTTGCGAACGGTGACTTCGACGTCGAACACGCGGCTGTGCGGGTCGGCGGTCGGCGCAATCGCGGTGACCCGGCCGCGAAACGCCGTCGAGTCGAGCGACTCGACGATGACGTCGATCGGGTCGCCGAGCTTGACGCGCGCGATCACCGCGTCGGGAATGCCGAAGCGCGCTTTCACGGAGCTGACGTCGCCGAACACGAAGCCGGCGGCGCCGGTGCCGACGAGCGATCCGACCTCGATCCGCCGTTCGAGCAGGATGCCGCTGGCCGGCGAGACGAGCGCGCAGTCGCGCAAAGCGCTGGCCGCGAGCTCGATGTCTGCCTGCGCGGCCACCACGCGCGCCTGAGTCGTGTCGAAGGTCGCCTGCGCGGCGTCGAGGTCGGGTTTGGTCAGGCTCTCCGCGGCGTACAGCGTTCGTGCGCGATCGAGGTCGAGCCGCGCCTTGGTGACCGCCGCCTGCCCCTCGGTGAGCTGCGCACGCCCCTGCTCGAGGCGCTGGCGGTAGTCGGCCTCGTGAACGCGCGCCAGGACCGTCCCCTTCGCGACGAAGTCGCCGGCCTGGGCCGCCCGCGACCGACCGTCGGCGCCGGGCCGTCTGAGCACCTCGTCGACGTAGCCGGACGCCTTGAAGGCGAGCGTAATCTGTTCGAACGGCTCGATGCTGGCGGAGTAGCGCACGCCGCCTGCCGGCGGCGCGATGGTGACCCGCTGCGCTTTCACCGGCCGCGCCGGTGGTGCCTCGGTTCCCTGCGCATGCGAACAGGCGGTCACCACGCAACCGGCGCCGACGAGCGCGACAATCTGCAGCGTCCTCATTGGATCAGGTCCTCCCCGATGGCGCGTTCGAAGTCCGCTTTCGAGGTCCAGAAGTTCGACAGCGCCTGTTGATAGCGATCGGTGGCATCGGCCAGATCGGCGCGCAGGTGCAGGACATCGGACAGCACCGCCGCCTCGATCTGGAACTGGTTGGTCTTCACGCGCAGCTTCTCGCGGGCGGCCGTGCGCGACGTGTCGGCGACCTTCAGCAGCGCTTTCGCCTCGCCGAGCTTGCGGAACCGGTCGTTCACCTCGACGACGGCGTGATCCTCGGTCTCGCGGACGGCGAGCTGCGCCTGCTCGACGGCGTGGCTCTTCGACGCGAGCTCGCGGCCCTTGCGGCCCCAGTCGAATGGCTCCCACTTCACCTGAACACCGGCGGACGCGAGATTCTTCGGCATCACGTCCAGGTTGAAGTTCGAGTTGTACGAGACGGCGAGGCCGACGTCGGGAATCCATTCCGCCTTCTTCATCCGGCGATCGATCTCGGCCTGCTGCGCCTTGAGGCGCGCCTGGCGGACGTCGGGCCGGCGATCGAGCGCACGGCCCTGGGCGGCGCGCAGATCGACGTCGAGGATCGAGATGTCGGCGACGGCCGCCGTATCGAACTCGGTGCGCACGTCGCGGCCGAGGAGCTGATTGAGCTGCTCCTTCTGCGACTCGAGGGCGTTGGCGCGGCTCAGCCGGGTGAGCTCTTCCTGCGCCAGCCGCGCCTGCACGTCGAGCGCGTCGCCGCGCAGCGCAATCCGCTGCGCCACGCGGAGTTCGAGCGTGCGATCGAGCTCGCGGTAGGTCGCAATCGCTTCGTCGCTGGCGGCAATCGCCGTCTCGTTCTGCAGAATCGCGAAATACAACCGTTTGACCGTGTTGACCACGGTCAACTCCTGGTCGCGCGCGTGCTCGCGATCGAGTTCGCGCGTCGCCTCAGCGCCGCGGATGCCGAGATTGATCCGAATCAGCTGCGACAGCGGCTGCGTCACCTGGGACGTCAGCAGCAAGGTCGGCCGCTGCGGCGTCGTCACGCTGGTGTCGGTGGCGGGCACCGGACCGATGCCGGGAAAATCGCCGAACGCCGCTTTCGGAAACGAGAATTGGACCGGCGTCAGCAGTTGCGAGCCCAGCATCGTGGTCTCGAAGGCGGGCAGCCGCCGCGTCCGCGCGGCCGCGAGGTCGTCTTCATCGCGATCGACCTGCAGTCGGGCGGCGCGGATCTGCCGGTTGTTGGCGACGGCGAGACCGATCGCGGTGTCGAGCGACAACGTCTCGCGCGTGCCGGCCGGTTGTGCGGCAGCAGCCGCGGGTACGAGCAGGACGACGAGCCCGAGGATGGCCCAGCGTTGTGTCACGGGTGGCCTCATTCGGTGTCTGCGTTGGTTTCGAGCAGCGTGAGATCGATGTGCTCGGCGGTGGACGTCCACAGCCGCGGGTCGATCGCGACGAGCGCGGCGATCTCGGCGCGCGTCAGGTGCACGCCGTGATCGACGAGCCGCCGCAGCGTGTCATGCGGCGCGGCCAGGAACGCGTCCCTGAGCGCGGCGTCGGTGACCAGCTTGCCAATGACGATTTCAATCCAGCGTTGCGTCACGCGTTCCCACTTTCACGCGTGTCGTTCAGGCAACGCCGGGGCCACGTCGCGCGGGCGGCGCGATCGCGACGACAACTCGCGTGCGTCTATGGCGTTGCGGGGAGGACGCGGAACGGACGGATGTCGGGCAGCCCGATTCGGGTTGCGCAAAAAGGTACAACCTGTCCGGGTCGTCGCCAGGCTGTCGGCTTCACTCGAGGTCGTACTTGCGCATGCGGACGTAGAGCTGCTGGCGGGTCAACCCGAGCGCTTTCGCGGCCTTCGACTTGTTGAACCGCGCGCTCTGCAGCGCCTGTTCGATCATCCCCCGCTCAATCGACTGCAGCTCGTCGTTCGACGCTGGCGGCGCAAGCGACGCAGGCGCGGCAGCCAGTGCGCCGCCAGCGACCTGCGGGTGCGGAGCCGGCGGGGGCGGAGGCTCAGTGAGCGCGAGGTACTCCACGGTGATCAGCCCACCCTCACAGAGGATCGCGGCGCGCTCGAGGATGTTGCGCAGCTCGCGGACGTTGCCGGGCCAGTGATACTGGACGAGCAGTTTGCGCGCCTCGCGCGAGATCCCACCGGGCGGACGACCGATGCCGCGGCCGATGTCGGCGAGGAACGCTTCGCTGAGCGGCAGGATGTCCTCGCGCCGCTCGCGCAGCGGCGGCAGAGCGATCGCGAACACATTGAGGCGATAGTAGAGATCCTCGCGGAACTGCCCGTGGGTGATCGCCTTCGGCAGATCGCGGTTGGTGGCGGCGACGATACGCGCGTCGGTCCGCAGCACGCGCGTGCCGCCGAGCCGCTGAAACTCCCGCTCCTGCAGGACGCGCAGGAACTTCGCCTGCGCCGGCAGGCTCATCTCGCCGACCTCGTCGAGGAACAGCGTGCCGCCCGCCGCCTGTTCGAGCTGCCCCGGCTTGCTCTGCGTCGCGCCGGTGTAGGCGCCGCGCTCGTAGCCAAACAGCTCCGCCTCCAGCAGCTGCTCCGGCAGCGCGGCACAGTTGAGCGCGATGAAGGGACCATTCGCGCGCGACGACGCCCGATGCAGGAAGCGCGCGACGACTTCCTTCCCCGTCCCCGACTCACCCAACAACAGCACCGTCGTGTCGGTCGCCGCCACCTGCGTCGCCTGCGTCAGCACGGTCCGCCAGCTGCGCGAGTCGCCGACCACACGCCGATACCCGGTGCGGGCATCGAGCTCCTCGGTGAGCGCGTTGACGCGCGCTTCGAGCTTGGCGGCGCGGGCCGACGCCTCGTCGGCGCGCCGCGACGCCTGGACTTCTCGATCGCGCACCAGCGTCAGCGCGAGTCGATCGGCCATGCGGCGCGCCACCAGCACGTCGGTCTGCCTGAATCCGGCCAGCTGGCTCGAGAAGAACACCAGCGCGCCCGCGAACGTTCCGTCCAGCCGGATCGGGACGCGCAGCATCGAGTGCAGCCCGAACGCCTTGGCGCGTTCGTACCGCGGACCGCGCGTCGACAGGTCGTCGTAGACGTGGTACTCCCAGTCGGGATCGGCCAGGAGCTCGTCGGGCACCTCGGTGGTGTCGGGCAGCTTTCCAGGAAATCCGGCGCTCGCGTAGACCCGCGCATGCAGCCCGTCGGCCAGCCGCACCATCAGCACCGCGGCGTCGTGACGCAGCACCTTGCGCGCGATGTCGGAGATCCGCCCGAAGACGTCAGGAATATCGCCGGCGTCGGTGAGCGCCGCCAGCAGCTCGTCGAGCAGTTCGACGCTCGTCGTGCGCGCGCGCAGCTCCTCGGCACGCTGCGTCTGCTCGGCGAGGCGCTGGTGCGACAGCGCGAGGGTGATGTGCGCCGCAATCCGCCTGGCAATCGGCACATCGTCGTTCGTGAACCGGCCGGGTGAGACCGACCAGAAATTCACCCAGGCGCGAAGCTCCTGGTCGAGGCGGACCGGAATCATCAGCAACGACCGCATCCCGGCCTTCACCGACGGCAGCCACGCGTACCGTGAGTCGGCCAGACAATCGTCAACGAGCAGGAACTCCCAGTTGCGCTCCACCACGCTTGGATCGCCCAGCGGGTATTCCACCGGCGTCGGCGCGCCTCGCAGCGCCCCGGTCGTCGCGTAGAGCGTGACCCGCGTGCCGTCGGCCGTGGGCACCGCGATCGACATGGCGTCGTAGGCGAGCGCGGGCTGGCTGATCTCGAAGATCTGGTCGAACGCGTCGCGGACGTCGAGGACGCCGGTGATCGCGTTCATCAGGCCGTCGAGAAGGTCGAGGCTCGCGTCGCGCTCCTGGCGCGCCGCGACGCGGCGGACTTCGGCGGCGAGTCGCTGATGTGACAGAGCCAGCGCGACGGAGTCGGCGATTTTCCGCGCGACCGCGAGGTCCGCAGCGGTGTACGGCACTGGATCGAACGACGTGACGTTCAGCATGCCGATGATGCCGGTGCCGCGGCGGATCGCGGCACGAAGCGACGTCCGTCCACCCGCCTCGGCGATCCGACGCTCGCTTTCGGCCGGATGTCCGGCGACGTCGTCGACGAACCGGTACAGGAGGGTCGACGTCAGCTCCGGCGGGAACGGCAGCGGGCCTTCCCAGGCGTGAGAAGACCGGTGCGGCGTCTGCATCAGGACCTCGATCGTGTGCAGGTCGTCGCTGAGTAGTCCCAGCGAGAGCAGGTCATGCCGCAGCGCGCCGCGCATCACGGTGGGCAGCCGATCGAGGATCGCGCGGGCGTCGCTCACGTCGAACAGCGCCGGCAGACCGCTGTCGACGGAGTCGAGCCGGCGCAACACGCCTCGCTCGTCGACGTCCGACTGCGGTGCGTCGATCGCGGCGCCGACCTGTAACGCGATCGCCGCGATGGCAGACGCCCGCGAGCTGTCGTTCACCACCGAACCGCGCAACGAGAGGATCAGCTGCACGCGCTCGGCACCATGCTGCGGCACCGGGAGCGTGATGATCTGCTGTGCCTCACTCAACCGCCGCAGACTGATCGGCATGCCGACGTACAGCAGGCGCGACGGCATCACACCTGATGGAGCGGTTTCGACCTCGCCGGCGGTCAGACTCCGCAGCGACCCGCCCGATATGAACGCGTCAGGAACACCGGCAGCGGGAAACCGATGGGCACTTGTCCCCAACCGGTCCGAGTACACGAGATCGATCTGGTCGGCTGCGTCGATCCGAAGCACGCCAAGCCCCGACACCGGCAGCACGCCGCCGGTCGCGGCGAACGCGCTCCGGACGACGTCACTCAGGCGCTCGATCAGCCGCATGGCGTGGTATGGTCGCACACGGCAAGGCGGGGATCCGCAAACTTCTGGTGGTTACTCGAGACCGTACTTGCGCGCCCTGCTGCGTCGTCCACAGATGCTGCTGATCCGGCGACGCCTGCAGGTCGTCGACGAGATCGAATTCCCAGCTCGGATCGGCAACGAGCCGCGGCGGGACGTCGACGATCTCCGGGAACGGCCGGGCGCTCGACGTCCTGGCGGCGTAGACCCTGGCGCGCTGGCCCTCACGCAGGCGCACCGCGAGCAGCAGCGCGTCGTGCGGCAGCACCTTCTGCACGACGTTCGAGACGCGATCGAAGGCGGCCTGCAGGTCGCCGGTGTCGAGCACCGATGCGAGCGCCTCATCGATCAGGTCGCTCTTCTCGGCGCGCGCGCGCAGTTCTTCGTTGCGGCGGGCCTGCTCGGCGAGGCGGTGATGCGACAGCGCGAGCGCGACATGGTCGGCAATGCGGCCGGCGATCAGCGCATCGTCGCGTGTATAGCGGCCGGGCTGCTTCGAGTAGAAGGTCAGGCCGCCGTACTGACGGCCCTCGACGCGAATCGAGGTCACGAGCAGCGCGCGCATGCCCGCCGCGAGCGCCGGGCTCGCCGCGTATTCCGGCTGCTCGCGCATATCCGCGATCACCTTGTATTCGTTCGGCTGGCTGAGCAGACGGATCCTGCCCGGCGAGTATTCGTACGGCGTCGGCAGCGGCCCGAAGCCCATGCTCGCATGCATGCGGATCTTCGCGCCGTCGTCGATGATCTCCATCAGCGTCAACCCGTCGTGCGGCAGCACGCGCTGCGCGATCGCCGAGACGCGGTCGAACACCTCGCGGATATCGAGGACTCCGGTCAGCGTCGCCAGCAGCCCGTCGAGCACCTCCAGGTTGGCGGCGCGCTCGCGCAGGGCCGCCGCCCGGCGGTGTTGGTCGGCCAGGCGCTGGTGTGAGAGCGCCAGCGCGATGTAGTCGGCGACGCGACGCGCGACGACGAGGTCGGCAGAGGTGTACGGAATCGGCTCGCAGGACGTGAAATTGAGCGCGCCGAGGACGCGCTCATCGAGGCGGACGGCGACCCGGATCGACGAACGGCCGCCGTCTCTCACGATCGGCTGGTCGCGGTCCATCGGACTCGCCGTCAAATCGTCGACGAAGCGGTACTGCCACGTCTCGGTCTGCACGCGCGGAAACGGCACCGGGCCGTCCTGCGGAGCCGACCCGGCGGTGGTCTGCGCGTAGACGTCGATCCGGTCGAGGCTCTCGCCGAGGACGCCGAGCGAGGCGAAGTCGTGGCGCAGCACGTCCCTGGTGATCGCCGACAGGCGGTCGAAGATCTCGCGAACGTCGAGCACACGGAAAAACGCCGGCAACAGCCGTTCGACAGCTGCGAGGCGGCGCAGCAGGCCGATCTCGTCGGAGGGAGGCGCCGCCGGATCGTCCGCGGCGCGAGCGGCGAGCGCTCGATCGCCGAGATCCGGGCGGGCAGCGGCGGATCGTTGTCGGCCAGCGCAACGATCAGCAGCATCTCTTCATCGTGATCGTGCAGCGGCAGCGTGAAGACCTGCCGGATCGGACGCGGGCCGCGGACGTGCTCGGGCAGGCTCGCGTTGAGCACGCGAGACTCGACGAGCCGTGCGGCATTCCGTTCGAGATCCTCGGCGGACAGATGCCTCACGTCGGCGGGACGGCCTGAACGCCTCGGGCATCTGATCGACTGGAACGCGGTAGGCCGTCGCGCCCAGACAGTCCACGTACTGGAGCTCGAGGTGATCGGGTCCGTCGCTCCGCACGACGCCGACACCGCTCCCTGCAAAATCGGCTGCCGCTGTCCGGTGGAGGGCGCGGATCCTGTCGCTCGCTGTGTCGGCCACGGCCATCGAGCGCACAGTCTCACATAGCGCTCAGATAGTGGCAGCAGTCGACGATCGTGGGCGGCGCTCGACCGGAATCCGGTCAAGCGCCGTCGCAGGCAGGAGTGGGGCGGGTGGTCGTGGCTCGTTCCGTCGCAAGGACTGCGGCAGGCCGTCGCCACGGCGGGAGATGAAGGCGGGACGAACTCACATGCCGCTGTCGGACGCGTCAGCGTCGCGAGGCGGCGGTTTCAAGCTGGCCTTCTGCAGCCGCGGATCGATCTGTTCTGCGACGCGCAGCCAGAGGCTCACATCGACCGCGATCAGCGCGGCGATCTCGGCGTGGCTCAACTCCGTGCCGTGTTCGAGCAGGCCGCCCAGCGCACGGTACGGATTGCTCAGAAACGTGTCGCGAAACTCCTCGTCGGTCAGCAGCCGTCCGATGACGATCTCGATGCTCCGTTGCGTCACAGCGTTCGCGTCTCCCCGCTCATGCTGCAAGGCAAACGGGGCGCCATGCGCCGCGTCGATCCGTCAACGCGTCTAAGTGGCACACACGCCGGCGGTTGACCATCGCCAGCCCCGCACGGCACGTCGAGCGCGTCCTGCGCACAAACCGACAAGGTGCGTCCTTCCGGCCAGCCTGTCCTGCGTCCGTCTACTCGATGGCATGCTTGCGCAGCCTGACGTACAGCTGCTGGCGTGTCAGCCCGAGCGCCTTGGCCGCCTTCGACTTGTTGTACCGCGCCTCGCGCAGGGCTTCCTCGATCATCGACCGCTCAATCGATCGCAGCTCGTCGATTGACGACGGCGGTGAAGCGGGTCCGGCACGTTTGGTCGTGTCCGGCGGTGCCACAGCCGCGGGCAGAGGACACAACGACAGGTGGTCGGTCGTGATCAGCCCGCCGTCGCAGAGGATCGCCGCCCGCTCGAGCGAGTTGCGCAGCTCGCGGACGTTGCCGGGCCACGAGTAGTCGATCAGCATCCGCCGCGCGTCGCGCGAGATGCCGGCTGGCGGGCACCCGAGGCCGCGGGCGATGTCGGCGAGGAACGCCTCGGCGAGCACCAGGATGTCGTCCCGCCGATCACGCAGCGGCGGCAGGCGGATCGCGAACACGTTCAGCCGGTAGAACAGGTCTTCGCGGAAGTGACCCTGCGCGATCGCGCGTCGCAGATCGCGATTGGTTGCGGCCACGATGCGCGCGTCCGTGCGCAGGACTCTCGTCCCGCCGAGCCGCTGGAACTCGCGCTCCTGGAGTACCCGCAGGAACTTCGCCTGCGCCGACGGGCTCATCTCGCCGACTTCATCGAGGAACAGCGTGCCGCCCGCGGCCTGTTCGAGCTGCCCGGGCTTGCTCTGGGTCGCGCCAGTGAAGGCGCCGCGTTCGTAGCCGAACAGCTCCGCCTCGAGCAGCTGCTCCGGCAGCGCCGCGCAGTTCAGCGCGACGAACGGACCGGCCGCGCGTGGCGAGGCGCGGTGCAGAAAGCGCGCGATCACTTCCTTGCCGGTGCCCGACTCTCCGAGCAGCAGCGACGTCGTGTCGGTGGACGCGACCTGCATCGCCTGCCTGAGCACACCGCGCCACTGCGGCGAGTCGCCGACGACGCGCCGGTAGCCGGTGCCGGCGTCCAACTCCTCGGCGAGCGACTTCACCCGCAGCTCGAGCGTTGAGGCCCTCGGAGTCGCTTCGTCGTCGCGTTTGACGAGCGCCGCGCTTTTCGTGGCTCTCACGCTCAGCGTTTCGTTCTGGCGCGCCTGCTCGACGAGGCGTTGACGCGACACCGCCACCGCCAGATGGTCGGCCAGTCGGCGGCCGACCTCGACGTCGTCGATCGCGTAGGTGTGGGGCTCGAACGACATGAACGCGATCCCGCCGACGACGCGATCGTCGAGCTTGATTGGCACGCGAATCGACGACCGCGCGCCCATCCAGAGCGGAGGCCGATCGCGCTCGAGCGGGTGGCAGGCGAGATCGTCGATGATGTCGAAGTTCCAGGTGCGGGTCAGTGCCGGCGGGTACAGGTGCGGCAGCACCGGATCGATGTCGACGCCGCGCGCGTTCCGCGCGAACAGAACAATCTTCGACAGATCGTCGCCGAAGAAGCGCAGGAACAGGAGATCGTGCGGCAGCGCCCGCCGCGCCACGATCGACAAGTGCTCGATTACATCGCCGACGTCGAGGACCTGGCCCAGCGTCGGCAGCAGCGCCGCCGCGGCTTCCAGGCGCAACAGGTGCTCGACCGATTCCTCGGCCGACGGCGCTCGATTCAGGATCGGCAGGCTGCGACGCCCGATCGTCTCGATCGCGGCCAGCGTATCCGGCGCAGGCGGCGCGGCGTCCGCCAACCCGATCCAGAATCGCGTGGGCTCCGAGGACGAGGGCACGTCGACTGATGCAATCTGCGTGACGCCGGTGAGCCGAAGCTGCCACTCGACGGCGCCTTCGGGGTTGGCGCACAGATCCGCGGCGCCGACGCCGCGTCTGCCGTCTGCGGCCGGCAGCAGCGCCTCCGGCGCGTCGGCGGTGCCGACGATCTGCTCGCTGATGCCGTTCGCGTGCGAGCACAGCACCGAGACGTGATCGTCGTCGAGCCGGCGAGCGAACCCGACGGCCACCGAGCGAACGACCGCGCGGGCCTCGTCGCGCAGGCGGGCGAGTTCGACTCGCGAAGGACCGGGCATCATGACAGAGGCGATCGCGACGGCGTTCACCAGCGATCGCGACGCGTTCAGGCCGCCTGCTGCAGCCGCGAGTCGAGTTCGTCCGCAATCCGGTCCCACACCGACGGATCCGCGGCGATGAGGGCGCGCATCTCGCTCTCGCAGAGCGGAAGCCCCCAGTCGGCGGCGTGCCGCAGGGTCTGCCGCGGGGTGCGGAGGAACGAATCACGGAGCTCCTCGTCCTCGAGGAGGTGGTCGATGAAGATCTCGAGGCTCTGCTGCCGGTAGCGGTAGAAGTCGTTGGTCATCGTCGTCACCTTTCGCGCGGTGACAAGGCAAGCGGCGCGCCGCTGACCGGAGCGGTGCGTGTCCGCTGGCGGCAGACCACGTGGAATGAGCGCGTTAGCGGCACTGCGGGCGCACAGCGGTAGGTCGCGGCGACGTCGGGGGACTGTCGATCAACCGCCGGGTTGCGCATCCATGTGCAATGTGTACGGGCGCCTGGATGCCACAACGCCCGCGGCCGCGCAAAACGCTGCAAAACGTAGCGGCATTGTCTTTGCCAGTGCTCGCCGGCGGGAGTTGATCATGAAGAACGATGCAGGCCGCGCCTCGAAGGTCACCACGCCGAGAACCGTCGCGGTCGTCGCGACCGACCTGCAGCCGGCGGTGCTCGATACGCTTCTCGACGCCGGCGACTACGACGTGGTGTTCGTCGAGTCGACGGAGCGTGCCTACTCGTGCATCAAGAAGACGACACCGGATCTGGTGATTGTCTGCCTGGCGATCGACGACCTCCGGAGCTTCCAACTCCTGTCGATGCTCGCGCTCGATCCGGAGACCGCCGAGATTCCGGTCTGCACCTGGGTCGAAGCGCCGCAACTGGCCGAGTTCGATCCGGTTGGCTTCGGATCGTTTCACGACGCGTCGGCGCAGCCGCTCGTCGCGACAATGAACTGACCAACCAGCGAGCTGACCCGCTCGCGATTCGATCACGCCGCATCGATCGATCCACTAGAATGCCGCTCCTGTGGGCGTTCCGGCGAGCCGCGACAATGGATGGGTGGTGGCAGGCGCCGCGACCGTCGGCGTCGTCTTCGCGTCGCAGCCGATCGTGACCTTCTCCGTGTTCCTGTTGCCGGTCGCCGAGACGTTCTCGTGGTCACGCCAGATGGCGGCGTCCGCCTACAGCACGATGATGCTGCTGACAGCGGTGTCGGCGCCGCTGGTCGGGATGGTGCTCGACCACGTCGGCGCACGTCGGGTCGTCGCACCCTGTCTGCTGCTGTCGGGGCTGACGGTGATCTCGCTGTCGGCGCTGACCGACCGTCTGTGGCATGTCTACGCGGCGTTTGCCGTGATCGGCATCGCGACGGTCGGGGCGTCGCCGATCGCGTACTCGCGTGTGATTTTCAGCTGGTTCGACCGCTACCGCGGCCGCGCGCTCGCGTTGACGCTGGCAGGCGCGGGCGTGTCGGGGTCCGTGCTGGCGCCGCTCGCGCAATCCCTGATCCGCGCCGCCGGATGGCGTGTGGCCTGGCTGACGCTGGGGTCGATGACGGTCGCCATCGGCGTGCCGATCGTCGCGCTGCTGGTGCGCGAGGGTCCACTGACGCTGCGGCGGGACGCGGCCGAGCCCGCGCAGCAGGTCGTGCGGCGGGCCCTCGGATCGCGCGTCTTCTGGACCCTCACGATCGTCGTGTTCGGCAGCACGGTTGCCACAACCGGCGCTGGCGTCCACCTCGCCGCGCTGCTCACCGACCGCGGCGTCCTTCCAGCGCGTGCGGCGTTCGTCGTGTCGACGCTGGCGGCCAGCAACCTGGCCGGTCGGCTGCTTGCCGGATGGCTCATCGATCGCTTCGCTGCCGCGCGCGTCGCGTGCGCGCTGCTGACGATGGCGGCAGCCGGCATGCTGCGATTGGCCGAGGCACAAACGTTCGTGCACGGCCTGGTGGCGGCGGTGCTCATCGGTATCGGCGCCGGCGGCGAGTTCGACATCGCGCCGTATCTCCTCGGCCGCCACTTCGGCCTGCGATCGATCTCGACGCTGTACGGCTTCATCTGGATGGCCGTGGGGGCGGCCGGCACGTTCGGTCCGATACTGCTCGGCCGGGCGTACGACGCGACCGGCACGTACGCACCGCTGTTGATCTGGATGGCAGCGATCATCCTGGCCGCCGGCCTGCTGATGCTCACCCTGCCGGCGCCAGCGCGGCCCGTACCGGCGCCAACCGTTCCGACCGCGTGACGCGACCTCTTCCGTTCTGCTGGAAATTTTGCCTTGATGATGCGAGAGCGTCACGTGTCTACCAGCACCACTGACGCTTGCAGGCCGTCGACGCGAGCGCACATCACGTGAATGATGTCGACACCGAAAAGAAAAATCACATCGACGCAAAATAGGGGAGGCGACCTCGCTTGACAGCTCGAAATCGCAGCCTACATTCACACCCGCTGCTGCGCACCGGACGTAGGCAAGCCGACTTCGGTGGTCCGGGAACGCAAGGCGGATCGTTAGTCAGTGAAAGCGTCACGCAGCTTCGAAAGAAGATGCGCGACGAGATCAACGATGAGCGATGCGTCGGGCGAACGCAGGGTGATTCGTTCAGGCGGTGAAGTCGATCGTCCTCGCAAGAGAATGAACGACATCATCGGCGGCGAAACGCCAGGCGGTTCCTGAAAAGAAGACGCGAAAGCGAATTCGACCACCCAGGCGGCGAGTCCACGTCCGGAGCGCGACAGCATTTTTTTTGCCCGCGCCCACACAGTAGTCCAACCGGGCCCGACATTCCTGACTAGTACCGCCGTTTCTGCTGGCGCAGGATGTCGAACTTGGCAGTATCGGCGATGGCCATCACCGCCATGACGCCCGCCTGGACCGGATCGGACACGACGAGGTCGGCGGCGTCGGGCACACTGCCCGCCATGTTCAGGGAGATCACGATCAATCCCTGACGCCGCACACTCTCGACCGCCTCGGTGATCTCCCCGCCCATGAGCGCGCCGGCAAGCACCAGCAGTCGCACGCGCGGCAGACGGACGACGGCGCGGACGGCGGCGGCGAGCGCCTGTTCGCCGACGAGCGGTATCGTATCGACCGAAATGCGTTCACCGCGGATGTTGTGTCGATCGGCTTCGGTGATCGCCCCAACCGCCACCTGTCCGACCTGCGCGCCGCCGCCCATGATGATGATGCGCTTCCCGTAGATGGCGGACATCGACGGCGCCGTGATCGCCGAGCGCACGCCCGCGACCGCCTGCAGCCGTTCGAGGATCGGCCCGATCGGTCCCGGCATCTCGCACTCGAAGAAGATTTCGGTCTCGTCCTGCAGGTGGAGCAGATCGACGTAGCGGATGTCGCCCGCCGCAGCCGCGAGCGCTTCGGTGACCTTGAACAGCATCCCGGGTCGATCTTCGACGGTGACGAGCAGCGCGTGGGTGGCCATAGCGGTCGGTCGAATCAGCCGTGAGCGGTTTGAGTCTCAGTGGACGGCCGCGGTCCGCAACCCGCGGAAGAACTCCCGCACATCGTCCACGAACAACGCGGGCTGCTCGAACGCCGCGAAGTGGCCGCCGCGCGGCATCTCGGTCCAGCGCGCGATGTTGTAGCGGGCCTCCATCCACTTGCGCGGCGACCAGATCACTTCTTTCGGGAAATCGGCGCATGCCGTCGGCGGCTCGATCCGTCGGCTGGCGGGCAGCGGCGCCGCATGCGCGCTCTCGTAATAGATGCGCGCCGACGACGTCGCGGTTTGAGTCACCCAGTACAACGTGATATTCGTCAGGAGCTCGTCCTTGGTGAAGATCTTTTCGGGATCGCCGTCGCAATCGCACCAGGCGCGAAACTTCTCGACGATCCACGCGGCAAGCCCGACCGGGGAGTCGTTCAGCGCGTAGCCAATCGTCTGCGGCTTGGTGCCCTGGATGCGCTGATAGCCGGTTTCTTCCGTCTGCCAGGCGTCCGCGCGCTTCAGCCGTTCGACTTCAGCGGTGGTCAGGCCCTCGTTCGGATTTGCGCCAGGCGGCGGCCCCGTCCGGCACATGTTCAGGTGCAAGCCGGCGACGTGCGGTGCGTCGTTGAGCGCGATGCGCGTGCTGATGATCGATCCCCAGTCGCCGCCCTGCACGCCGTAGCGGCTGTAGCCGAGCCGCGCCATCAGCGCGGCTTCGATCGCGGCGATCCTCGTCGGATCGAACCCGCGATCGCGCGGTTTGTCCGAAAACCCGAACCCGGGCAGCGACGGCGCGACGATGTCGAAGGCGTCTTCGGCGCGGCCGCCGTGAGCGGCGGGTTCGCTGAGCGGATCGATCACCTTCGTGAACTCGACGATCGATCCCGGCCAGCCATGTGTGATCAGCAACGGCAGCGCGTTGCGCTCCTTCGACCGGCGGTGGATGAAATGGATTTTCAACCCGTCGATTGTGGTGGTGAACTGCTCGAAGCGGTTGAGTGCCCGCTCCTGCGCGCGCCAGTCGAAGCCGTCGCGCCAGTAGCGGACGAGCGATTCGAGGTACGCCCGGCTCGTGCCGTAGGTCCAGCCGGACCCGCGGATTTCGTCCGGCAGCCGGGCACGGGCGAGGCGCGCCTTCAAGTCGGCAAGATCGGCGTCGGCGACGTGAATGCGGAAGGGAACGACGGACAGGTCGTCGGCCGCGTGCGGGACGGCAGCACCGCGCGCCATCAGCAAGAAGATCGCAACCAGCGTCCAAATCCGGCGCATACTACCCCCGCTGTGGAGGATGACGCCATGAAGCATACCGCGAAGTACCTGCGTGGGATCGGCATCGGCATGGCGCTCGTCGTGGCGATGGTGCACCTCGCCGCGGACGGAGCGAAGGCGACACGCATCAACCGCGCCATCGATCTGCTCTCGCAGGGGCAACCGATCTACTACACGGGATCGCACGAGGGAACCGACGGCAACTTCGAGCAGGGGGTGAAGGACGCGCAGACGTACGCGGACTACATCAGCTACGACATGGAGCACGCGCCGTTCGACGTCAAGGGCCTCTCCGACTACATGAAGGGGCTGGTCAAGGGCGGGCCGACCAAGAGCGGCCACAAGACGCCGGCGGTGATCGTCAACGTGCCGGTGAACGGCACCGACGAGGCGACGGTCCGTGCGAACGCGTGGATGTTCCACCAGGTCCTCGCGACCGGCGTGCACGGGATCCTGTTGTGCCACGCGGATACGCCCGGCGCGGTGCGCGCCTTCGTCGAAGCGGTCCGCTTCCCTGCGTTCGGCGGACGGCGCGGCGTGCACGGCAACTCCACGGCGGCACGCATCTGGGGCATCACGCCGGACGAGTACGCCGAGAAGGCGGACGTCTGGCCGCTCAATCCGAAGGGCGAGCTGCTGATCGGGCTGAAGCTCGAAGACAAGTACGCGCTCGAGAACGCCGACGCCAACGCGAAGATCCCCGGCGTCGGCTTTGCCGAATGGGGCCCCGGCGACATGTCGTTCTCGCTCGGCGTCAAGAACGGCCCGGGTCCGATGCCGAAGGAGATGCAGGCGGCCCGCGCGAAGGTGTTCGCGGCGACGAAGGCGGCGAAGATCTACTTCCTGAACTCGATGAACGCCGACAACGTCGTCGACATGATCAAGGAAGGGGTGATGATCGGCCCCGCCAGCGAACGCGCGGCGCAGATCGGCCGCGAATACACCAAACGTCAGATGCCCTGGTGACACGGAGAAGAAAAGCACTCTCCGCGTTCTCTGCGGTTGCTTTTCGTCAGCGCTCACTTGCGACGTCGCGGATCGCCAGAGACAGCGCGAGACTGACGAGGCTCACGACCAGCGCGCCCCAGAACGCGGGCCAGAAGCCGCTGACGTGGAACCCGAGGCCGAGCGCGTCGGACAGCGAGCTGGTCAGCCACAGCATCAGCCCGTTGATGACGAGCGCGAAGATCCCGAGCGTGACGATGATCAGCGGAAAGGTGAGGATCTTCGCCAGCGGGCGCAGCGTCGCGTTGATGATCCCGAAGACGAGCGCGACGCCGAACAGCGGCAGCGGTCCGCCGGTGTAGGTCACCCCCGGCACGATCGCGGTGGCCACCCAGAGCGCCGCTGCGTTGACCAGCAGCCGGATGAGGAACGGCATTCCGGTATTATTCTCATTACGCCGGCTTCGCGCTACGCGCGGCGGTGGGCCGGCGGCCCGCTCATCACATGATTCGACCAACCGACGACCTGCGCATCCGGGACGTGCGTCCGCTGATCCCGCCGGCGATCCTGCTGGAGGAAATCCCGATCAGCGAGCGCGCCTCGAACGTCGTGGCCGATGCGCGCGCGGCGATCGCGAACATCATCGCCGGCGCCGACTCGCGGCTGGTCGTGGTCGCCGGCCCGTGCTCGATCCACGATACGCGCGCGGCGTTCGAGTACGCCGGGCGCCTGAAGGCGATCGCCGATCGGCTGTCCGACGACCTCCTGATCGTCATGCGCACCTACTTCGAGAAGCCGCGCACCGTGGTCGGGTGGAAGGGGCTGATCAACGATCCCGATCTCGACGAGAGCTTCCACATCAACAAGGGACTCCGCCTGGCGCGCCAGCTGCTGCTCGACGTCAACGACCTCGGCCTGCCGACCGGCTCGGAATTCCTCGACACGCAGATTCCGCAGCACATCGCCGACCTCACCTCGTGGGTGGCGATCGGCGCGCGCACGGCGGAAAGCCAGGTCCACCGCGAGCTCGCGTCGGGGCTGTCGATGCCGGTCGGCTTCAAGAACAGCACCGACGGCAGCACCCAGATCGCCGTCGACGCCGTGATGACCGCGCGATCGCCGCACTGGTTCCCGTCGGTGACCAAGCAGGGCGTGTCGGCGATCTTCCAGACCTCGGGCAACGACTCCTGCCACGTGATCCTCCGCGGCGGCACCCGCACCGGACCGAATTACGACGCCGATCACATCGCCAAGGTGTGCGCGCGGCTCGTCGCGAAGGGCCTTCGCGAAAGCGTGATGGTCGACTGCTCGCACGGCAACAGCCACAAGGATCACCTGCGGCAGCCGGAGGTCGCGTCCGCGATCGCCGAACAGATCGCGGGCGGGTCGCGCCAGATCTTCGGCGCGATGATCGAGAGCCATCTCGTCGAGGGACGACAGGATTACGTCCCCGGCCAGCCGGCCGTTTACGGTCAGAGCATCACCGACGCCTGTCTGTCGCTCGCGCAGACCGAGCCGCTGCTGAAAACGTTGGCGCGCGCGCGCCGGGCGCGCGGTTGACGGACTCACGACCGCTCGGCATTTTTTGCCGCCACGAACACACGAAGGCGCGAAGAAAATACTTTTGTACTCAAATGGTCTTCTTCGCGTCTTCGTGCCTTCGTGGCGGCGCTGGCGCTATACTGCCGCGTTCATGCACCTGATCCGGCCACGCGAAAGAGAGGCGACCGTGAAAAAGTGGGTCCTCGCAATCGTCGTCATCCTCACGCCGGCGGCGTTCGCGCAGCAGCCGTCGATTCCCGAGATTCCGTTCGATTCCGTCCCCAACTTCCTCAAGCTGCCGCCCGACATGAACTTCGGCGAAGCGTCGGGCGTCGCCGTGAATTCGAAGGGCGACGTCGCCGTCTACACGCGGTCGAACAGCGCCGGCGGTCCCGCGTACGGCGCCACCGCGTCGCAGATTCTCCTGTTCGACAAGACCGGCAAGTTCGTGAAGGAGATCGGCAAAGGCGTCTACGCGTGGTCCTACGCGCACGCGATCCGCTTCGACAAGGACGACAACCTCTGGGCGATCGACAAAGGCTCCGACATGATCGTCCGCTTCAACCCGGAGGGACACGTCACGATGGTGTTCGGACGCAAGAAGGAAGCGTCCGACAAGGCCGAGCCCTGGGAGCGCGTGACCCCGCCGCGGCCGCCGGTTCCGGGACAGTTCCGCCAGCCGACCGACGTCGCGTTCGACACCGACGGCAACATCTACATCAGCGACGGCTACATCAACTCGCGCGTCGCGAAGTTCACGAAGGACGGCGACTGGGTGGCCTCGATCGGCGAGCCCGGCGGCGGCGAGCTCGGCAAGCTGAACACGCCGCACACGATCTCCTACGATGCGAAGGGCAACATCTACGTCGGCGATCGCGGCAACCGCCGCATCCAGGTGATCGATCCGAAGACCAACACGTTCGTGCGCGAGATCAAGATCGACGCGACGGCGCCGCCCGACGCGATGCCATGGATGGGCGCGAAGCCGGACGTCGCGGCGCTGCTCGCGCCCAACGCGCCACCCGGAGCCGGCACGATGGCCCCCGGCGCGCCATGGGCGATCTGCGTGACCCCGCCGAACGCACAGGGGCAGCAGTTCCTGTACAGCAGCGACGCGTTCCCCGGCCGCGTCTACAAGCTGTCGGTTCCCGACGGGAAGGTGCTCGGACAGCTCGGACGGTCGGGCCATCAGCTGAAGCAGTTCGGCTGGATCCACGAGATCGCGTGCCCGAGCGAGAACGAGATCTACGTCGCCGAGCTGCTCAACTGGCGCGTGCAGAAGCTGCAGCTGAAGCCGGCGCCGACGCGAAGCACCGCAGCGCAGTAGGTCGGGTAGGTCAGGTAGGCCGGGTCGGCCTTGTAGGTCGGATACGCCTTGATCCGACCTACCTGACTTACCGACCTACCTGACCCACCCGACCTACGTGAGGCCGTTCTTCACGAACAGCTCTTCCACCGCGCGGTGCGCTTCGTCGATCGCCTGGTTCGTGAACGCGGCGGCGCCCGCGTCCGAGTTCGCGATCGCGACCTGGCCGAAGCGGCGCCGGCCGACGACGTGCGGCCGCTCCTCCGGCGGCACGTCGGGATCGCCGAGCGAGTCGTAGCTGTAGGCGTATCCGTACGGCCACCGGTTCACCGTCAGCCCGACGATGTCGGCGGCGGGATCGAAGCCGCCGCCGGCGAGCGCGCGCGCGAGATGGCCGCGCACCTCGCGCTCGAACTCCTCGAACGTCGTCTTCAGCAGCTGTTCCGCGCCGGCGCGGTTCTGCTCGCGCCGCGGCAGCCCCGGCTTGTTTGGATTCGACGTCATGTGCACGACGATCGGCTCCTCCGGCGCCGTGACTCCCTGATAGCCGCCCACGGTCGAGGCCGCGTCGAGGCTCATGCCGGTGTGCAGCATGCACGGCGAGTTGACGCTCTGCACGCCAAGCTTGGCGAACGGCGTCCACCGCCGGAGGAGCGCGTTCGTGTACATCATCGGCACCTTGGCCGGGTAGCGCAGCGCCGCTTTCTGCGCGTCGGGAAGCTCGGGCAGCAGCGCCGGGATGATCGCGTTGTAGCACGCGAGGATCACGTTCGCGGCGCGCACGCCATGCACCTTGCCGCCGCGCAGGTACGCGACGCGGACGCCTGTCGCGTGCTCGGGCGCGCCGTCGTGCTGCACGCGGACCACCGTGCTCTCGAGGCGGACGCGGACCGGCGAAGCCGCCGCGTCGAGCGCGCCGTAGTCGAGCGGCGCCTTCACGACGCTGTCCATGGTCATCGCGCGGCCGCCGAACGCCGCCGGCACGAGCCGGGCGACGAGGAGGCGCGCGATCGACGCGTTGCCGTCCGGGAAATGGAACGTGTACGAGGCCTCGCGGAACGCCTCGCCAGCGAACGTGAGACCGAGGCCGTTGAAGCCGACCGAGCCGCGCCGCGCCGCTTCGAGCGCCGGCGTGGTGTCCACCCGCTTGTTGTTGCGTCCGCCCTGCCCCCGGAAGAACAGGATCGCCTCCGGGCTCACCTTCGCGTGGCGCAGCAGGAACTCCTCCCAGCTGATTCGCGCGAGCAGCGCCATCTTCTGGTCCGCCGTCTTGCCCGCGAGGTAGTCGGGGTTCTTGCCGTACAGGCGCACGAGATCGCGGCGTGCCGGTTCGGGCAGCGGCACCTTCGCGATGAACTCGGGCCACGGGATCCGACCGGTGCCGGCAACCAGCGTGTCCTCGCCGAAATGTTCCTTGTCGAAGAACATCGACGGCCCGAGATTCAGCTTCTGAAACGCGTCGCGGTTCTGGAATTCGGCGCTCCTCTCCACTTGGATACCGAGCTCTTCGATGAGCCGCTTCGACGCGTAGCTGTACGGATACGGCGTCGCGATGCTCATCGTGCCGCCGTAGCTGAGGAACGTACGGCCCTGGTACTCGAACTCATTGCGCTTGGCGTGGCCGCCGAAGTCGTCGTGGTTGTCGAGGACGAGGATCTTCTGCCGGTCACCGAGCGCGCGTCGCCAGAAATGCGCTGCCGCCAGCCCGGAGATGCCGCCGCCGACGATGACGAGGTCGTACGCCTCCTGCGTGTCGGCGTCGAGCGGCGGAAACTGCCGGTAGACGCCGGCGTCCATCGGCGCGAACGCCGCGACCGACGAGGGATAGTTCCCCCGTAATCCGCTCCGCGCCGGCGGATAGGGCACGGCCGCGGCGGCCTGGGCGTCGCGGGCGCCGGACGCGGGCATCGACATCGCATCGAGCGATCGCACGGTCGCGGCGGCATACGCGCCGCTGATGCCAATCGCGACGCCGTTCAGAAAGTCGCGCCGCGGAATGCGCCTGTTGAGACCGAGCTCGCGGTCGCTGCGTGGTGTCGACATGTACCCTCCGCTGCACGGGTCCGATAGCCGCCGGTCATGCCTGCACGGCTATCGACTGCTCGCGCATCACCAGATCCCGACCTGACCACGGACCGAGGCGATCAGTTTCCCGGAATCGTAACCGACTCCGTTCCGGAAAACCGTTTCGACCTTCCGGATGTCGCCGATCGACGCCGCAGGATTCCCGGAGACGACCACCAGGTCGGCCTGTTTGCCGCGGGCGATGCTCCCGATGCGAGCATCGCGGCCCATGAATTTCGCGCCGTTCAGCGTCGCGATCGAGATCGCCTCGACCGGCGTGAAGCCTTCTTCGGCCAGCAGCTCGACCTGCCGTTGATTCGAGTAGCCGGGCACGACGCCGCCGGCGCCTGTGGGATCGGTGCCGGCGATCAGCAGTCCGCCGGCGCGCACGAACGCGCGCTCCATGCGCATCGCCTTCGGCAGGAGCGCCGCGTAGAGCGATTGCTGGTTCTGCTGCGCGCGATCGTAGGCGCGCTGGAAGCTGTCCTTGAGCTGCGGCACCAGCACGTCGAGTCCTGGCGGCAATGGCCGTCCCGGCGTCAAGGTTTCGAATACGGTCAACGTCGACGTCAGCGCCACGTGCTTGTCGACGAGCTTCTTCACGAGCGCGGCGAGCGGCGCCCCGTGCTCGTCGAGCTCCGCGATCGTCTGCTGCCCGCGCGCCTGCCCGGGACAGACGTCGGGCTGCTTGTCGGCGACGAAATCGGTGGCGGGAAAGAACCCGTGCTCCAGGTTGTCGATCCCGAGATCCGCGGCCTCGGCAAACGTCACCGAGCACAGATGACCGGTGGTCTTCATGCCGCGCCGATGCCCTTCGTCGATAGCGGCCTTGAGCGCGGCGCGCGAGACCTGCATGTACGCCTTGAGCGACGTCGCGCCCTGGTCGGCCCAGTAGGCCACGTGACGGCGGGCCTCGTCGGCGTTGGTGACCGAATGCATCTGCAGGAACGCGCTCGGCCCGTTCACGTACGGAGCGGTCGCATCGACGGCGGGGCCCGGCAGCTCCCCCGCCGCGATCCGGCGCGCGAGGTTGATGTCCATGATCCCGTTCACGTTGCCCGCCGTGCGCATCGTCGTGACACCGCCGGCGAGGTACAGGCGCGTGAAGCTGGCGCCGAGCTGACCGTACACGCCAGGTCCGGTCGTGTAGTAGAGATGCTCGTGCATCATCACGAGGCCGGGGATCACCGTCTTTCCCGAGAGATCGACGGCCGTCGCGCCAGGTGGAACGGCGATCGACGCGGCGCCGCCGACGTCGGCGATGTTGCCGTCGCGGATCACGATCGTCTGATCCTCGCGCGGCGCCGCCCCGGTCCCGTCGATCACGCGCGCGTGGGTCAACGCAATCACCGGCGCCTGCACGGTGACGAAATTCGCCGGGGCAGCCGGATTCGATTGACCTGTCAGCGCAGCAACGGCAACGGTCAGACCGAGCCAGACCGCCGCCATTTTGCCCGTCCGCCCCATCAGTCCGTTCCGCAACATCTGTCCCATCCGTCCGATCCGTCCCATCCGTCCCGTCCGTCCCATCCTGCCCGACCTGCCCGACCCGCCTGACCCGCCGTCATCGAACGACATCCGCCGCGATGACTCCCAGATCCTCCCGCCCGTGACCCTTCGCGATCGCGTCGTCCATGCGCGCGGCGATCGCCGGCAGCACAGCCATCGGCTGCTCGCCGGCCGCTTCCAGCATCAGCCGCAGGTCCTTGCGCGCCATCGACAGCTCGAAGGTGGCGCTGAAATCGCCGCGCGCCATCTTCTCGCCGCGCGACCTGATCACGCCCGCCGGCTGGAACTTCGAGAACACTGCGAGCGCGTCGGCCGGCGGGATGTCCAGGCCCTTTGCCATCGCGAACACGTCGGCGACGCCGGCGGCAATCACGAACAGCATCGAGTTGCCGAAAATCTTGTAGGCTGCGGCGCGATCGGGCTGCTCGCCGGCGTACCAGACCTCGCCGGTCATCTGCTCCAGAGCCGGCCGTGCGTCCTCGAAGAGGTCGCGCGGACCGGATGCCAGGACGATGCCGACGCCGTCGCGCGCCATCTGCGGCGACATGAACACCGGCGCGTGCAGGAACCTGACGCCGGCGGCATTCAGCCGCGGAACGCGAGCCGCCGTTCCGCGCGGCGACGTCGTCGAGTGATCGATCACGATCGCGTCCGCCCGCAGATCGCCGCGGATGCTCTCGACGATCTGCTCGACGACGGCATCGTCAGGCAGCGTCATGTGTACGCGCTCGGCCCCGGCAACCGCGCCGCCGGGCGTCGGCGCGACCTTCGCGCCGAGCGGCTCGAGCGCGCGCGCTTTCGACGCCGTTCGATTCCACACCGTCACCACGTTTCCCTGGCGCAGCATCCGTTCGACCATGCCGCTGCCCAGCAATCCGGTTCCGAGAAATCCCACAGTCGCCATCGAAACGCCTCCGCGTAGAATCTACAACAGTGTCCGCACGCGGTGTGGCCTCTCACGAAGGCGCGAAGACGCGAAAGTTCCCGAAGACCGCGGTTCTGCGCTTCGTGACCTGCCTGTTCCTTGCGACGGCCTCCGCGTCTGCGCCCTCTGCGTCCGCGCTCTCTGCCATCTCTGCGCTCTCACGCGCAGCGGAGCCGCGGGTGCTGCGCTGGGCCGGCGATCCCGAAGGCGGCGCGCCGTTCGTCGAAGCGGATCCGTCGCATCCCGATCAACTGGTTGGCTTCGACGTCGAGATCGCGGACCTGTTCGCGCGCGCACTCGGCCGATCCACCGAGTTCGTCAACATCCGGTTCGAGTCGATCGACCAGAGCATCGGGCGCGGCGACGCCGATGTCGGCCTGAGCGGCATCGAGGACACGCCGGCGCGCCGCGCCACGCTCGCGGTCTCGATGCCGTACTACGAATTCCGCGAAGTGCTGAGCGTCCGCGACGCCGACGCGGCGCGCGTGCATTCGCTCGCGGACCTTCGCGGCAAGCGCGTGGCCACGCTCGGCGGGACCATCGCCTACGAGATCCTGCTGCGCGCGCAGCAGGAGCACGGCCTGCAGCCGCTTTCGTACGAAGACGACGTCCACCCCTACTCCGATCTCGCGATCGGCCGGGTCGACGCGGTGCTGCTCGACAACGTGCTCGCCGAACGGCGCCACCGGATGATGGGCGGCTTCACCGTGCTGCCCGAAACGATTGCGGTCGGCCACTACGTCGCGATTCTGGCGCCGCAGAACGGGCCGCTCCGCGACACGCTCAACGAGATGCTGCGCGGCGCGATGAAAGACGGCACGCTCGAGCGGATCTTCCGCAAGTGGCGCGTCTGGAACGACGACCAGCCGAAGCTGTACGCGCGGGTCCTGGCAGGCGAGCCGATCGCGCCGGTCGTCGGGTTCGACACCTCGTCGAGCGCCGCGACGATGTCGAAGTGGGAGGCGACGAAGCGCTATCTGCCGTCGCTTTTTCGCGCGTCCGCGATCACGATCCTGCTGTCGTGCCTGTCGATGGGCCTCGCGATCGCCGTCGGCGTCCTGATTGCCACCGGGCGCGTGTACGGCGCACGGCCGGCGCGGATCGCGCTCACCGCCTACGTCGAGCTGATCCGCGGCACGCCGATCCTGCTCCAGCTGTTCGTCCTCTATTACGGCCTCGCCGCCGCGATTCGACTGCCGGCGTTCGCGGCGGCGCTGCTCGGCCTCGCGCTGAACTACGCGGCGTACGAGAGCGAGATCTACCGGTCTGCGCTGGAAGCGATCCCGGTCGGGCAGCTCGAGGCGGCGCGGACGCTCGGCCTCAGCGAGCGGCAGGTGCTCACGCTGGTGCGCGCGCCGCAGGCGTTCCGGCTCGCGCTCGCGCCGATGACCAACGATTTCGTGGCGATGCTGAAGGACTCATCGCTGGTATCGGTGCTCACCGTGCTCGAGCTCACCAAGCAGACGCAGATCTTCGCGACCAATCTCGGCAGCTGGGTGATCCCCGGCTCGCTGTGCGCGGCGCTGTATCTGGCGATGTCGCTGCCGCTGGCGGCGCTCGCGCGCTGGATGGAGAGACAGTGGAGGGTGACCCCGCCGTGACGGTGCTCGAGATTGCCGACCTGCGGCTCGCGCGCGGCTCGCGGACGATTCTCGACGGCGTGAGCCTCGCCGTCGAGCGCGGCGAGATCCTCGCGCTGATGGGGCCGTCAGGGTCCGGCAAGACGACGATCCTGCGCGCGGTTGCCGGGCTCGAACGGTTCAACGCGGGCACGGTGACGATCGACGGCGTCGCGCTCGCCGGCGGGAGCGAGCTGTCGAGGAAAACGCTGCACGCGCTGCGGCGCAAGGTCGGGATGGTGTTTCAGTTTCACTGCCTGTTCGAGCACCTGACCGCCGTCGCGAACGTCTGCCTGGCGCCGGTCCACGCGCACGGCGTGTCGCCTGCCGAGGCGAAGAGGCGCGCCCTCGATCTGCTGAAGACGTTCGGCGTCGAGCACCGCGCCGAGGCGCTGCCGCGGCAGTTGTCGGGCGGCGAGGCGCAGCGCGTCGCGATCGCGCGGGCGTTGGCCGTCGACCCGCCGGTGCTGCTGATGGACGAGCCGACCGCCTCGCTCGATCCCGAGCGCCGCGCCGAGCTCGGCGCGTTGCTCGCCGGCCTGCGGCAACAGGGGCGGACGCTCGTCATCTCGACGCACGACGATGATTTCGCGGAGGAATTCGCGACGCGGATCGTGCGGTTGAGGAACGGAAGATTGGAGTCACGGTCCGGTTGAAGCCCACTGCTGTATCGACTTCAGGTACATGTAGGGCCACCCGTTCCCGCCTCCGCTCGCGTGCATCGCTCGCGAGCATCGGCTGAATCACGATCCGGCGATGCGGCTGCGGCCGCGCCTGACTGCGGCACGGTCCGGCTTCGGCCGGACCGTCGTGCCGATCGCGTCGGCCACTGCCCTCGCGATCAGCTCGTACCCGGCCGCGTTGGTGTGCCAGTCGTCGGCCTGCATATAGATCTCGCCGAACGTTTCAATCGGCAGGTAGACCGGCGCGCCGTCCGGAGATGCGGGAATGACGACGGTGCGGATGTGCGGGACGTCGAGCCCTTCCCAGCGCCCTGGCGTCCCGCTGTTCGTGTACACGTAAGAAAGATGCGTTCCCGCGGCGAACGTCGCCTCGAGACTCCAGACGTCGTCGCCCGCCCGCTCGTCTCCGCCTTTCCCATCGTCGTGCATCAGCACGGTGTTCGGTGACGCGTCTCCAAGCTGGGGATCGGTGCCGGCGATCGAGATCGCGCGCGGGACGGCGTATCGACCTCTGGCGACGCGGAAGATGACGGTGGTTTGGGCAGGAAGGGCGGGAGGGGCAGGAGGGGCGGGAGGGGCGGCGAGGCCGAGACGGGCTTCGATGGCGCGCTCCATTTTCGCGCGCGCGTCGCTAACGAGCTGCAGGCTGTCGACGAGCGGCACCCTGGTATCGGCGGCGACGGTTTTCAGAAGCGTGCGATACGGGCTCTCGGCCCACAGCTCGTTGTCGAGCAGGATCACGGCTGCGCCCGTCGACCGCGACAGAGCGATCATCTCGCGCAGGTTCGACTCGAAGTTCTGCGGGGACACGCGTGTCCACGGCTCGATCGTGCTGTAGTCGACCGATCCGGATCCGCGATCTCTCGATTGCTCGCGCAGGAAAACGTCCATCGGCTTTGGATGGAAGCGGAGGGTCAGCGCCAGGTACTTCAACAGCTTGTAGAGCTCGAGCTCCTCCGCCTCCTCGCGGAGCCGTGTGCCGACCGGCGGACGCGATGCCGACACCATGTCGCGGTCCCGGTACCCGGCCACTTCGGAATCGTTCATCCCGAATCCGATCGCGACGACGTCGGGATGCCGGTCGAGGACGCGCGCCTTCAGGAGCTCCAGGCCCTGAAACGACGAGTAGCCGAGGACGCCGAAATTCTCGACCTCCACGTCTGCTCGCGCGGCGCGAAGATCAGCGAGCAGCCGGCTCGGATAGGTTCGGTCCTGCTCGACGTTCATACCGAAGGTCCACGAGTCGCCGATGCACGCGACGCGAAGCGCGCCGGCGCGGGGCGCACCGAACTCGCCGCTGCGAAATCCCTGCGAGTTGAGCGTGATGGTCCACGTCGGGCTGTCGCGAAATTCAGCCGGCAGCGCCGGGTTGAAGCGGCGCAGGAGCGCGATCCGCGACGCGTCGGTCGGCGCCGGACTGAAAATGTCGACGTAGGTGTGATGCGCGTTCGGCAGGTTGTGCCAGATCAGTCGATCGTCCGGCACGAGAATCAGCATGCGATCGAGCCACGGCGGTATCGGACCGTAGTCGTCGCCGACGGAGTATGGCAACGGAATGCGCCGGACCATCGCGTTGCGCGCGGTGTAGGCTGCGCGCAGGCCCGCCTCGGCGACGATGAACGCGATGAGGGTTGTAATGCAGCTTTTCAGGATCGCCGACAACAACGAACGCATCTGGCGACCGATTCTGACACGGGATCGGCATCGGTCGAACGGGACGCCGTCGGCAGCGCATGCCGCCGCCGCGACTCGACATTACCGCGTCGTGTGCGCCTCCAGCGCCTCGAGATCCTTACGAATCCTTTCTGCATGCCGGCGCTCCTTGCGAGTAGCCCAGGTCCTGAATGACGGAGCCGCCGTCGGCGTAGGCGCGTGCGTTGCGGATGTCTTCGCGCGTGGCGCGCGGAAAACGCTGCTCGAGGAGCGGCACGATCGCGCGGTCCCAGAGCGCGTCGAGGTTCGCTTCGTGCGCGAGCACCGAATAGGCGCATCGCGCGGCGACAGCAGCGCCGCCAGCAGCGCGCCGACCAGCGCCCGCTTCAGCCTTGCCATCGGGCTGCCGTCCCCCTCACGTCGACGTGCACGAACGGCGGGTGAGCCGCAGTGGCCGGGTAGAAGCCCATTCCACCCTCGAATCTCCGGTACTCGGGCTGCGCAAGCAGTCGCTCGATCTGGTCGTACAGGAACTTCGCGTCGTTGCTATCGACCCGGCCGTCACGGTTGAGATCCTCCATGCGGTTCCGGTTCTGCGGATCGACGTAGATGTCGGCGGCGCTGCCCCACTGATGCATGCTGTACTTCACGTCGCCGATGGCGTGGTTGTAGTACGGCGTCCGATAGGCGCTCATCACATGCAGTGTGTCGGCGGAGAACCCGATCGCGTTGACGTGCTCGAGCACCAACTCGAGCTTCATCGGCAGTCGTTCCTTCAGCACCACGTACTTCGGATAGTTCTTCGTCGTGTCTTCCTTGCACACGAACTGCTTCAGCGTGAAGTGCGGCGATACGTGCGTGTTCTCGTTCTCCCTGGTCACCTCGATGAAGCCGGTCGGCGGCAGGTAGAGGCGATTGCCGCTGGCCGGCGTTGCCGGGTACTCGCCGATCTGGTAGCCGTTCAGCATGCCGTTGCGGACTCTCGCGGCCGGCACAGTGACGAACGCGTGTGCGGCGATCGAGTCCTTCCTGCCGGGTCCGTCGAAGGTGATGAGATACGCGCCAGGGCGATCCGGCGCCGTCCATTTCCACTGGCGCTGCCCCTGCTGCACCAGCGTGCCGGCATCGGTCGTGGCGCCGAAATCGCCGGGCGGCCCGCCAACCGCGTCGATGACCACCGACGCGCGGGGCGCGATCACTACCGCGGCGTCGCGATACGCGGACGTTTCGCCATGAAACGTCAGCGCGAACGAGGCGGTCCTGGTGTCGAATCGCCCGGCCGCGCCGAGGCCGACGCCGAACAGCGCCGCCGCGGCGGCGGCGAGCGTGAGGACGAACCGCGTCATTGTCCTTTCGCAGCGCCGTGACGGCGGTCGAGCCCGTACACGTCGGCGACCGTCTGCAGCCCGCCGTCCTGCTCCCACGCCGTGAAGTAGACGAGGTAAATCGGCAGCGGCTGCTTCAACTTCACCACCCGCTCGGTGCGGCGCTGCATCGCGGCTGCGATCCTCTCAGCCGTCCACTCCGGCTGATCACGAAGCACGTACCGCGCGAGCGCCTCGGGGTCGTCGAGCCGGACGCAGCCGTGGCTGAAGTCGCGCGCGACGCGATTGAACAGCGCCTGCGCCGGCGTGTCGTGCAGATACACGTTGTAGCGGTTCGGGAACGCGAACTTGACGCGGCCGAGCGAGTTTCCGTGGCCGGGCAGCTGGCGGTACCGCCCGTTGTCGTCCACTTCGATGTGCTGCCTGGACAGATACTCCGGATCCTGCTCCGCCTTCGGCGCAATTTCCTTCTCGAGGATGGTGCTCGGGATGTTCCAGTACGGGCTGAACACGACAGTGGTCATCGTGTCGGCGAGCACCGGCGTCGGGCTGCCTCTCTTGCCGGTGACGACTTTCATGTCGAGCACGCTCTGGCCGTTCTCGATCGCGTCGAGCCGAAACGCCGGAATGTTGACGATGATGTAGCGCTGTCCGAGGTGGCCAGGGAGCCAGCGCCAGCGCTCCATGTTCATCGCGATCTGCTGCACTGCGGCGGCGTCGCCCCTCGTGCGCGCGAGCGCGAGCTGGCGCTTCAGTCCGCGATACTCTGGAGATGCCGGCGCCAGCGCCTGAAGCGATTGTTCGACCTGGCCGCCGCCGACCGCGGACTGCAGGACGTCAGGGAGTTCGAGTCCCCGCTTCGTCGCATGCCACGTCGGATCGACATCTTCCGGATCGATCGCGCCGTGCGTCAGATCCCAGGCATAGCGCACATACGCGAACGATGCGCGCAGGTCGAGGTCGATCGCCGCATCGCGCGTGAACCGATCGCGCGCAGCGGCAAGATCATCGACGCCGTAATCTGCCGGCTCCAGCGCTTCCTGATCGGCGGCACGCAGCGCGCGCACGAGCGCGTCGAACTCGCGGCGCAGGCGGCGGCCGTCGCTCCAGGCGAGCTGATAGCCTCGCTCCTGGTAGAAGCGCTGCTCCTCCTTCCATGCCTTCTGCCCTCGCTTTCCAGCATCGGTCACGAACGCGGGCGGCGTGGTGTCGACCGCGCTCTGTAGTGCCGTCTTCGCGCGCACGTCGGACGGCGACGCAAGACGGCCGCACGAGGCCATGGTTGCCGATGCGATCAGCAGAGCCGCGACAGAACGGCCCAGACGAAAGGTCATCGATCAGGTCGCGGCTGCAAACCGAGTGCCGTTAACACTGCACCTGAGATGGTCGTCTTGTCGGGCAGGAGGCATCGATGGCACGACACCGTCTTCTGAGTACCACCGCTCTCGCATTCCTCGCTGTGTCAGTCGCGCGCCCTGCGCTGGCAGGACCACCGCTCCTGTGCGAACCGTTTGCGATCGGATCAGCCAGGTCGCTGCCGATGGGCAGCGGCAGCTGGCGCGCGATGGATCCGAAGTACGACGTATCGCATCTCGTCGAGGACACGCTCGCGATTCTCGTGCCGTCGACTGCGATCAACGTTCGGATGGAGACGCTGCGCCGCGCGGCGATCTACGCCGCCGAGCACCCGGAGATGAGCGCGCCGCTGCTGAATGCGCTGGAGGATCGATCGAAGGCGAAGGCGTACTGGGCGGCGTTCGATTATGGGTATCTGGTGGAAGCGCTGCGCGAGGCGGCGCCGATCTTCAAGAGCGCAGCGGTGACTCCGTGACGCTGCGCGAGTCGGGGCTAGGGGGGCTGGGGGCTAGCTGTCACAGCATGACGGGGCCAAGGGCTGGGGCTAGGGGCTAGCTGTCACAGCGCGGCGGCCCCGGTGTTCGCTCGCCCAGAAACGGAAGGCGAGCATCAGCTTGCCCCGAGCCCCGGGCCCCGTCCCTACGCGATCTCCGCTGCCCCTTGCCGCACGGGGAACCGGTCGCCGACGAGCGCGTCGTAGACCCACGCCCCGAGTACGCCGCCCACACACGGCGCCACGATCGGCACCCACCACCACCCGTTCCCCGCAGTGAAGACCCCGCCGCCCCAGCCGGCGACGAACGTGAACAGCCGCGGCCCGAAGTCTCGCGCCGGATTGATCGCATAGCCGGAATTGAAGCCGAACGTCGCGCCGATGAGCACGACCAGCAGGCCGACGACGACCGGCGCAAGACCCGCCGGCGCCGGCGAATTTCGGCTGTCGGTGATGCCGAAGATCACCGAGACGAGCAGCGCCGTGCCGACGACCTGATCGACGAATCCGCCGAGCGTGCTCAGGAACGGCTGCGGATAGGTCGCCCAGATTCCGGCGGTGCCCTGCGCGCCGGCGACCTGGCGCACGCCGCCGTCGAAGGCGCTGAGTGCCTCGTGATAGGTGACGAAGACGACGGCCGACGCGATGAACGCGCCCGCGACCTGCGCGAGCGCATATGGCGCGACCTTGTTCCACGGGAACCCCCGGCGTGTGGCGAGCGCGAGCGTCACCGCCGGGTTCAGGTGCGCGCCGGTCACGCCGGCCGACACGTAGCATCCCATCGCGACCGCGAGTCCCCAGGCGATGTTGATCGACAGATACGATCCGGCGCTGTTCCGGCTCAGCACCGCCTGCGCGACGACGCCGACGCCGAAGACGATCAGGGTGAACGTGCCGAAGAACTCGGCCAGCATCTCTCGGAATACACCTCGCGCCATCGAATCCTCCGACAATGAACCGCAGAGACGGGCACAGAGAAGACGACCGAACGTCGTGATTCCGTCGGCCGCGCGGCGCCATTGTATAGTGAGCGGCCAGGCCGTCCGGTGGCGGCGTGGTGAGGTTTCATGTCCGCAAACACCAAGACGCTCGCCTTTTTGGCTGGGGTCGGCCTGATTGCCGCCGCGCGATGGCCGGCACAGCCCTCCGCACGGCAGCAGCCGGCGAACGTCGCGTCGTTCGCCGAGATGCGCTGGCGTCCGATCGGTCCGTTCCGCGGCCGCCGCACCAAGGCCATCACCGGCCTGCGCATGCAGCCGAACGTCTTCTACATCGGCGCCGTCAACGGCGGCGTCTGGAAGACGACCGACTTCGGCCGGACGTGGACGCCGATCTTCGACGACCAGCCGACCGGATCGGTCGGCGCGATCGCGGTTGCGCCGTCGGATCCGAACGTCGTCTACGTCGGCAGCGGCGAAGGACTGACGCGGCCGGATCTCTCGGTCGGCGACGGTATCTACACGTCGATCGACGCGGGCAAGACCTGGACGCATCTCGGCCTTCGCGACGGCCAGCAGATTCCCTATCCCGATACCGTGATCATCGCCAGCACGGTCAGCTACCGCTCCACCGACGGCGGCAGGACGTGGATCGCGCTGCTGGCGCGGTGGACGGCACTCAAAGCAGAGGCGAGGACGTTGAACCTGGCGTCGTGATCAGATCACGGCGCGACTGAAACCAAGGGCTTAGCCGGACGTCACAGGAGCCTGCCATGCGCAAACTAACGCTGCTGTTGCTCGTTGTCGCGTTCACGGCGTCGGCAGTCGCGCGGCAGGCCGCGCCGCGGCGGCCGGCGGCCTTTGCGCCGGAAGGGATCACGCCGCTCAGCCTCGGCCTTGCCGGTTACGCCAAGGTGCTGTGCTCCGCGGTGTTCGTCTCCGAGCGCGATCCGGCGGAAGCCTTCACGAACAGCGGCTACTTTCTCTTCCCCGACGAGCATCGCGCCGGCGTCCGCTACACGGTCGATCGCGCACAGAAGCTGGTGCGGATGACGCACGGTTCGATCGCGCGCATCGCGAAGTTCTACGGCGATCAGGGCTGCATCATCCATCCCGAGGGGCACGACGGCATCTCCTTCACGCCGGTCGCGGTGAAGACGCGCCTGCCCGACGCGGCGTCACAGCCGTGGCCGATGGGCGACGCGCCGCCGACGCATGCCGCGCCAACCGGCATGGATCGCGCGCGCGTCGACAAGGCGCTCGATCTCGCGTTCGCCGATCCCGAGGCGCTCACGGCGGCGGTCGTGATCGTCCACAAGGGTCAGATCGTCGGCGAGCGCTACATGCCCGGCATCACGAAGGACACGCAGCTCGAAAGCTGGTCGATGGGCAAGAGCCTGACCGCGACACTGTTCGCGCTGCTCGTGAAGGACGGCGTTTACAAGGTCGACGATCCGGTGCCGGTCCCGGAGTGGCGGAAGCCGGGCGATCCGCGCGGAGCGATCCGGATCGCCGACCTGCTCCACATGAGCAGCGGCCTGCGGTTCATCGCCGGCCAGGATCCCGACTACAGCGTCGACAAGGGCTACCCCGATCACACGCTGATCTACACCGGGGCGATCGACGCGTTCGATCATTCGATGACGCGCCCGCTGCAGTTCCCGCCAAATACGGAAGGGCGCTACCGCAACTCCGATCCGCTGATGATCGGCTGGCTCGTGAAGCAGGCGGTCACCAGGCGCGGCGAGGAGTACCTGACGTGGCCGCAGCGCGCGCTGTTCGATCGCATCGGGATCCGCCGTCAGGTGCTCGAGACCGATCCGTACGGCAACTTCCTGCTCACCGGCTACGACTACGGCACCGCGCGCAACTGGGCGCGCATCGGACAGCTCTATCTGCAGGACGGCATCTGGGAGGGCCAGCGCCTGCTGCCAGAAGGGTGGGCGACGTTCGTGAGCACGCCGGCGCCTGCCTGGAAGCAGCCGGTGTACGGCGGCTTGTTCTGGGTGAACGGGGACGGCGCATGGCCGCTCCCGAAGTCGGCATACTTCGCCAACGGTGCCGGCGGACAGCGCACGATCATCGATCCGACGCACGATCTGGTCGTCGTGCGCATGGGCCATTATCGAGGCGATCGGCGCGGGATGGAGGCATTGAAGCGCGCGCTGGAGGAGCTGATGCCGGGAGTGCCGGAACGGAGAAATTAAGAAGTAAGAATTGAGAATTAAGAATTCGTCCTGTGCTTCGATGCATCACAATGCGAGCCACGAATTCTTAATTCTTACTTCCTAATTCTTGATTGCTGTGATGTGGTTCTTCATTGCGGTCGCAGTCGGCGTGCTGGCGCTGGCGCACACCGCCCCGGCGCCGTTCCTGTTCGACGCGATCAGCGGCGACCGCGTCGTCTGGCACATGCCGAAGCGCAATCCGCCGACCATCTATCTCACCTTCGACGACGGGCCGAACCCGACGACCACGCCGGATCTGCTCGACCTGCTCGCGCGCGAGCGGACGCGTGCGACCTTCTTCCTGATCGATCGGCACGTCACGGAGCAGACTGCCGAACTGGTCCGGCGGATGTTCGTCGACGGCCATGCGGTCGCGCTGCACTCGGCCACGCGCGCCTACATGCTGATGAGCGCCCGCACGTTCGCGCAGACGCTGATCGCCGCCGCCGATCACATCGAGCACGTCGCCGGCTATCGCCCGTGCCCGGCGTTCCGTCCGCACGCCGGCTGGCGCAGCTGGCCGATGTACCAGGGTCTCGAACAGATCGATCACCGCCTGATCGGCTGGAGCTGGATGCTGTGGGACTGGAACTGGTTCCGGCCGCGCACCGCTGATTCCGTGGTCAACCGGATCGCTCCGCGCGTGTCGAACGGCGACATCATCGTGATGCACGACGGCGACGAGTCGGCCCCGTTCGCCGATCAGCGCCACACGGTCGAAGCCGCCGCCCGCCTCATTCCGGAGCTGCGTGCGAAAGGGTTCGCGTTCGGGACGATCTGCGATCGCCCGGCGTAGCCGCGCCTCTACGCCTGGCGCAGCAGCCGGACGATGAACCCGACGAGCACGACGACGGCGAGGGCCAGCGCGATCCAGAAGAAGCGCGCCGACACGAGTGCCGACGCCTGCGCCGCCGCCGCGACCGCGTGTTCGCTGTCGAGGCGCACTTCGCGCGCGGACGCCCCGAGCACCTGCGGCGCGAGCAGCGCGAGATCGTACTGCGGCGGCGGCAGATCGCGACGGCCGTAGGCGACCCGCAGCGCCGTGCCGGTCCCCCGATACAGGCGGATCCGGTACGAGGGCAGCAGCAGGCGCGCAGACTCGATCGGCAGCGGTGTGTTGTCGCCCTCGTCGACGAGGACGAAGAGGTCGCGCGACCGCGGCGGCGCGAGATCGATCGTCAGCGGGCGCGCCGGCCGATCCTGATCCGAGTGACGCCACGCTGCCGTGCCCAGCATCTGGAACCATGGATCGCGGCGGCGGGCGTCGCGATCGCGCTGCTCGCCGAGCGTCACCCGCCTGTCGAACACGCGCGCCGGCGTGGTCATCACCAGCCGCGCCGGCGGCAGATCCTCGGCCGGATACGTCAGCCGGTACACGCTGCGGCCGGATCGCACGGCAGGCAGCGTCGCTGGCGCAGACGCGACGTGCTCGAGCGCCACGTCCACCGACAGCGGCTCCGCAAGCTGTTCGAGCAGATACGGAATCTGGCGATCGGCATCGTCCACCACGCGCAGATCGCTGAACCGACGGCCGACGCCGGCGGAGTGCGCCAGCACCTGCACGTCGAGCGGCAGCGCGATCAGGCCGGCCTCGCCGGCAGGCACCGCGCGGACGTAGGTGAACAGGCCGAGGTCGAGCGAGGCGCCAAAGGTCGGAAGCGGCGGCGCCGGCCGCGCGTTCTCGTCCTCGCTGCGCGCGCGCGGCTCGCCCCACGACGCGTCGGCGATCGCCTCGATGCGAATCTGACTGCGCTCGGCCTCGAGATCGTAGTGCGGCGCGGCGAGCGTGCTGTTGCCGTAGCGCGCGGTGAGGCCGCCGGCCGGCGCCTCGAGATAGATCCACGGCAGCTCGGCGAACACGGCGGTGACCCCGCGCAGATCGAGCGGCGGATTGTCCTCGTCGTCCACCTCGAGATCGAGCTGCGCCTCGGTTGGCGGATCGATTGGCAGCTGCAGCGCCGAGGCGGTCACGTCGTCGCGCACGACGCGGCGAAGCGTGGCGCGGCCGAGCAGCCGCGGCGCAAGCTGCGCCGCCGTCAGCTGCTGCTCGAAGACGCGCGCCTCGCGCAGGATGTGGCCGCCGCCGGCGTCGAGCTCGAGCGCGGCGATCGGCAGGTGGCCCGCCGGCAGGTTGATGCGAAACCGGCTGCGTCCCGGCTCGCTCGGACGCCGCTCGAACGACATGGCGGCCGTCAACGGCGGCGGCGGCGCCGTCGGCAGGGTTCCGGCCGCAGCCGTCGGCGTCTGGACGATGCGCGCGCTGTGGCGATCGTCCCAGGTCAGCCGGAGATACCGGAACGTCCCTGGCGCGAAACGCAGCATCGTATGGCGGAGCCGCTCGTCGGGCAGATCGAACAGCGTGCCGTCGGCCACGAGCACGGTCCAGCGGCTGCGATCGCCGCTGCCCTCGAGCGTCACGCGCTTCAGAAACGGCGCGCTGAGCCCCTCGACGTCGACGCGATCGATCAGCAGCGGCTCACCGAGATCGGCTTCGAAGCCGCTCGTCTTCACGGTGTCGGTCTCGACCGGCGCAATCGGTCGAATCGTCGCCGGCTTGAACACCGGCTCCGGTGTCGGCACCGCGACGAGCACGTAGCCGACCTCGGCACCACCGGCGTCGTAGAACCTGAGATCGCGCAGGCCGTCGGACGCGTTCACGCTGCGCAGCGAGCCCGACGACTGCGTTCCGACGCGGACCGACGTGCGGAACGGCGCCGCGCCCGCGAGCAGCGGCAGGTCGATCGCCAGCCGCCGCGGTCCGCCGCCACCGGTCACCGGCCGCTCGAAGCGGAAGGGGGGCGGTGTCGCGGCGGGCTGCGCAGCGACGGCAGCGGTCGCGGCGGCGACACCCAGCGCGGCGATCTTCATGACGGCTCTCATCAGGCGCGACCTTCCGATGGATGCAGGACGAACTTCTGGAGCGCGAGCGCGACGAGCGACAGCGACACCGCGAGGCCGACGAGCGAGCCGACGCGATAGAGGCCGCCGAGCGACCCGGTGTCGTACAGAAATGCCTTGAACGCCGTGATCGCGATCAATGCGACGGCGGTGACGCGCGCCGGCTGGTTCCGCAGGTAGATGCCGCCGGTCAGCAGCAGCATGCCGAACGCCAGCCAGCCGATCGTGTAGGTGAGGTCCTGCGCCAGCGTCACGCCGAAGCGGAACGCGATTTCGCGGCCGGTCGCGTAGAAGTCGGCGATCTCGATGTTCAGGAGCAGGAACAGCAGGATCACCGCCGCCGCCGGCAGCAGCCGCGACGCCCGCGGCAGCGACAGGATCCGATCGTCGGTCGTGGCGAGCCACCACGCCGCCACGAACATCGCTGCCGCGCAGACCGCGTACGCATACAGGTACCAGTTGAACACGCGAAGGCCGCGCGGCTCGTAAACGAACACCGCCGGGTTCAGCGCCAGCCGCGCGAACACGGCGGCGAGCAGCGCGAACGACCAGTAGAGCAACCCGCGGTGCGGGACGCGGCGATACACCCAGGCGAGCGCCGCGCCCTCGAGCGCCCAGCCGATCGTGATCCACTGATTGTGGAGCTGCAGCGGGATCGCGACCGTGACGAACGCGAGCGACGCGCCGGCGACCAGCGCGAGCCGGCCGAGGTCGCGCGATCCGCTGGGTTCGATGCGCAGCAGCTGGCGCAGCAGCAATGCGCTGACCGCGCCTTCGAGCACCGGGACGGCGCCGACGAACTGACCGTAGCCGCCCTGCACGAGCGCGGTGCGCCCGGTGAAGAAGAACAGCGCGCTGCCGGCAATCGCCGCGATGTACGGATCCCGCGACGTCCGGGCGCGGTGTCCGAGCACGACCGGATAGGCGACGAAGACGGCGTACAGGACGAGCGCGAGCGCGAACGACCCCGACCAGTCCATCGTGCGGATGTGCTGCTCATGCCACGCAGTCTCGACCCACCAGGCGGCGACCACCGCTGACGGAGCGACCCACTCCCACCGCGCGGACCACGCGCTCGCGAATATCAACGCGACGTTTGCGGCGGCGACGATCGCCACGATCGCGACCGGCATGGACGTGGACGCGCCGGACGCTTCGCCGAGCGTCAGGCTCGCCATGAAGAGCGTCCAGATCGCGCCCGCCGCGGCGAACCGCCACGATCCGCGCGCCCGCATCACCGCCACCCAGGCCAGCGCGTAGGCGGCGACGACCTCCGCGGCCGCCACCAGGGTCGGCCCCCACGGAGCGCCCGCGACCACTGAACATGCGAACACCACGATGGCCGCCGCCGCCACGCCCGCGCCGTGCAGCTGGCTCGAGTCCACTGCGAGCGACGTCGTCGTGAGCGCCAGCGTCATCACGGCGAGCGCACCGAACAACGGCCATGGCGGCACCGACCATTCGGGATCGATCGCGATCGCGAACAAGAACAGGTAGCCGATCAATCCCAGGTACGCGCCGGGTCGGAATCCAGACCGCGACGGGTCGAAATCGCTCCGGCTGCGTGCCTGGCGGTGACTCCACCCGTAGCCGACGAGCATCGTCAACGTCAACATGACGAGGAAGAGCAGCGACGGCAGGAGGCCGACCGCGGCCGCAGCATTGCCCCACCAGATCGCGAGCACGAACCACGAGACGCCGCCGCCGACGACCGACAACGCAGGCAGTTCGCCCGAGGCGCTCTCGACGAAGAGCCCTGCGTTGAGGATGGCGAGCAGGAACGCGAGTCCCCACAACGCTGCCGCCGCGTGCGCGCCCTCGGCGAGATACAGGAGCAGCAGCAGGCTGGCAATCAGTACCACGCCGCCGCCCCACCGCGGCGTCATCGTCACGCGTGCGCGCCTGGCGGCCACCGGCACGCCGATGTAGAGGATGCCGAAGGCCGCGTACACGGCGATGGCCGCGCGCAGGTGATCGGACGTGAGATGCGCCGCCGACCACGCTGCCTCGGACACGACGGCAAAGAACGCAGCCAGGTAGTACAGCGGGAACTCGCGGCGTGCGAACGCCTGCCACGTGATGACGCCGAGCAGCGCGAGCATCGGCGCAAACAGGCGGGCCGGCGCGTCGGCCGCCGGCTCAATCCGCGCGATCGCGGTGAAGACGAACAGCAGCATCGGCGCGGCGTAGATGGCGCGAGCGGACAGTCCCTCGAGCGGCCGGCCCGCGCGCACCGCAAGCCTCGGCGCCAGCGCGAAGAAGACGATGAAGGCCGAGGCGAACCCGATGGCGATGGTCCAGGCGCCGTGCGCGTACGACACCGCGAGCCACGTCGCGAACACGACGCCGGCGGCCACGGCGCCGAGCGCATGCGCCCAGGGATCGCGGCGCCAGACCGTGACCGCGAAGAGGCCGGCGTCCACGATCAGGAGGAATCCGAACAGGAGGCCCGGTTGCGCGCCGTATCCGGGCACCGCAGCGAGATAGGCGGCAAACACGAGCGGCATCGCCGCCGCGGCAAGGCCTGCCCGCGCGAGCGCCGGCGTCTCCGTCGACGGCGCGGCCGGGGCAGTGAACAGAATCGACGCGAAGCCGGTCAGCGAGAAGACGAGGAAGACGCCCATCGCCAGCGGCAGCTGGCTCGCGGTGAGAAAGGTGATCACCCAGCCCCACTGGTAGAACGTCGTGAAGGCGATGCTGAGGATCGTCAGCAGCCGCCACCGCTTCCGGGCGGCGACCCACGCGAGGCCGAGGTTCAGGAGCAGCAGGTACGCGAACAGCGGCACCGGCCGGTTCTCGCCGGTGGACAACAGCATCGGCGTCGCGAAGCCGCCGAGCAGCCCGAGCAGCGCGATGAACACCGAGTCGCGCCGGATCGACAGCAGCACGGCGACACCGGTGACGAGCGCGAGCAGGCCGAAGGCCGCCGTCGCTGGAATCAGCTGCCAGAGCGCGTGAGCGGCGAAGAACGTCGAGAAGAGGATCGCGATCGCCGCGGCATCGAGCGCGTTCGCCGTCACCGGATATTTTCGCGCGGCGCGGAGCTCGCACGCGATCAGGAGCCCGATGCCGACGAGCACGCCGATCGCGACCCGAACCGGCGGCGCGAGCCATCCATGGTCGATGGAGTAGCGGAGGAAGAACACCGCCGCCAGCACGAGCGCGACGCCGGCGACCGCTGAGAACATCTTGACGCCGACGACCCGTTCCCAGTCGAACGGCTCGCGCGCCGGTGGTCGCGGAGGCGGCGGAGGCAGCGGCGGCGGCGGCGGTGCGACTGGCGGTCGCGCCGCGGCGGCCGGCGGCGCGGCGGCTGGTGTCACCGGCGGAACTGACGGCGTCGCCGCCGGCTTCGCAGCTGTCGGCGGCACGAGCGACGGCTGCGCGACGGCTGGGGGCGGCTCAGCCGGCTCAACAACACGCGGCGGGGCCGGCGGCGCCGTCTGCTTCGGAACGACCGGCACCGGCGGCAGCGCCTGTGGAGCTGCCGCACGCGGCTCAGCGGCCGCCGGCGGTGCGGCCGCTGCTTTCGCCTCCCGCAGGCGCTGCGTGAGCGCAGCGATCGCCGCTTCCTGCCGGCGCGACAGCTCCTCGAGGTCGGCGAGACGTCGGCGCAGGTCTGCCGTTCGCCCCCAGTTCACGATCGCAGCCACATACGGAAACGCCACGATCAGCACGGCGAACAGGACCAGCACTTCCATGACTAGAGCATTGTCCACTCTGGCAGCAGCCACGCACAGACGTCGAACGCGTCGTTGCCCGCCGCTGCGCGGATTTTCCGTATCGACGTAGCGCGAAGGCTTCAGCCGAGTGTCAGCGGGCCGCGATCACACGGTCGCTCGGCCAAGGCCTTCGCGCTACGTCCATTCGTCACGAGCTGCGTTCGGCCTTGAGATCGATCCCCAGCTGCGCGCATTTCTTGTACAGGTGACTCCGCTCCAATCCCAGCGCGCGGGCGGTCTCCGCGACGCGATAGCCGTGCGCGGCCAACTCGTTCAGCACGACGTCGCGCTCGAACGCGTCGACACGGTTCGCCAGCGTCCCGGTGCCGGTCGCGGTGCTCGCATGCGCCTTCGCGTGACGCGACGTCAGCACCTCGCGCACGGCGTCGGCGCCAATCGTACCGTCGGTGAGCAGCAGCAGCCGTTCGACGACATTCCGCAGCTCGCGGACGTTGCCGGGCCACGTGTAGCGCGCCAGCTCGTCGAGCGCCGCACGATCGAACCCGCGCGGCTTCCACCCGTTCTGCTCCGCCACGAGGCCGGCGAAGTGCTCGGCGAGGACGGCGATGTCGCCCGGCCGCTCGCGCAGCGCCGGCAGCGTGATCGGGAAGACGAACACGCGGTGATACAGGTCTTCGCGGAAGGTTCCCTTCTGCACGAGCCCATCGAGATCCCGGTGCGTGGCGACGATGACGCGGCTGTTGACGACGATCGGGCGCTCGCCGCCGATGCGTTCGAGCTCGCCCTCCTGCAGGAGGCGCAGCAGCTTGGCCTGCATCGCCGCCGGCATGTCGCCGATCTCGTCGAGGAACAGGGTGCCGCCATGCGCCTGCTCGAACTTGCCGAGGTGCCGCGCCGCGGCGCCGGTGAACGCGCCCTTCTCATGGCCGAACAGCTCCGACTCGATCAGCTCCGAGGGCACGGCCGCGCAGTTGACGCTGACGAACGGACGCTCCCGCCGCGCGCTGCGCTCGTGAATCGCGCGCGCCACGAGCTCCTTGCCGGTGCCGGTCTCGCCGAGAATGCACACCCGCGATTCGCTCGCCGCGACGCGATCGACCTGCGCCATGACGCGCTGCATGGCATCGCTCTTCCACACCAGCTCGTGCCGGCCGACGCGCCGGCGCAGCTGCCGGTTCTCCTCCTCGAGCCGCGCGATCCGCAGCGTGTTCTCGACGGTCAGGAGGAGCTTGTCGGAGGAGATCGGCTTCTCGAGAAAATCCGCGGCGCCGAGCCTGGTCGCGCGCACCGCCGCGTCCACCGTCGCCTGACCGGAGATCATGATGATCGGCGTCGTCACCCCCAGCTCGCGCAGATCGGCGAGCATCGACAGGCCGTCCTTGCCCGGCATCACGACGTCGGAGAACACGATGTCGAAGCGCTCCTGCTGCAGGAGCGCGATCGCGCGTGACGCCTGGTCGCACACCGTGGCCTCGTAGCCGGCGAGGCGGAACGCCCGCGCGAGCGACGCGAGCGTCGACTGGTCATCGTCCACGATCAGCACGCGGGTCATGCCGGTACGCCCTTCGCCGCGTCGCGCGGCGCGCGCGGCAGCTCGATGTGGAACGTCGAACCGCGGCCGGGCGCGCTGTCCACCCAGACGCGGCCGGAGTGATCGGCGACGACCGACTGCACGATCGCCAGGCCGAGGCCGGTGCCGTGCTGCTTCGTGGTGTAGTACGGCGTGAACAAGCGCGCGCGCTCCTCGTCGGTGAGTCCTTCTCCCGTATCGGCGACGTCGATGCGGACGCCGGTGGGGACCGGCCGCGTGCGAATCGTCAGGTCGCCGCCCGTGGGCATCGCGTCAACCGCGTTCAACACGAGGTTGTGCATCACCCGTCCCATCTGCTCACCGTCCGCGCGCACGGTGCCGCACGCCGGGTCGAGGTCGAGCGTCACACGGATCGCGGGACGATCGGCAGCCTCGATCTGGGACCGGACCAGCGTGAGCGTCTGCTCGGCGATCGCATTCGGCGACATGTCCTCGAAGATCGGTGCCGGCATCCGCGCGAAATCGCCGAAGCGTCCGACGACGACGTTCAGGTTCCTGAAGCCGGTGTCGAGAGTGGCCAGGCTCTCGTCGAGCACCTCCTCGAACTCGTGCGCCGGCAGCGTGCGCGCCCGGCGCAGGTTGTCGAGCGTGATGCGGAGCGGAAACAGCGGGTTCTTCAGCTCGTGCGCCAGCCGGCGCGCCAGCTCGCGCCAGGCGGCCACCCGCTCGACCTGGACCAGACGATCGCGCTGCTCGACCAGGTGGGCCGCCATCGTGTCGAACGCACGGGCGAGCGCGTCGATCTCGCGCCCGGCACTCACCTCGCCGACGCGCGCGTCCCAGTCGCCGCCCGCGATCCGGTCCGCCGCCTCGGCCACGACTTCGACGGGACGTGTCACCTGCGTCGCCGCCGCGTAGCTCAGCGCCGCGCCCACGATCAGGCCGAGCACGCCGAAGCCGACGCCGCTCCAGCGGATTCGCGACAGCAGCGCGGCGAGCTCACGGCCCGAGCTGGCGAGCAGAAGCACGCCGAGCACCTCGCCGCTCGATCCGGTCAGCGGGATCGCCGAGACGAACTCTGCTCCATCGGTCGATTCGATGGTGTCGCTCGCCTCCTGCGCGGTCTGCCGGACGCGCGCGATCAGCGGCTCGATCGGCGCCGGCGCCGTCGCCTGGCCGGAGACGTCGAGGAGTTGCTGCCGCGAGACTTCCGGCTCGACGTTGCGGTACAGAAACACCCGCATCCCGTCGGGCAGCCGCAGCGTGCGCAGAAACTGCTGATCGAGCCGCTCCCCGCCGCCGATGTACAACGAACCGATGCCCGCCGACACCTGCCTGACGGCGACGAGCCCCAGCGCGGTCTCGTGCGGCAACTCGATCGTCTGCAGAAATGCGGCGGCGCCGGCGTGCAGCGTCGTCGCCCAGGGATGTCGATACCCGAAGCGTGCAGGCCATTCCGCCGACGAGATGATCGTGCCATCGGCGGCAACGAGATCGAAGAAGTCGAGTCCCTGAGCGGCGGCCATCGGCGCCGCGTCGCCGGCAAACGGCGCGGGATCGCCGTGCCTGGCCAGGTCAACGGCGGTGCGCTGCACCACGTCGCTTGCCGCGAGCCGATCGATCCGGCGTGCGACGTCGTCGCCCTGCAGCACGAACTCGCGCCTGAACTGCGCAATCAGAGCACTCGTCCTTTGACGGTCGAGCGCCTCGAACGATCGCCGCGCCGCAGCGGAAATGGTGATCGTCACCAGCGCCACGGAGACAGCGACGACGAGGCCGACGAGCACGAACAGCCGCGCGCGGAGCGTCACGGCCGTCCGCCCTGCAGCCAGAGATCGGCGAGATCCCAGCCGCCGATCGCGCGTGCGGCCGGATACAGCGACGAGCCGACACGCTCGCTGACGCCGTACAACTCGGGGAGATGAACGATCGGGACGACGATCAGGCGATCGAGGAGCGTCTGCTCGGCACGATACGTCGCGTCGAGCGTCGTCCCACCCGGCAGCGTGATCGCGGGCCAGCCGCGCACCGTCAGCCGCGCCGCCGTCTCGGCGAACGCGCGGTCGGCCGTCGTGGCCGGCACGGCAAGACGAATGAGCCGCGCATCGGCGCGAGGCGCGAGACCGACCGGCGCCTGCACCTTCACCGTGAAGCCCGCCTCGCGCGCGTCGACCGCCAGCCGATCGGCGATCGCCTGCGTCACGGCGTCCGCCGGGTCGACCCGCAGGAGGACGGTCCGCTGGTCGATCGGCAGCGCCGCGATGGCAGGCGCCGCGAGCGTCGGACCCTCGGCGGGCGCGACGACCTGCGTGTAGCCTGAGATCCACTCAGGCAGGATCGCACGCGCCGGTGCCGCCTGCCCCTGCAGCACCACGGCACCGATCGCATCGCGGTTGATCGTGGCGGCCAGCGCGCGGCGCCACGCGATCGCCGAGTCAGCCGCGCGATGCGGCTCGAAGATCAGCGCGACGAGCTCCAGCGGACGCGATGCCTCGACGCGCAGACCGCGGCGCGTGAGCCGTCGCACGTCGGTCGCGCGGACGTTGACGATGTCGGTTCGGCCTCCCTCGAGGTCGGTGAGCTGCATGTCGAGTTTCCGGCCGAGCTCGATCTGCACGGCGTCGACGAACGGGCGCGCGCGCCAGTAGCCCTCGTGTGCCTTGAGCAGGAGGCGGGACGGCTCGACGTGATCGATGCGGAACGGCCCGCTGCCGATCAGCGCGCCGCCGGCGGCTCGAATCACAATCGCGTGCCTGCCGTCGGCGAGCAGCCACGGCAGGTCCGCCACCGGCTCGCCCGTGTCGATCGCGATCGAGTCGCCGTCGGGGTTCACCGTCCACGCCGGCTCGCTGTGCCGAATCGCCGCGGCCGCCTGCCAGGGTTCGAGCGTCGTGCGATCGTGCAGGACGACGCCGCTGCGCAGACGAAACCGCCAGTGCGTGCCACGAACGTCGGCCTGCCACGAGGTGGCCAGCACCGGCCGCAGCCCGTCCGGTTCGATCGCGGTGAGCGACTCGAAGAGGAGCGTCGCGAGGCGCGTGCGCGTCGTCTCCTGGCCCGGCTCGGACGGGGCCGACGCGGGATCGAGGCTGCTGACCGGCGTGTCGACTTCGGCGCGAAGCGTCCCTCCATACTGCGGCCGCGCCGCGCTGAGCGCTGCGCCGGCAGCCAGCACGCTAGCGAGCGCAAGACAGCGCGATCTGAAAGGCTTCATACCGTCCTGCGTTGAGATCGTGCACGATGGCCGTCGCCGGGCCTGTGTCAGTCGCGCTCCAGAGCGTGATCAGCGCGCCAGGGACGGTCACCGTCGATGACTGCGCGACCAACCGGGTATCCGTGACGCGGAAGAGCCGCAGCGTGTCGGCGCCGGCATCCGAGGTCCGCCCGTCGAGGGCGACGTACGGCGCGGCGGCGCAACTCTCCAGGAACCCGGCGGCGTGATCGGCGGTCTCGCCGCGCGCCGCCGTACGACGTCCGTTGTCGAGAATCGTGAGCGCGCTCCGCTCGGACACGAGCAGGAAGCGGCCCCGGTCGAGCGGCGCCACTTCGTAGAACGCGAACCCGTCCGCCGTCGAGAACGCGTTGCGGCTCGGCGCGATCCCGCTGTTGTCGAGACCGATCGGCCACGGCTCGATCTCGTCCGCGCACACGAGCGTGAACGGGTTGATGGTCCCGCGGCAGGTCACACCCGGAAGAAATGCCGCGAAGGTCGGCCCGACGACGCGCAGCCGGCCGCGCACGTCGCGCGGCCAGACGCGCGCCGTCGTAATCGGCTTCGACGCGGTCGGACGGCCGCCGAGGTCCGCCGGCGTCGCGCCGGCGACGAGCGTGACCGACTCGGATGAAAGGACGAGCAGCTGATCGCCGGCCGTGGCGACGTCGAGCATCGGACGGCGCTGCGTATAGATCGGCCGCAGCTCGATGGCGACGATCGGATCGGCGTCCCCGTCGGCCGCTCCGCCGCGCGGCCGCGTCGTCATGACGACGCGGCGGGCGGCGCCGCGACCGATCTCCGCTGCACAGACCCGCTCGCGCAGGTTCGTCGCACACGCTGCGGCCACCGGCGTCGCATCGGCGCTGTCGGTGACACGGACGCCGCGCGCGGCGAGGAGGCGTACGACTTCGGCCTCGACGCGCGACGGATCGGGCGCGAAGGTGAGCCGCACGGCCGCGGCGGGGCCGAGGGCTCCCGCAATCGACGCGGCGAACTCCGACGCGAGATCCACGAACGCTGCGGTGGGCTGCGCCGAGGCGGGCATCGAAAGCGGGGTGAGCGCGAGGGCGGCCAGCGTCAGGCGCGGCCACCACTCGCGGCCGTGGAAGCCCACGGCCGCGAATGATAGCACCGTCATGTCAGTGCCGTGCGAGCGGCGGCGCACCGAAGCCACCAATCGGCGTCGTCTTCAGCACGTCGTTCGTGAAGAAGAACTTGCCGTCCATCGGCACCATCATGATCTGCACCTTGTCGGAGAGCCGCTCGGCGACGATCTTCTGAATCAGCAGCGGACTCTCGTTCAGCACCTGCGCTTCGGACTTCATTCGTTCCGCGTCGGCGACGGCCATCACGCGCACGCGCTGCGCGTCGGCCTGCGCGAGCAGATTCCGCTTCTCGAGCTCCGCCTTGCTGTCGATCACCTTCGCCGCGGCTGCCGCTTCCGCGTTCTTGACGGTCGCCTCTTTGCGCGCCTCGGCTTCGAGGCGGCTCTGCTGAATCTGCTTCTCCTTCAGCGGCAGCGTGTGCTGCATTGCATCGGCCTGCGCCTTGGCTTCGAGCACGGTGATCTGCGCGCGGCCCTCGGCTTCCTTGACGTGGCGCATTTTCAGCGCCTCCGCCTCGAGCTCCGCCGTGCGCACGAGCTTCTGCTTCACCTCGAGATCGATCGACAGGCGATCGTTCTCCTGCGCCTTCAGCAGCAGGCCTTCGAGGCCTTTCGCGTACTCGGGCGGCAGCGACACGTCGCGCAGCATCACCTCCTTGACGATGATGCCGTCGGACGCGAGCCGCCTGGTGATCGACTCGGCGGCCGCCCGCCGCACCTCTTCGCGCCTGGCCGAGAAGACGTCGCGAACCAGGTAACCGGAGATGGTCTGACGGAACGCGTTGGCGACCACCGGCGGCATGATCTCGGTTTCAACCGGCCGTGGCAGACTGCTCTCGACGTACGACAACCGCTGCGGATCCAGCTGATACCGCACCGAGACGCCGAGACCGATCGGCAATCCTTCCCGGCTGTACACCTTCAGCACCGGCGCCTGATCCTTCGATCCCTCACCCGGATTGGTCGCGAACACCTGGTCGCGGATGTTGAACAGTTCCGCGCGGTGCATCAGCGGCAGGATGAAATGAGTTCCGGGGTACAGCGTGCCCGACAGTGTTCCGGACAGCTGACTCACGCGCACCGCACCCATGCCGCTCGGCACGACGAGAATGCTGAGCGCCGGCAGCAGCGGCGCCCACGCCAGCAGTGCCAGCCGCGCCGCCGTCCGCCAGCGCACCCTCACCGCCTGCGCGGCGCGCAACGCGCCGGCGACGTCGATCGCGATCACCGCGGCGGCTGCGCCGAACAACCCGATTGCCATCGCCGTCAGCACGTACTTCACGAACAACATGGTCTGCCTCCGATCCGGCTCACCGCCGCCGCTGACGCTGCGCCGGTCGACGAGCCCGGACACTCGGAGAGCAACCGCATCGCCACACGCAACTAGTTGATTCGACTCGGTTCGACGGCGCAACCCTCGTGTCGGCGAGCGCACGGCGTGTGTCGGCAGACACGCGGGCGATCGGCGTACGTGGTTCGAGCTCTTCGGGGTCACAACCGTTCGAGATCGTCGCAAGGACTCGATTGGACCCCTTCTTGCAATTCAGCCCGACTGGTGCGTACTCAATTGGTGACTGGTGCGTTGATCGCCTCTGCGCTGGCGATCGGGTGCGCCAACCTTGGGCTCAGCCGCCACCCCGATCGCGCGTACATCACCGCGGACGAACGCATGGCCGCGATCAGGCACGCGCAGGTCTGGCGGCGCACCGACATCCGATCGATGAACGTGACGCGCGGGCCGCAGGGTAAAGGCGCCTTCGCGCCGAACGCGACGGTCACGTGCCGGTACTACAAGGAAGCGTTCACTGGCACGACGCCGAAGTTCGGGTGCGAACTGCCGGACGACAATCGCTTGAAGGTCCGGTACGGACGCGACAACAACGAGATCTTCGCGGGCGTTGCCGCGACGCGTCTGTTCTGGGCGCTCGGCTTCGGCGCTGACGTGCTCTACCCCGTTCATGTGATCTGCCGGGGCTGCCCGAGCACGCTCCACGGCGATCGCGTTGCCGACGGCGAGGCGCGCTTCGACTACGCGGCCATCGAGCGGAAGATGCCCGGCCGCGAGATGGAAGCGCCAAGCGTCGGGCCGGGGTGGGCGTGGCCGGAACTGGATCGCGTCGACGAGCGCGCCGGCGGCGCGCCGCTCGCCCACCGAGACGCGCTGAAACTGCTCGCCGTGATGCTGCAGCACACCGACAACAAGGCGGAACAGCAGAAACTGATCTGCGTCGACGAGGACACGTCGAAGCACGAGCTCGGAACATGTCCGGCGACGTTCATGCTGATCCACGATCTCGGCCTCACCTTCGGCACCGCGACGCTGGTGAACAGCGCGGACCGGAGCAGCGCGAACCTTCGTGAGTGGTCGCGCACACCGATCTGGAAGGACGAGGCGCACTGCGTCGCGAACATGCCGCCATCGCAGAGCGGCACGCTGATCAATCCGATCATCTCGGAAGTCGGCCGCAGCTTCCTCTCGGATCTGCTTGGCGAGCTCACCGACACGCAGATTCAGGATCTCTTCCTCGCCGCGCGGTTTGGAGAAAAGCCGGGATTGAACGGGGAGAGCGGAGGCAGTGTGGCCGACTGGGCGGCTGCGTTCAAGAGGAAGCGGGACGAGATCGCCGCGACCAGCTGTTTCTAGCGATGGGGCAGCGCGAAGGCGGCCTCGCGAGCATCTGTCACTCGCGTCAAGCCTTCGCGCTACGTCCGGGCGCTACTTCTTTTCCGGAACCTTCAACGCTTCCAGGTGCGTGACGATGTCCTGGCCGGATGTGGCCGGCTTCACCGCCTTGTCGATGTCCGCGATCTTGCCGGTCGGATCGATGTAGAAGGTGTAACGACGCGCGAACTGGCGCTCCGGCGACGCGTCGGCGGGAATCACGCCGTACGCAAAGGCCACCTTCTTGTCCGGGTTCGCGAGCATCGGGAAGTCGGCGTGCTCTTTCTCGGCGAACGCCTTGTTGTCGGCCAGGGTGTCGACGCTGATCATGAAGTACGCCGCGTCGAACTTCCGAATCAGTCCCCCGCTCTCACGGAGCGAGTTGCATTCGGCCGTTCAACCGGCCGTGAACGCCTTCGGGAACCACGCCAGCACGACCCATTTGCCCTTGAGACTGCTCAAGGTGTAGGTCTTGCCGTCAGTGGCCTGAAGGGTGAAGTCCGGCGCCTGATCACCGACCTTGAGTTCGGTCGAGGTCTGGGCGGCAGCCGGGCCGGCGACGAGCCCGCACGCGACGATGGCGAGCGGCAGCAGGCGCAGCACCTTCCTCATAAGCCTCCTCTGGCCGAAAACGATAACACAGTCGGGGCTCGGGGCTGGGGGCTAGCTGCACCGCGCGAGAAGCGCCAGCTTCTACGGCGTAGCGCGAGGCTTTAGCCGAGCGTCACGTCATAATTCGGTCGTGCGCACATTTCTCACTGCCGTTTTCGCGGCCGCAGCTGTCGTTGCGACCGCACAAGGCGTCGACCCGTCGGTGTACGCCGACCTCAGGTGGCGACACGTCGGCCCATTTCGCGGCGGGCGGACTGTCGGCGCGGCCGGGGTCGCGCAGCAACCGAACGTCTTCTATATCGGCGTCAACAACGGCGGCGTGTGGAAAACGACCGACTACGGATCCACCTGGACACCGATCTTCGACGATCAGCCGACACAGTCGATCGGAACGATTGCCGTCGCGCCCTCCGACCCGAACATCGTCTACGTCGGCAGCGGCGAAGGTCTGCAGCGTCCCGATCTCTCGGTCGGCGACGGCATCTACAAGTCGACCGACGCCGGTCTGACGTGGCAGCACCTCGGCCTGCGCGACGCGCGGCAGATTGGCGCGGCCATCGTCGATCCGGGCGACCCGAATCGCCTGTTCGTGGCCGCCCTCGGCCACCCCTACGGCGCCAATCCCGAACGCGGCGTGTTCCGATCGACCGACGGCGGACGAACCTTCGAGAAGGTGCTGTTCCGCGACGACGACACCGGGGCGATCGACCTCGTGTTCGATCCGTCGAACGCGCAGGCGGTCTACGCGGTCCTCTGGGCGGCCCGCCAGGGACCGTGGGAATACGACAACGCCTACGCCGGTCCGGCGAGCGGTCTCTACAAGTCGACCGACGGCGGATCGACATGGCAGCCGCTGACGCGCGGTCTGCCGACGCGCGCCGACGGGTTGAGCCGCATCGGCATCGGCATCGCACCAGCCAATCCGCAGCGCATCTACGCCTGGGTCACCGCGCGCACGTCCGGGCTCTATCGCTCGGATGACGCGGGCGCGACCTGGAATCAGGTGAACACGGAGGCACGCGTCTGGGGCCGCGGCGACGACTTCGCGAACGTGCGCGTCGATCCCACGAACGCCGATATCGTCTATGCGGCCAACACGTCCACCTATCGATCGACGGACGGCGGACGGACGTTCACCGCGATCAAGGGCGCGCCCGGCGGCGACGACTACCATACGATCTGGATCAACCCGACCAATCCGCGCATCATCCTGATTGCCGCCGATCAGGGCGCAACCATCACCGTCAACGGCGGCGAGACGTGGAGTTCGTGGTACAACCAGCCGACGGCACAGATGTTCCACGTCGCCGCCGACAATCGCTTCCCGTACTGGCTGTACGGCGGGCAGCAGGAAAGCGGATCGGCAGGCGTCGCCTCGCGCAGCGACTACGGCGAGATCACCTTCCGCGAGTGGCATCCAGTCGGCCTCGAGGAGTACGGCTATGCGGCACCGGATCCGTTGCACCCCGGCATCGTCTACGGAGGCAAGGTGACGCGCTACGACGAGCGCACCGGCGAGGTGCAGAACGTCGGTCCGATCGTCGTCCGCGGCGGCGCGGATCGGTTCGTTCGCACGGCACCGGTCCTGTTCTCGAAGGCCGATCCGCACCTCCTGCTCTACGCGACCCAGTTTCTCTACAAGACCCTCAACGGCGGACGGAGCTGGACGAAGATCAGCGGAGACCTGTCCCGTGCCAATCCGGGCGTGCCGCCATCGCTCGGCGTCTATCTCGACGATGCGCGGAAGGCCGAGCACCGCGGCGTGATCTATGCGATCGGCCCCTCGCCGCTCAACGTGAACGTGATCTGGACCGGCTCTGACGACGGCGCCGTGCACGTGACGCGGGACGGCGGCGCAACCTGGACCAACGTCACGCCGCCCGAGCTGAGCGCATGGAGCAAGGTCACGCAGATCGACGCGTCGCACTTCGATCAGGCGACCGCGTACATCTCGGTCTCGCGGTTCCGCGTGGACGATCTGACGCCGCTCGTCTTCCGCACGCGAGACGGGGGAAAGTCGTGGACGAAGATCACACGCGGCCTCGCCGACACCGCGCCGGTCAACGTCGTCCGTGAAGATCCGGCGACGCGCGGCCTGCTCTTCGCAGGCACCGAGCGTGACGTGTACGTCTCGTTCGACGACGGCGACAGCTGGCAGTCGATCACCCTGAACCTCCCGCACACGTCGGTGCGCGATCTGATCGTCCATGGGGACGATGTCGCCGTCGCGACGCACGGCCGCGGTTTCTGGATCCTCGACAACATCACGCCGCTGCGGCAGATCGGACGCTCGGCTGAAGCCTCCGCGCGTCCGGTGATCCTCTTCAAACCGGCCGTCGCCTATCGCCTGCGCCGCAACCAGAACACCGACACGCCGCTGCCGCCGGAAGTGCCCGCCGCTCAAAATCCGCCCGACGGCGCGGTGATCGACTACTACCTGGCGAGCGACGCGCGCGGTCCCGTGACGCTCGAAATCTACAGTCGCGGCGCGACGGCTTCAGCCGGGCGACTCGTCCGTCGTTATTCGAGCGACGACAAACCGGAGCCGTACGACGAGAGGGCGATCAACGTGCCGATGTACTGGGCGCGTCCCCTGCGGACGCTGCCGGCATCGAAGGGCATGCATCGGTTCGTGTGGGACCTGCGCTACCCTCGGCCAGGCGCCGTTCAGCGCGACTTCCCGATTTCGGCGATCTACCGCGACACGCCGCTCGAGCCGCTTGGGGTGCTCGCGCTGCCAGGGCTGTATACGGTGAAACTGACCGCTGACGGGACGACACTGACGCAACCGTTGACCCTGAAAATGGATCCGCGTGCCACAATCAACGCGCTTGGACTCACCCAGCAGTTCACGCTCGCAACCAAACTCGCCGACTTGATGAATCAAACGTTCGCCGCAAGCGGCCGGCAGGCGCCGTCGGAAGGCGCCCAACAGCCGGCACCCGGTCGATCCGATAAGGCACTGGAAGCTGTGAACACCGACCTCGCCACCGCGTACGACGTCGTGGAAGGTGCAGATCGCGCCCCCACGCGGCAGGCGACAACCGCGGTCGCCGCGCTCGAAACGCGGGTACGCCGATTGCTCACCTCTACCGTGAGATGACGGGAATAGTGCGTCTGTCAGCAGTTACGGCGATTGCTGTAGGGCTGCTGTGCTCGCCGAAGGACCTGACCGCCAGTGGCCGGCGACATGCCGCGCGACGTTATCAGCCACCGCCGACGCTCGAGGTGCCGCCCCAGACCCGCCTTCTCGTCGTCGCGCCCCATCCGGACGACGAGACGCTCGGCGCAGGCGGCCTGATGGAACGGGTCCACGAGACTGGCGGGCGCGTCAACGTGGTGTACCTCACCGACGGCGATGGCTACCCCGAGGGCGTGAAGACCGAGGACCACGTCGAGTCGCCCGCCCCGACCGATTACCGCGGCTACGGCCGCCAACGGCGGCGCGAGGCGCGGAACGCGCTGCTGGCGCTCGGGCTCGACAAGGCGTCGTACACGTTCCTCGGCTTCCCCGACGGCGGCCTCGCGAAACTGATGCGCACCTACTGGTCGGAACGCCGGGCGGCGTATCGATCTCCGTATACGAAGCAGGATCGGCCGCCGAAGTCGGAGATCGTCGTGCCCGACACCAGGTATCGCGGCGAGGATCTCTCGCAGGAACTGGCGCTGATCATCGCCGACTTCAAGCCGACGATGATCGTCGTGCCACGCAAGGAAGATCAGCATGCCGATCACTGCGCGGCGTGGTTCTTCCTCGCCGACGCCTTCACCGACGTGAAGCGGGTGCAGCCCGATTTCTCCGCCGACGTGCTGAACTACATCGTGCATTTCTACTCGTGGCCGTTCGAGGACGAGGAGACGCGGCTGGCTCCGCCGCCAGGGCTGCGCGGCGGCGTCTCGGGCTGGCTGCGCTTCCCGCTGACTCCAGCCGAGACGAGGACCAAGCGCACGGCGCTGGGCAAGTACAAGACGCAGATGCACGTGATGGACTGGTTTCTCGACGGCTTCGCCCGCTCGAACGAGGTATTCTCCCGCCCGGCCTCGGTGCGCGTGACGCTCCCCATCAGGCGGAACGTCTGCGATTACTGATCGCGCGCAATTAAGAATTAGGAATTAAGAATTAAGAATTCGTGGCACGCTGTCAAGACAATCGGCAGCGGAGAGCCGTGTTCACGAATTCTTAATTCTTACTTCTTAATTCTTAATTGCCGTTGCCGCACATCAGCGATCCACCCGCTCGTTTAGAGTCCCTCGACGTCTTCCGCGGTCTCACCATTGCCGGGATGATCCTGGTCAGCACACCGGGCACGTGGACGGCGGTCTACGCGCCGCTCGATCATGCGGCGTGGCATGGCTGGACGCCGACCGATCTCGTCTTCCCGTTCCTGCTGTTCGCGATGGGCGCGGCGGTTCCCTACGCGCTCGCGCGCCGGCATGGCGAAGCGCGCGTCGTCCGCATTCACGTGTTCCGCCGGGCGGCGATTCTCTTTCTCCTCGGCCTCGTGCTCAACGCGATCGAGACGCCGCCGCCGCTGCAGTTCGCGAGCTTCCGGATCCCGGGCGTCCTGCAGCGGATCGCGATCGTCTATGCCGCGGTCGCATTGCTCACCGAGTTCGCGTCGTGGCGCCAGCAGGTGACCGCCGCGGCCATGCTGCTCGCCGGTTACTGGCTGCTGCTGATCGCCGTCCCGGTCCCGGGCGCCGGCGCCGGCGTGCTGACGCCGGCCGGCAACCTGGCGTCGTTCGTCGATCGCGCGATCCTCGGGCGTCACCTGCTGACGCCGCTCTACGATCCCGAGGGCCTGCTCAGCACGCTGCCGGCGATCGCCACGGCGCTGTGCGGCGTCTTCGCCGGCGACTGGTTGAAGGAACCGCGCGTGCCATACCGATCGCTGTGGCTGTTCGCCGCCGGCGTTGTCGCAACAGGCGTCGGCCTCGCGTGGGGGCGCGTGTTGCCGATCAACAAGAACCTGTGGACCAGTTCGTTTGCGATCTTCAGCGCGGGGCTGGCGGCGCAGACGCTGGCCGTGTGCCACTGGCTCATCGACGCGCTCGGCTGGCGCGCCTGGTCCCGCCCCTTCGCCGCGTACGGACGCAACCCGCTGGCCGCGTATTTTCTCTCGGTCGGATTCGACAGCGTGCTGACGCGCTGGCTCATCGGCGGCGACGACACGCTGAAGGGGTTTCTCTACCGCCACACGTTCGCGTCGTGGCTGCGCCCGGCGGAAGCGGCGTCGCTGGCCTACGCGATCGCGTACGTCGGGCTGTGGGCCGTCGTGATGGTCGAGATGCACCGGCGTCGGCTGTTCGTTGGCATTTGAGAGCGAGACGGCAAGGCCGGAAGGAGGAAGGCTGGAAGGAGGAAGGCGGGAAGGCAGGAATTCAGGGCAGGAAGGCAGAAAGGCAGGAAGCACGGCAGGAAGGCAGAAGGGTTAAGATCTGCGCGGCATGGCCCACGTTTCCCTCGAACAATCGGCGCGCGCCCGGGGCGCCTGGTATCGCGATGTCACGCCGACGCAGTGGAAAGCGTTCGCCGGGGCCTATCTCGGCTGGGTGCTCGACGGATTCGACTTCACCATCATCACCTTCCTGCTCGTCGACATCCGGCGGAGCTTCACCGTCGACGCGGCGCTGGCCGGACTGCTCGGCACGATCACGCTGATCTTCCGCGTCGCGGGCGGCATCGGCGCCGGGACGGCGGCCGATCGCTGGGGCCGCAAGGGCCCGCTGATGTTCTCGATCCTCTGGTACTCGATCTTCTCGTTCCTCGGCGGCTTCTCGACGTCGTACCGCATGCTGTTCGCGATCCGCGCGCTCTTCGGCATCGGCATGGGCGGCGTCTGGGCGGCGGGGATGCCGCTCACGCTCGAGCATTGGCCGGCCCACCTGCGCGGCACGGCCTCCGGGATGATGCAGAGCGGCTACTCGATGGGCTTCCTCCTGTCGTCGCTCGTCTTCCAGTTCGTCTACCCAGTCGTGAACGCAGGCACCGACATGGGCTGGCGCGTGATGCTGTGGATCGGGATCCTGCCGAGTTTTCTGGTGTTCTTCATCATGAAGGGCGTGCGCGAGAGTCCGGTGTGGCTCGAGCGGCAGCGCCACCTGCAGGAGCAGAACCAGAAGGACTCGTTGTCCCTGCCGCGTCTCTTTCAGCGCGATCTCGTCGCGACGACGCTGCACACGTCGATCCTGATGGGCGCCTTCCTCTTCATGTACCACTCGATCACCTACTGGTATCCGACGCTGCTCGGACAGATGCACCGGCAGACGCTGCCGTACATGGCCTCGTTGAACATCGGCGGCATCGCCGGCGCGGTCGTCTTCGGCCGGCTGTCGGAGGGGGCGCTCGGTCGCCGCGGATCGGCGACGATCGCGACGCTCATCGGCATCCTGTCGCTGCCGTTGTACGTGTTCACCGAGAACCCGGCGCTGTTGATCGCCGGCGCGCTCGCGATGGGATTCTTCGGCGCCGGCAACTTCGGCGTGGTGCCAGGCTATCTGACGGAGCGCTTTCCGACGATCGTGCGCGCGGTCGGCGCGGGATTCGCGTATCACGTCGGCGCCGGTCTCGGCTCGTCCACGCCGTTCATCGTCGGGATGATGCAGGACCGCGGCTATGCGCTGTCGACGGCGATGGCCGCGTGCATTGCTGGATCGGGGACGCTGGTGATCCTGATGCTGTGGCTGGGCCCGGAGACACGCGGCACGCACTTCCGTCCTGAGCACTGAGGCAGACGGGGCTCGGGACTGGGGGCTAGGGGCTAGCTGAATTCAGAGGGGGCTCGGGGCGAGCTGGGCGCTCGGCTGAAGCCTTCGCGCTACGACGTCTAGAGTCGGAGTCCTCCAGTCCCCCAGTCCCCTAGTCCCAGTCTCCCCTGACAGCTAGCCCCCAGCCCCGAGCCCCTTTCTGATCTCAGAAGTGCAGTTGCGCTCCCAGCGTCAGGATGCGCGGCTGCAGCGCCTGCGTCGCATTTCCAAGCGCGGTCCCCCAGTTGGTCGTCACGGCCAGCAGCGGATGCGCGTTCAGCGCATTGAACACGTCGCCCTGGAGTTGCCAGTAGCCGTTCCCGCCCGGCAGCTTGAACTTCTTCGCGAAGCGCAAGTCGAGCTGGTTCCACCGCTGCAGGTACAGACTGCCGGGCGTGTTCAGGTTGATTGTCTCCTGCGCCTGCCCCGGCGTGAGCAGCGCCGTCGGCACGAGATAGGTCTGCTGCAGGTAGTCGAAGTTGGTCGCGCCCGAGCCGTAGTTGCGCGTTCCCGGGTAACTCTGGAACGTGCCGCTGACGTTCAGGCCGTACGGCAGCGGGTAGGTGCCGCCCAGCTTGAACTGCGTGCGGAACGGAATGTCGAACTGCGTCTGATCGCAATAGAGCGTGTAGTTCGGGTTCGACGCCTGCGCGAAGGCGATCGTCCCGGTACCGTCGGTCGAGTCGCACAGCCTCGAGATCTGCCGGGCGGTGAGGAAGCCGCCGAACACCTGCGCGCCGCCGTGCAGGCGAGCCATCAACGAGCCCTCGATGCCGTTGTACACGCGATAGTTGTTCGGCGAGTTCCGGTCGATGACCGGCGCGCCTTTGCCGACGAGCGACGGATTGATCTTGTAGATCGTCAGCGTCTGCGGCTGGTTGCCGCCGCACGGCTTCGCTCCGCCCGTCAGCGCGTAGCACGGATTCTGAATCGTGATCGGCGAGAACGCATCGGGCACGTCGAGCGCGGTGTTGTCCGTATAGAGCAGGTTGTAGTAGTGCCGATGGAAGTAGCCGAAGCTCGCCGACATGCCCGGCCGGATCTCGCGCTGTCCGCTCACCGTCATCTCGACGTTGTACGGCCGCGAGATGTTCGGATCCGGAGTGCGCGTGATCAGCCCGAACGACGAGTTCGTGGACGGTCCGAGCTGGCTGACGCCCGGGATGAAGACGTTGTTGGTGGCGGCCGGGTTCAGCCAGTTGCGCGTGTCGGTGGACAGCACCATCGGGTTGTAGACCTGCGGGAAGGTGACCGTCGAGAACGCCGAGTTGTAGCGCGCGACGCTCGCCTTGATCGCCGTCTTGCCGTCGCCGAACACGTCGTACGACGCGCCGAATCGGGGCGCGACGTTCTTGAACGTCGGCATCGTCTGCCCCGGGAACAACACACGCTCCTGATAGCCCTCGGCGAGCATCAGCGCCTGCGACTCCCTGGAGACGCCTTCGTCCGGATAGCTGGCGTTGAAGTACTCCCAGCGCACTCCCGGCGTGAGCGTCAGCTTCTTCAGCGTCCAGGTGTCCTGAACGTAGATGCCGAGATCGGCGTTCAGATTGTCGAACTCCTCGGTCGGGGTGTTGAAGATCGTCACCTGCACGGGCGCGGTGACGCCGTTGGTGGTTCGATAGCGCTGGTAGAAGTTGATGTTGGGATTCTGCCACCGGCGCTGCAGGCCGCTCTTGCCGTGCGACAACTCGAAACCGGTCTTGAAGGCATGGGATCCGGTCACGTAGGAGAGCGACGTGATCGCGGTGCCGCGCACTGGCGTATGGACGTAGAACGGCGTCGGCGGCGCGCCCCACTCCTGGCCGTCGGTGACGTTGAACTTCGGTATCGGGTTGCACGTGCCGGCGGCGAGACAGTCCTCGAGGCCGGGCTGCAGTTCGCCGGTCGTGTAGGACTCGTTGTTGACGCCGATCCCGGCCTCGAAGAGCAGTCGCGTCGACCACACACCCGTCCATTTCGCCTCGGTCATGTAGTACTGCTTCGGCTGCCGCGTGCTGAACGTGTCCTCGGACCACACCGAGACGCCGCCCGCGACGGCGCTGTTCTGCTCGTGTCCGCGGAACTTGATCAGCCTGTCGAAGTAGAAGGCGAGCTTGTTCTTCGGGCTCACCTGCCAGGTGAAGCGCGTCATGTAACTCTTGATCAGGTTGTTGTCCACAGCCTGATTCGTTCGATCCGGCACGAAGCTGGTGTCCGTCGGCGTGAACGGCACCGCCGGATAAAACGAGTTGGCCAGCGTCTGGTTCACACCCCAGTGGCGCGTCGATCCGAAGAACCAGAGGCGGCTCTTGACGATCGGCCCGCCCGCCGAGACGTTCAGGTCGTGAATGCTCTCGAGCGCGTTGCCGGCCTGCAGCCCCTGATCGATCAGATCCTGCGTCAGCGGATTCGCCTGCAGATCGATGCCAGTCGCCGAGAAGAACACGTCGCCTCTGAGCGTGTTGCCGCCGTCCTTCGGGATCATGTTCAGCCGCACGCCGCCGCCGGAGGACTCGGCGGAGATTCCGCCCGTCTGATAACTCATTTCCGAGAACATGCCCTCGTTGAAGTACTGCTGGATCGCGCCGTCGCCTTCGATGCCGTTCAGGCGAATCCCGTCGACCATGATGTAGTTGTCTTTCGGATCGCTGCCGTGCGCGGCGAGATAGGTCTGCTGCATCCCCTGCGCGCCGCCAACGTCGGGCTGCGACTGCGTCACGCCGACCAGCGTCGCGCCGATCGACTGGATGTTGCGTCCGCCGGTCGGCACCGCGTCGAGCAGCGCCTGCGGCAGCACCTGCTGCGTGACCGCCTGCTGCACGTCGACCACCGGCGAGGCGCCCGAGACGGTGACCGTTTCTTCGAGCGACCCGACCTTCAGCTCGCCGTTCACCGGCGCGGTGAAATTGGCCGGCAGCTCGACGCCGTCGCGCTTCACGGTCGAGAATCCGGGCAGCGTGAAGGTCACGCTGTAGGTTCCCGGGCGCAGGTCGAGAATCTTGTACTGCCCCTGTGAATCGGAGATCGCGGACCGCGTCCCCTCGATCAGCGCCGGGCTGGCGACTTCGACGGTGACGCCAGGCAAGACGGCACCAGTCGTATCTCTTACGACGCCTGCGATTGCACTCTGTGCGAGAACGCCGCTGGGTAGGAGGAAGACGAGAGAGACGCCAACGAAAACCCGCCGAAGTAGCCGTTCGATCGCCATCGGTGCCTCCTTAGCGAACAAACCGGGGTTCGTTGCGCGCATCATACGCCCCGTTGCAGTGCACGGAGCATCGTGAGATGCTCGGCGCGATTACCGGCGAGTCGATCTCCAACAATCCGGATCGGCGAGGTGCCAGGCACGTGCCTGGCACCGTTATAGGGAGGTTCCTCATGCGCGCAGCGATCAGTGCCCTCCTCACCGCATCAGCCGTCCTCGCCCTGTCCGCCGGCGCGCTCCTCCAGGAAAAGGGCGGCGACGACCGCACCGGGCCCTACGACGTCGTGACCGGCTGGCCGCAGCCGCTGGCGTTCGCCAAGTCCGGCTACATCTGGGGTTCGACCGGGGGCATCTTTGCGGAGAGTCCGACTCGCATCTTCATCGCCAATCGCGGCGAGCTGAAGCTGCCGGCCACGACGCCGCCCGGGTTCACCGGCTTCTGGGGATCGTTCGGCGAGCAGGCCACCACACCCACGCCCGAATTCCGCAACTGCATCGTCGTCGTCGACGGCCAGGGGAAGGCGGTCGAATCGTGGACGCAGTGGGATTACCTGTTCGAAGACGGACGCGGTCCGCATTCGGTGCTGATGAGCCCGTACGATCCGCAGCACGACGTCTGGATCGTGGACGACATCCACCACCAGATCTTCAAGTTCACCAACGACGGCAAGAAGCTGTTGATGGTGCTCGGCACGCGCGACGAGGCGGGCAGCGACGGCACGCATTTCAAGCGGCCGACCGACATCGCCTGGCTGCCGGATGGCACTTTCTTCGTCAGCGACGGCTACGGCAATACGCGCGTGGCGAAGTTCGACAAGGACGGGAAGTTCATCAAGAGCTGGGGCACGCGCGGCACCGGGCCGAGCCAGTTCAACACACCGCACTCGATCACGATCGATCGCACCCGCAAGGTCTACGTCTCCGATCGCGCCAACAACCGCATCCAGGTCTTCGACGAGAACGGCAGCTACCTCGACGCATTTCCGAACATCCAGCAGCCGTACAACATCCGCATCAGCGACGATCAGTTTCTGTGGGTCTTCTCCGGACCGCTCGACAAGATGCTGAAGTACGACCTCCAGGGGCATCTGCTGTACGCGTGGGGCACGCATGGCACGACGCCGGGATTCTTCTGGGCGGTGCACGAGTTCGGCGCCGACACCGACGGCAATCTCTACACCGCCGAGGTCTTCGGCGGCCGCTCGCAGAAGTTCCGGCCGCGGCCGGGAGCCGATCCCACACATATCTACAAGCCGCAGCCGCTGATGCCGCGCGCGGCGGCGACGCTGTCGGCCGCGGGCATCGCGCCGCCGACGAACGATCTGTCGAGCACAGGCGGCGGCGCCACGTTCAGCGGGACGTGGACGCTCGGCAGCGCGGAGCCGCCGGTCGCGGCGGGGCGCGGGCGCGGCGCCGGTGGCGGCGGCATCGCCGGCCCGTACGCCGAAACGCTGTTCGCGCAGGCGCCGGGAGCCGTCGCGATCACTCAGACGGCGGACAGCGTGTCGGTCGAGATCGGCGGCAAGGTGGCGAAATACACGATCGACGGGAAGACGGTGTCAACGCCGCCCGGAGACGTGATGGCGCTCAAGACACGCGCCCACTGGGACGGCACGACGCTGCACCTGCATTACAAGCAAGGCATGAACTGGGGCCGCGACATGCTGAGCGTCAATGGCCGCACGCTGACGGTCGTCCGCGACCTCGAGTCGGGCGGTCAGTCGACGACGCGGACGATGACGTACTCGAAAACGTCGTAATTGAGAATTCTTACTTCCTTAATTCGAAATTACTGGGGCACGAAGCGCACGCTCTTCCACAGCGCGCTCGCGTCGTAAACGCGGCCGTCGCGGACGGTCCAGCGCACGCGACGGATGTTCCGGATCGAGTCGAGCGGGTTCGCGTCGAGGACGACGAAGTCAGCGCGCTTGCCGCGCTCGATCGTGCCGGACTCGGCGTCCAGCTTCATCGCGCGCGCGGAGACGATCGTCGCCGCCTGGAGGGCCTCCATCGGCGTGAAGCCGGCTGCCGCATACAGCTCGATCTCGCGGTGTACGCTGTGGCCGGGAACACCTTCGTCCGTACCGGCGACGACCGGCACGCCCGCGCGATGAAGCGCCTTGACGATGCGCAGCGTACGCTCGAGGCGTGTGCGAGCCGTCGCCGCATCGATGCCAGCCGTGCCTGCGTTCGAGAACAGACGATTGAGCGGCGGCGGGACGTTGTCGATGCCCGGCTGAAATGCGGCCACTGGCGTCCCGGCCGCGTGTCCGAGGAGCTCGTTCCACGACTGCGTCGGATCGACGACGGTCCCGTGCTCGCGCAGGAACTGAATCGTGCGTTTCACCTCGTCGGAGGCCGCCTCGCCGCGAATCGGCAGGTGCGCGATCTGATCCATCCCGGCGGTGACGCCCTGTTCGATCGTCATCCCATTCGGCACGTGGCCAGTGACGGTCATCCCCAGCCGATGCGCCTCTGCTGAGAGCGCCTCGACGATCGGCGGCGTTACCAGGCTGTAGATCTTGATCTGCTGAAATCCGGCGTCGTGATACTTCGCGACGACACGCCTGGCTTCGTCCGGCGTCGCCGCGTACTCTGTGCCGAACGCGTTCGGGCCGCCGCCGTCGACGAGACCAGCGAGCAGCAGGCGCGGACCGAGCGAGCGCCGCGATTCGATCGAGTCGCGCAGCGCGGTGATGAACGCGAACTCGTTGCCCATGTCGCGGACCGTGGTCACGCCGGCGGCCAGATACACCGGCGCCCACTCGATCTGGGTCACGTGCGTGTGCATGTCCCACAGGCCGGGAATCACGGTCCTGCCCGACACGTCAACCGCGGCCGCATCGGCGGGAATCCTCACGTCGCTGCGCGGACCGACGTCTGCGATCTTCCCGCCGCGGACGACGACGACGCCATCGGCGATCGGCGGACGCCCCGTGCCGTCAACAATCGTCGCGCCGACCATCGCGTAGGTGCCGGTCGTGAGCAGCCGCACCTGACCGGTGATGGCTTCGAGATCGCCAATACGATCGCGCGTCCCGCTGTCGATGAAGCCGGCGAGCGCAGGCTCGAGATCCTCCCGCACCGCTTCGAAGCCGAGGCCGCCGGCCCTGGTGATCGCTGCGGCGAGCGCGCCCTGCTCGTCCAACCAGATGGTCTCGCGCCCCCAGACGACGCCGTCGATCACGTAGCGCTCGAGACGCACGTCCCGGTCGCCGACGCGCATCGCGTCGCGGCCGCGCGCCTCGATGACGACCTCGTTGACCGGCAGTCCTGGCACCGTCCGCAGCTGACGCGGCTGGCCGTGAGCCTTCCAGTAGCGCAGCATCAGCATCTGCGCGGCAAAGGGCGCGTAGCCGTCCACGGTGAAGAACGGCGGCGGCATCGGAACGCGCGTCTCGGCGCCATCGGCGCGGACGACCGCGTCGCCGCCGTCGATGCGGATGTCGGAGTCGACGTTGACGAACCGGTAGCTCCTTCCCGTCGCCTTGAAGGCCACCGGCGTGTAGTCGCGCTTCGTGCGCACGGTCGCCCTCAGCTGCACGCGGCCGCCGCGATCGGTGAAGTCGAAGTCGGAAGAGAGCGCGACGCCGTCGCCGTCCGGGGAGATCGAATAACGCTCGTAGCCGATGGCCTTGCCGACGTAATGCAGCCGCAGCGTGCTCCGTTCGATCGGATCACGGTCCGGCTGCCGGCGCGCCGGAGCGCCGCGCGCGACGGCGGGAAGCCGGACCGTCGTGCCCGACACCAGCAGCGAGAGCGCGATCGCAATCCCGACTCGCATACGGGCGAATCATGGCACACTGTGCCGCGTGCCGTATCCGGTCGTTGTCACCATCGAGCCGCAGTACCGCGGCCGTGATCGCCTGACGGTGGCGCTGCGCCTGCTGCTCGCGATTCCGCACATGATCTTCGTCGGCTTCGTCGGCTTCAGCGTGGCATCGAGCACCCGGAACAGGGATGCGCTGTCGCTGGGCGGTGAGGCCGGCCTGCTGGGCAGCGTGGCGTGGCTGCTGGCCATCGTCAGCTGGTTCACGATCGTGATCTCCGGCGTGCACATCAACGTGGTCCGCCGCTACACGCGCTTCTACCTGCGCTGGCGCGTGCGTGCGCTCGCCTACATGATGCTGCTCGCCGATCGCTATCCGCCGTTCGGGGACGGCGACTACCCGACGGCGTTGACCATCGCCGACCCGCCGTCGAGGGACCGCCTCAGCGTCGGCTTCCGAATCCTTCTCGCGATCCCGCATTTCGTCGCGCTGTTCTTCCTGGTGTTCGCGTGGTGGGTGACGTCGTTCGTGTCGTGGGTCCTGATCCTGATCACTGGCGACTACCCGCAGGGCTTGTACGACTTCGGCGCCGCGGTGCTGCGGTGGGTCGTCCGCGTCGAGGCCTACGTGCTGCTGATGGTCGACGAGTACCCGCCGTTCTCGTTCGAGTGACGCGGAGGGCAGGAGTGTGGGCCCGTAGGCTGGGTTGGGGAAGACCGATGGGCCTGCTCGCGCGAAACGCGAGCCCTCCCCAACCCAGCCCACGGGCCTGTCGGTCTCACGGACTCGCCTGACAACCGCACGCTACCGCACGATCGTCTAAGCAGGCCTGGGGGTTCTCTGCGATGACGCTGATCCAGGACGTGCGGTACGCGCTGCGAACGCTGACGAAACAGCCGGGATTCGCGCTGGTCGCGCTGCTGACGCTGGCGCTGGGAATCGGCGCCAACACGGCGATCTTCGGCATCGTCAACGCCGTCGTGCTGCGTCCGCTGCCGTACGACCAGCCTGATCGCGTCGTGCTCCTGTGGAGTCACTGGATCAACTGGACGAAGACCTGGGTATCGCAGGCCGAGGTGGCCGACTACCAGCAGCACCTGCGATCGCTCGAGCACGTCAGCGCGTTCTTCAACACGTCGTTCAACCTGACCGGCGCGGGAGAGCCGCTGCGCGTGCTGGCCGCCCAGGTGCAGCCGGAGATCTTCGCCGCACTCGGCGCCCGACCGCTGGTCGGGCGCGTGTTCACCTCGGAAGAGGACGAGCCCGGCCGCGAGCACGTCGTGATCCTGACCGAAGGACTCTGGCGATCGCAGTTCGGATCGGATCCGGCGATTGTCGGCCGGACGATTCAGCTCGACGCCGCGCCTTACACCGTCGTCGGCGTGCTGCCGGCGGCGCTGCGGCTGCCGCTCGACTACGCGTGCCGCACGGCGCCGCAGGTGTGGGTGCCGATCGCGCTCGGCCCGGTGAACCCGCAGGAGCGCGGCAATCACGGCTTCAACGCACTCGGCCGCCTGAAGCCGGGCGTCGGCCTCGCACAGGCGCAGGCCGAGGTCGACACGCTCACTCGCGGCTTCGTCGAGCGGTATCCGAACATGTACGACCGCGAGTTCGGCCTGACGCTCGTGGACGCGCCGACCGAAGTGTTCGGGGCCGTTCGGCCCGCGCTGTTCGTCCTGCTGCTCGCCGTCGGATCGGTCCTCCTCATCGCCTGCGCGAACGTGGCGAACCTGATGCTGGCGCGCTCGGAGTCGCGACAGAAGGAGATCGCGATCCGATCGGTTCTCGGCGCCGATCGCCGGCGCATCGTGATGCAGCTGCTCGCCGAATCGCTCGTCCTGGCGCTCGCCGGCGGCGCGGCCGGCATCGCCATCGCGGTCGCGCTCACGCGCGCGCTCGCGGCGCTCGATCCGCTCAAGATTCCCCGCGTGCAGGAGATCGCGCTCGACGGACGCGTTCTCCTGTTCACGGCGGCGATCTCAATCGTCACCGGGATCGTGTTCGGGCTCGCGCCGGCGCTGCAGTCGGCGCGCGCTGATCTTCAGCCGATGCTGAAGGAAGGCGGCCGCGACTCGCGCGTCAGCTCCGGATGGCTCCGCCGCGGCCTCGTCGTCGCCGAGGTGGCGGTGTCGGTGGCGCTGGTCGCCTCCGCGATGCTGCTGGCGCGCAGCTTCACGCGCCTCCTTGCGGTCGATGCCGGTTTCAATGCGACCCAGGTGCTGACGCTCCGTACGTCGCTCCCGCCGGCGCGGTATCCGGACGCGGCCTCGATGGTGCGGGCGTACGCGGACATCGGCCGCCGCCTGCGCGAATCGCCCGGCGTGCAGAGCGCGGGCGGCGTCACCGGGCTTCCGCTCGCCACGACGCGCGGCGACTGGAGCATCGTCCTCGAAGGCGATGCGCCGACGCGGCGGCTCGACCGCGCGGCCGACTGGCAGGTGGTGACGCCCGGATACTTCGAAGCCATGGGTATCGCGGTCAGGGCCGGGCGCACCTTCACCGACGCGGATCGGGCGGACACGCTGCCGGCGATCGTGATCAACGAGGCGATGGCGAAGCGATTCTGGCCCGGCGAGAACCCAATCGGCCGGCGCCTCACCATGGGCCGCAACGATCGGTGGATCACGATCATCGGGGTCGTCGCCGACGTGCATCATCTCGGGCTCGACGCCGTACCACGCCCTGAGATGTACCGACCGCACACGCAGTTCCGATATGGCGGCACCGACACGCCAGCGGTGACGACGCTCACGTGGGTGCTGCGAACCACCGGCGACCCGCGCGCGGCCACGAGCTACGCCCGCGCCGCGGTCCAGGGCGTCGATCCGAACCTCGGCATCTCCGACGTCGCGACGATGGAACAGGTGATGGCTGACTCGACGTCGGATCGACGCCTCAACCTGCTGCTGTTCTCGCTGCTCGGCGGCCTCGCGCTTGCGCTCGCGACCGTCGGCGTCTACGGCGTCGTGGCGTACTCGGTCGCGCAGCGCACCCACGAGATCGGCGTGCGCATGGCGATCGGCGCGCGCCCGGGCGACGTCGTTCGCATGGTCGTCGAGGAAGGCGGCCGTCTCGGGCTCGCCGGGGTCGTCGTCGGTTCGCTCCTCGCCGCTGCCGCGGCGCGACTGATTCGCGGTCTCCTCTTCGACGTCAGCGCCGGCGATCCAGCCACATTTATCGCAGCGCCCTTCGTACTGCTCTTCGTCGCCCTGCTCGCAAGCTACCTTCCGGCCCGCCGCGCGACGCGGATCGACCCGAACGAAGTCCTCAGGTTTCTAAGGTTCTAAGGTTCTAGAACCTCTGCGTCAGTCTCACTTGACCGAGATGCCCGCGCCGATGATGAGGAGGTTGGTGTGCGGGCCGCCGAGTGCGCCCTGGAAGTATGGTGTGCCGGGACTGATCACGTAGATCCGGACGTCGAGGCTGAACGCGAGATGCGGCCTCACGAACCAGCGCGCGCCGCCGCCGTAGTTGAACGTTTTGAGCCGTTCCAGATCGGCAGGCCCTTTTTCATGTCCCTCCGGGACAATCGACCAGTTGGCCGCGCCGACACCGCCACTCAGATAGCTCCAGCCGTGCCCGTTGCCGAAGTTGAAGGACAGCTCCGGCGCGAACGTGGAGAACCGCTCCTCGGTTGGCGCCAGTCCCGAGCTCGGGTCGGGCGTCTTCGTGGCGCGTCCCGTCGCGACTTCCGCGCCAAGACCAAAGGTGATCGCTTTCAGGCGCAGCACATACACGTGCGCGCCGATCTGGATGCCGAGTCCAGTGCCTGGCAGCTGAGCGGGAGACAAGCCGCGGCTGGCGGCGAGCTGCGCGTTGTCGCTCGGGAATCGCGGCACCGTGGCGTGCACGTCGAGGACGAACGGCCCGATGCGCGGCGGCGGCTCCTGGGCAGAAGCAGATGCGGAAGACAGCAGGAGAAACCCACAAAGGGCGGCGAACAGACGACGCATGAGGCGGAAAGGCATTGTACCGGGTTCGGGGTTCGAGGTTCTGGTTCTGGTTCGGTTCTGGTTCTGGTTCTCTGGTTGCTGAACCGCTCGACCCCGAGAACCAAGAACCCAGAACCCAGAACGAGAACCCCGAACCCCTCAGTGTCCCCGCAGCCGCTCCTGCAAATCCTCGAGGATGACGAGCCGCGAGATCTCGCGGGCGCGGCGGGCCTGGGCATCGCTCGCTCGGCACGCGTCGGCCGGCGCGACCGCTCGCGCGGCAAGGTCGTAGCACACGGCAGCGGCGCCACGAGCCACGAGAAGATGCCGCGCGTCGAGCCAGTCGCCGTACGGACGAGGCACCGGACCGTCGCCCGGGACGCCGAGAAGATTGCGGCCGACCAGTGGCAGCGGCGACGCGTCGATGCCGAACAACGAGAGCAGCGTCGGCGCGATATCGGTCTGGCCGGCCGCCATCGTCCGGATCCCCGACGGCGACCGCCCGGCTGCCGCCTCCACACCCTCGACGCTCCGGTTGACCGGCGGAGCCTCCGCGCCGGAATCGACCGGCGGTACGCGGATGAACAGCGGGATGCGATCGTTCAGCGTCCACGCGACGTCGTCGGCTCCGATGCCGATCGCGCGCGCGATCGCGGGATCGCGCGTGAAGCCGGCGTCGTGATCGCCGAAGACCATCAGAACGCTGTCGTCGAGCAGTCCGTCGCGCGCGAGCGCGGCGCGGAACTGCTCGAGCGCCTGATCGAAAAAGCGCATCGCGTGCAGGTAGTTGCCGAACGACGTGTGCTCGAGCGCGCCGAGCTTCAGCGTCTCGTGCGATTCGGGGAACGACGTGAACGGATGATGCAGCGACAGGGTGATCATCCACGCGGCGAAGGGTCTCGGCAGCTGCTCGAGCCGCGGGACCATCTGCTGCAGGAAATCGCGGTCGTTGAGCCCCCACCCGATCTGTTCGGTCATGTGGAAATCGGGCTCGAACAGCGTGTGCTGGAACCCGTACGCGGGGTGCATCACCTGCCGATTCCAGAATCCGGGCTCGAAGGGGACCGCCGACAGCGTCGAGTACCCGTGGTCGGCAAGGACGCGCGGCAGCGTGACGTAGTGGTTCGAGGGAAACCGGAACGCCACCGCGCCGTGAGGGAGCGGCAGTAACGACGTGAGCGTGGCGAACTCGGCGTCCGAGGTGCGCCCCTCGCTCGTCTCGTCGGTGACGCTCGTGAACCGCAGGGCACCGTCAGTCCAGCGCCGCAGATGCGGCATGACGTCCTGGCCGCCGACGCGGAAGTCGACGACGAAATCCTGCAGCGACTCGACCTGCACGGCGATCAGGTTGCGTCCGCGGGCAAGGCCGAATGACGGCCCGCCGGCCCGCAACGGCGCCCGGCCGCGGAACCAGGCCGCCGCGTCCTCGACCTGCTCGGCGGTGGCGGGCGGCCGCATCAACGTGGATCGCACGAACGTGAACGTGTCGTAGGCGTGAAACCCGAACGGTCCCAGCTGCTCGACGATCGAGCGCGCGCGAAACATCTGATCGAGCGGTGCGTCCGCGAGAACCTGCCGCGCTGACAGGTCGCCGCCGGAGGTGAGCACCGCGACGATGGCCAGGACCGCGGCGAGCACCCGTCCGCGCCGCGACAGGCGCCACGGCGCGAGTGCCGCGCGCACGGCGACCACGAACGCGAACGGCAGGTCGATCACCAGCAGGAGCAGCCCGGCCGTAAACAGGCTGCCGACCGAGCCCCAGACGTGTCCGGTCTGGCGCGCCGCCAGCAGCGCCGGCGTCGACCACACGTCGCCGAAGAACCGGTAGTAGACGACGTCCGCGAGGAGGACGAGCGACGCGAAGATGCCGACGCCGAGCAGGACAAAGGGCCGCGCGCGCCGCGACAGCACCGCCAGCGCCAGCACGGGCACGAGGATCGCGATCGAGATGTTGATCCAGTACGCCACCGGCGTCGGCTCGAGCAGCGCCTCGTGCGCGACGATGAATGGCTTCACGGCGAGCGTCGCGGTGCACCACAGCACGTCCGCGAACGCCACGAACAGCCGGCTCGGCCCGAACGACGCCGCCAGAACCACGAGGAGCGGCAGCGGCGCGAACAGCCACGCCAGCGGCGGGACGACGAGGACCAGCGTGCGCGGCTGCCGCGGCGACACCTGCGCGAACCAGGTGACGCCTTCCTCCACCATGTCCCACTGCAGCCAGTACAGCCCCGGCACGTCGGGTGCGAGCAGCCGTCCCTGCACCGGGACCGCCGCGCCCGGCGTGACCGCCCGCTCGCCGATCTCGGTACGGATGCCGTCGTGGTACGGCACGCGCCGCGATCGCCGCAGCAGCTCGCGCGGAATCGTCCACAGCCAGTGATAGGAGACGTGAATCGTCGCCGGATCCCACGCCCGCTGGCCGCGGTTGACGACGGCCAGCGGCACCGTCACCTCCTCCGACGTGGTGAGGACGCGTGGCGCGTGCGCCTCGAGGTCGAACGCGAATGGGTAAGGAGGCTTCGGTGACGGGGAACACGCAGCCGATGCGGCGACGACGAGGAGCGCGGCGGGCGCGAAGCGTCTCAACAGAAGCATCCTATGCGATGTCGGCCCCACGGGAAGCGTCGTACTATCTGGGCGCGTCCGGCGTGCCGGCGTGGAGGCGACATGGACCGGTTGAATCGGTTTCGAACCGCGGCGGCGATCTCGGCAATAGCGGTCAGCGCGGCCGCCGCGCAGCCGGCGAAGCCGCGGGCTCGCGATCTGGGGATTGCTCCCGGCGTGTATGCCACCGGCGCACTCAACGCGATCACCGACGTCGACGGCGTCCGCGTCGGCCACACGACGATCGTGCAGGGCGACACGGTGCGCACCGGCGTGACCGCCATCGTGCCGCACGGCGGCAACGTGTTCCAGGAGAAGGTCGCCGGCGCCGTCTTCGTCGGCAATGCGTTCGGCAAGCTTGCCGGATCGACTCAGGTCGCGGAGCTCGGCACGATTGAAACGCCGATCGTCCTGACCAACACGCTCAGCGTCGGCACCGCGGTGGACGCGGTCGCGCGCTATACGATCGCGCAGCCCGGCAACGAGCAGGTGCGATCGGTGAATCCGCTGGTCGGCGAGACCAACGACGGCGGGCTGAACGACATTCGCGGTTTTCACGTCACGCGCGATCACGTGCTCGACGCGATTCGCAGCGCGAAGGGCGGCGCCGTCGCGGAAGGCGCGGTCGGCGCCGGCATGGGCACGATCTGCTACGGCTGGAAGGGCGGCATCGGCACGTCGTCTCGAAAGCTCGATCGCACCGGCTACACCGTCGGCGTCCTCGCGCAGACCAACTTCGGCGGCAACCTGGTGATCGCGGGCGTGCCGATTTACAGGACGCTGCAGCCGCCGTCCCGGCGCAGCGCCGACCGATCGCAAGGCGACATCGATCGCGCGTCCGGAGACGGATCGTGCATGCTCGTCGTCGCGACCGACGCGCCGCTCGACGCCCGCGATCTGCGGCGGCTCGCGGCCCGAGCCGTGTTCGGCCTCGGGCGCACCGGGTCGTCGTACAGCAACGGCAGCGGCGACTTCGCGATCGCGTTCTCCACGGCCGCCGAGATGCGCAGCCGCTTCAACGAGACCGCGCCGCGGACGCGCACGGTGCTGCCGACCGACGCCACGTCGCCGCTCTTCGAAGCAGCGCTGGAGGCGACCGAGGAGGCGGTCTACAACTCGCTGTTCGCGGCGACGACCGTCCGATCGTCGAACGGCACCGCCGAGGCGATTCCGATCGAGCGTGTGCGCGAGCTGCTGAAGAGTCGTTGAACGGACCCGTCGCGTGCCGCGCTGCATCGCGCGCTGAACGGGCACCATCGACAACGGCGAAGAACTGCGAACCCGAGCGAAGAACCGAGAACCAGAACCCGAACCGGAACGCTGAACCTTGAACCCTGAACCCTGAACCGACTACGATCCTTCCCTTGCCGACCACCGTATCGGATCGCCGCATCCCGCTGTCGGCGATCCGCGAAGCTGCCGCCGCCATCCACGGCGCGGCCGTCCGCACGCCGCTGATTCGCCTCGAGGCGCCCTCCGCCGACGGCACCGAGATCTATCTGAAGCTCGAAACACTGCAGCCGATCGGGTCGTTCAAGATCCGCGGCGCCTACAACGTCGTCCGCCAGCTGACGCCGGAGCAACTGCACGGCGGCGTCTGGACGGTGAGCGCCGGCAATGCCGCGCAAGGCGTTGCCTACGCTGCCAGAAAAGCCGGGGCGCGTTGCTCGGTGATGGTGATGGACACGGCGCCCGACACGAAGATCCGCGCGATCGAGCGGCTCGGCGCGACGATCGTCCGCGCGACCTACGACGAGTGCTGGAAGACCGTCGAGGCACACGGCTCCGATCGCATGACCGGGCACTTCGTGCATCCGTTCGACGACGATCGGTTCATCGCCGGCAACGCCACCGCGGCGCTGGAAATCCTCGAGGACCTGCCGGACGTGTCGGCGATTGTCGCGCCGCTCGGCGGCGGCGGGCTGCTGAGCGGCATCTCGGCGGCAATCCGCGAGCTGAAACCCGACACGCGCGTCTACGCCGCGGAACCCGAGACCGCCGCGCCGCTCGCGGCGTCGCTGGCCGCAGGACGGGCGGTCTACTTCGACAACTGGCGGGCGTCGTTCGTCGACGGCGCCGGCGGCAAGTCGGTGCTCGCGACGATGTGGCCGCTGCTGTCGCGGTTGTCCGGCTCAATCGTCGTCTCGCTCGACGAGGTCGCGGGCGCGATGAAGCTGGTCGCCGAGCGGGCGCGCGTCATCGCCGAGGGCGCCGCCGGGTGCGCGATCGCCGCCGCGCTCAGTGACCGCGCCGGCCGCGGCAACATCGTCGCCGTGGTATCCGGCGGCAACATCGATCTCACCCGATTCGCCGAGCTGGTCGGCGCCTGTCACCCATGAGCCGATATTCGCATCCGCTGCCCGAACGCATCGCCCGCATCGAGGAGCTCGCCGTCGATCTCTGGTGGTCGTGGCACACGGACGCGCGCGAGACCTTCCGTCGTCTCGACTACGCGCTGTGGCGCTCGACCGCGCACAACCCGGTCCGGATGCTGTGGCTGATCTCGCCCGAGAAGCTCGAGCAGGCCGCCTCCGACGCCCAGTTCCTGAAGCTGTACGACGCCGCGATCGCCGGGCTCGACGACGCGCGCGCGGCGCGGAACACGTGGTGGTCGCGGCGCGAGCCGCAGATTACGGGCCAGTCGATCGCCTACTTCTCCGCGGAATTCGCGCTGCACCAGTCGCTGCCGATCTACGCCGGCGGCCTTGGCGTGCTCGCCGGCGATCACTGCAAGGAGGCGAGCGACCTCGGCGTCCCGCTGATTGGCGTCGGCTTCATGTACCCGCAGGGCTACTTTCACCAGCACATCTCGGCCGAAGGCTGGCAGGAAGAGAGCTACGAGCGGCTGAACTGGGCGGACGCGCCGATCGAGACCGCGCTGACGCCGGACGGGAAGCCGTGCGTCACGGCGGTGCCGCTCGGCGAGCGGTCGGTGCTCGTCGCCGTCTGGCGGGTGCGAATGGGGCGCGTGAAGCTCTATCTGCTCGACACCGATCTCGAGGAGAACGCGCCGTGGGATCGCGAGCTGTCGGCGCGGCTCTACGGCGGCGATCGCGAGACGCGCATCCAGCAGGAGATCATCCTCGGCGTCGGCGGCGTGCGCGCGCTCCGGGCGCTCGGCTCGGATCCGGGCATCTTCCACCTGAACGAAGGGCATGCCGGCTTCGTCGTGCTGCAGCGCATCCGCGACCTGATCGAGCACGGCGCGACGTTCGAGGCGGCGCTCGAAGAGATTCGCGCGACGACCATGTTCACGACTCACACGCCGGTGCCTGCCGGGCACGACGCATTCCCCTTTCATCTCGTCGAGAAGCACCTCGCCGGACTGTGGGGCACGCTCGGCAGCAACCGCGATCGGTTCATGGCGCTGGGCGCCTACGACAGCGGCGGCGGCATGCAGTTCAACATGACGGCGCTCGCGATCCGATCGGCCGGGTCGACCAACGCCGTCAGCCAGCTCCACGGCGAGGTCACGCGCGCGATGTTCGCGCCGATGTGGCCCGACACGCCGGAAGGCGAGCGGCCGGTGACCTCGGTGACCAACGGCGTCCACGTCCCGACGTGGATTTCGAGCGACCTCGCGACGCTCTTCGCCAGGTACCTGGGCGCCGACTGGCTCGATCACCACGACGATCCCGCGATGTGGGAGGGCGTCGCGTCGATTCCGGACGAGGAGCTGTGGGCCTGCCGGCAATCGCTGCGGCGCTATCTGTTCGCGTTCATCCGCGAGCGGGCGCGGCAGCGGTGGATCGAAGAACACGTCGGCATCCCGCGCGTCGTCGCGGCCGGAACGCTGCTCGATCCCGACGCGCTGACGCTCGGGTTCGCGCGGCGCTTCACCGGCTACAAGCGCCCGGAGCTCGTGTTCCACGATCCGGAGCGGCTCGCGCGAATCCTGAACGCCCCCGGCCGGCCGGTGCAGATCATCTTCGCCGGCAAGTCGCACCCGGCCGACGACATCGGCAAGCACCACCTGCAGCGCGTCTACAAGCGCGCGCTCGATCCGCTCTTCGGCGGCCGCGTCGCGTTCGTGGACGACTACGATCTCCACGTCGCGCATTTCCTGGTCCAGGGGTGCGACGTCTGGCTGAACAATCCGCGCAAGCCGCTCGAAGCGAGCGGCACCAGCGGCATGAAGGCGGCGCTCAACGGGGTCCCGCATCTGAGCATCGGCGACGGCTGGTGGGCGGAGGGGTTCACCGGCACCAACGGCTGGCTGATCGAAGGCGCCGCGGTGCCCGACAACCCCGACGCGCAGGATGCCGCCGACGCCAACGCGCTCTATCGACTGCTCGAGGAACAGGTCGTTCCGGCGTTCTACGAGCGCGACGCCGCGCAAGTGCCGCGGCGATGGGTGGCCGTCGTCAAGGAAGCGATTCGGACCGTGGCGCCGCGCTTCTCGGCCCGCCGGATGGTGAAGGAATACACCGACCGGAGGTACGCGCCGGCGCTCGAAAAACGCTCCCGCGCCGTCGCCGGGTAACGCCGTCGCGGTGCAATTGAGAATTAAGAAGTAAGAATTGAGAATGCGTGATCACGGGGCCGAACCTCGCATGCGGCGTGGCAGCGTGACACGAATTCTTACTTCTTAATTCCTAATTCTTAATTGCACTGTCAGCCGCGCCGTCCGCGCCTATAATCGCCGCCGATGACGCTCTACGACCGCACTCTGGCCCGCCTGTCACGCCGCGAGCTGCTGAAGATCGCGTGGTATCTCGGAGCGGGCGCGGTGGCGGCGCCGCTGACCACCCGCCGCACCCTGGCCAAGCCGATCTTCGATGCCTATCCGTTCGCGCTGGGCGTCGCGTCCGGCGATCCGGCGCCGGACGGCGTCGTCCTCTGGACTCGTCTTGCGCCGGTTCCGCTCGACGGCGGCGGGATGCCGATGGCAGACGTCGAGGTGGACTGGGAGATTGCGCGCGACGCGCGCTTCCAGTCGATCGCGCAGCGCGGGACGACGATCGCGCGGCCCGAGATCGGGCACAGCGTCCACGTCGAGGTCGAGGGGCTCGAGCCGTCGCGCGACTACTGGTACCGGTTCCGCGCCGGCGACGAGGTCAGCCGCGTCGGCCGGACGAAGACGGCGCCGCCCGTCGGCGCCGCCGTCGATCGCCTGCGCTTCGCCGTCTGCGGGTGCAACAACTACGAGCAGGGGTGGTTCACCGCGTTCCGCCGCATCGCCGAGGAACAGTTCGACTTCGTCTTCCACACCGGCGACTACATTTACGAAGCGCGCGCCACCGGCGGGAGGAGCGACGCCGCGGTGCGCCAGCACAACGGCCGCGAACCGTACACGCTCGTCGACTATCGCAATCGGTACGCGTTGTACAAGATGGACCGCGATCTGATGGCGGCGCACGCGTCGGCGCCGTGGATCGTCACCTGGGACGATCACGAGGTGGACAACAACTACGCCGGCGACTTCGACGAGCGCGGCACGCCGCCGGAGCTGTTCGTGCTGCGGCGGGCGGCGGCCTACCAGGCCTACTACGAGACGATGCCGCTGCGCCGCAGCGCACTGCCGTCGGGCAGCCACATGCGCATCTACCGGCGTCTGCATTTCGGCTCGCTCGTGGACTTCAACGCGCTCGACACCCGGCAGTGGCGATCCGATCAGGCGTGCGGCGACGGCATGCGCTCCAACTGCGTCGAAGCGCTCGACCCGGCGCGGACGATGATGGGCGCCGAGCAGGAGCAGTGGCTCTACGGCAACCTTGCCGATGCGCGCGCGCGGTGGACCGTGATCGGCCAGCAGGTGCCGACCTTCGCCCGCGACTTCAAGAGCTGGGACGCGGACAGCCGTTTTGCGATGGACAAGTGGGACGGCTACGTCGCCGCGCGGCAGCGCCTCTACACGCACATCCGGAATGCGAAGGCCCCGAACCCGATCGTGCTGTCCGGCGACGTCCACGTGCACTATGCCGCCGATCTGAAGATGGATTTCGAAGATCCGCGGTCGGCGACGATCGGCGTCGAGCTGACGAACACGTCGATCACGTCGACCGGCGACGGCGCCGACGTCTCCTCCGACTGGGATGCGATCAGGAACGACAACCCGCACATCAAGTACCACAGCGCGCGTCGCGGCTACATCGCGTGCACTGCGACGCCGTCCACGCTCCGCGCCGAGTTCAGGATCCTCGACCGGGTGACGATTCCCGATCAGCCGATTCGGACCGGTGGAACGATCGTCGTGGAAGCGGGTCGGCCCGGCGGGACGACAGACTGAGCGGCCGCCTTTAGTCGTCAGTCGCAAGTCGACAGTCGCCAGTCAGTCACAAGTCGACAGTCGCCAGTCAGTCACAAGTCGACAGTCGCCAGTCAGTCAAAAGTCGACAGTCGCCAGTCAGTCACTAGTCGACAGTCGCCAGTCAGTCGCAAGTCGGGAGTCGCCGACTTGAGACTGTCGACTGACTGCCGACTGCCGACTTGAGACTGACGACTTCCGTTGGTGCTAGGATCGATCCATATATGTCACGCAAGGCCGTTGCAAAATCGCGCTGCGCGCTCTGCGGCGCGAAGGACGTCTCCGAACCGCGCGGCGAAGAGAAGTACTGCCGCGACTGCTGGGACAAGAAGATCGCCGTCGAAGAAGTCGTCGCCCGCGAATTCGCCCTGAAACGCTACATCCGCGCGCACAGCGCGGAGAAATACCTCATCTATCACTCGACGCTGAAGCGCCCGTGCGGCCAGCTGATCGTCGTCGACGACGGCTACGATCTGTTCCTCACGCTGATGCTCTACCCGAATTTCGGCTGGGACGAGCCGGCCTACCACCTCGAGAACGATCCGGAAGGACGGCTGTTCTCGGAGATTCTGGTCGACGTCGTCGCCGCTGAAGTGATCGAGCCGTGGGGCGGCGGCAAGTGGCACATGGAGATTTTCCGTTCGGTCAACCCCGAGCCGGAGGACTGGAACGGCGAGATGTGACTCCGATATATAATCCCCGCGACCTCGTTCAGGCTCGACTATTCCCGGGAGGATTTATGACCCGCGCACGCCTTGCCGTTGCGTCGCTCGTCGTCGCCAGCGCGGCGACGACTGCCGTTCTCGCACAAACCCCGCCGGCCTCGCAGACACCGCAGGCGCCGCCGATGACCTCGGTGCTCGCGGGCAAGAAGTTCACGCCGGCGTTCAAGGGGCAGGCGGACGTCGATTACACGAAGCCGGTCACCAAGCGCGACAAGGAGATGGTGGTGACCACGCTGATGGTCAAGAACAACACCAACGCGCCGCTGCTCCGGCTGACCGTCGATGAGACGTGGTACGACAAGGCGGGCGGTCTCGTCACGGGCGGCAAGGGCGTCGTGAACCGCATCGAGGCGGGCGAGGTCGCAACGGTCAAGATCGAGACGCCGTTCAACGCGAAGATGTCGGCGAACAACTACAACTTCAGTCACGCGAACGGCACGGTGAAGCCGCACCGTGTCGACAAGCTGACGGCCGGAGGCGAGACCAAGGAACCAGCCGCGAAACCGGCGTCGGCGAAGAAGAAGTGAGTGTTGCCCGCTTTTCTTTTCGGCGATTGAATCACGATCCAACCTGAATAACGACACGCTGACCAAATCCGGACCGACCGAAAGCTGACGGGTGCGGACGCGCCCGTCGTCCGTCGCTGCACCGCTATAATCCCCCGGGCCGCGTCCGGTTCCTCGTGCTCGAATACCTCGACGGCGAGACGCTCGCCGACCGCCTCGCCCGCGACGCCGACTCGGGACGGCGTGAGGGCCATCCATTGCGAGTTCCGGACGCGCTCGCCATTGCGATGCAAGTTTGCGAGGGGCTCGGGGCTCGGGGCTCGCTGATCAGGGGCTCGGGGTCGGGGCTGGGCTAGGGGCTAGCTGACCACTCGACCTACCTGCCCTGCTCCACTCTCTCGAACTTCACATTGGCCGCCGTCACCTTCGGAACTGCCACCAGGTGGTACGGAGCCGTGATGACCTGCGCGGTGATTGTGCCGCGCGCGGGCCTGGTTTCGGTGTAGCGGACGATCAGCGCGCCGCCGCCTTCGGTCGCGCTGACGATGGTGGTGTTGAACCCGGCGTTGGGTCGGCTCCCCATGAACAGACCGAGCACCGTATCCTTCGAAAAATCGATCGACGGCCGCGGGCGATCCGGCGCGTGATGCTGCCACAGCTGTGTCCAGTCGGACTCGGTCCGCACGACCACCTGCCTGGCGTCCTCGATGTGGCTCTGTTCGCCTTTCTCGATCGTGCGGGGCCCTTGTGTCTGAGCAGGCATCGAATTCGCCGCCAGGATCAGCCACGAAACCACCAAGATACAGAGCCGCTTTCGAGTCTTCGCGTCTTCGTGGCAGATCCGCGTGCCGCTCATCGGGCCACGGGCGGCGTGATCTCGATCCGCAGCTCCCGCCCGACGGCGGGATCGTTGCCGAGGCGGGACTTCCCTTCCACTTTCAGCACGTACTTGCCCGGCTCCAGTTCCTTGAGCGGAATTTTCGTCGTGTAGCCGTAGCCGCCCCGCGCGCCGCCGAGATCCGTCGAGTCGCGCGTCTCGTCGGTCTTGAACACCTCGCGCCCCTCGTCGGTCCTGATCGTCGTGACGATGTCGACCTTGTGCGGCTTGCTGCCCTCGTTGTCGTAGACCTCGGTGAACAGCACGATTTCGTCGTTCTGCGGGAAACTGCGCGACGAGATCGCCGGACCCGGGAGCACCTGCTTCAACTGCTCGTCGGCGCGCACGGTCGGCAACGCCGCCCCGAGCCCTGAGGTGAGCACCAGGCCGCTGATGCTGAACTTCTCCTTCTGGAAATCGGGAACCGCGAGATCGTATTGCACCGACCCGACGTTGCCGCCGTTGGTGTCGTGCGCGGCGACACGCAGCGAGTACTTGCCCGGCGGCAGATCGAGGCGGTTCAGCATGCGCAGTCCGGTCTGCTCGATGCGCGCCTTGGTCTCCGGCTTGAGGTTCGGCATCGACAGCGAGTCGGTGTTGCCGCCCTTGATCTTGCCGTTCTGATCGATCGCCAGATACGAGAGCAGCAGCTTCGCGTTCTGCGCGAGCTGCAAATCGCGCCCGCGCATCTCGACGCCGAACAGCACCGAGACGTTCGGCGCGGTGCCCTTGAACGGCGCGGCGAAGACGTGCATGGTCAGGCCGCTGACCGGCAGCGGGCTGTCGAGCGCCTCGCGGAGCTCCGGCGTCGACGGATTCTTCGAGTTGGTCGTCTTCGACTCTTCGACTTTCTTTGGCGTCACGTACCCCTTGCGCGCGCGGACCGTGAGCCCGGGACGGGTCACGCGCACGTCGATCTTGTGGAGCCGGCCGGGCCGCGCGTCGGGCGGGTAGTACGCCAGCACGTAATAGGAGCTGTTGTCCTCGACGAGACGCTGGTACGCACTGGCGAAGTCGTTGCGGTTGACCACGGCAAATCCGCCGGTCTCATCCGAGAGCGTGCGCAGGCTGTCCTGGGACAGCCGGAGCTCGTTCTGCAGCGAGCTCTGCCCGATGCCGAGCGACGTGTCGTCGGGGAACGATCCAATCTCGATCGACTCGTCGCCGAGATCGGTGAGGCCGCGCGGATCGATGCCGTATATCGCGACGTTCGACCGGGTCGCCGCGGCGATCGCGTCGCGCGTCGCGTCCATGACCATCGACGCGCTCTGATGGTTGGAGCCGTTCGACGCGATCATGTCGTAGATGTCGTAGTCGATCCCTTCGCTGACGAAGAGGATCGACTTGCGGCGGCCGTGCACCGACCCGAACCACTCGGCCACGTTCTTCAGCGTGTCGAGGGCGTTGCGCGCGTTGAAGGCGCGTTCGTTGTCCGCGGGATCGTTGAGGGGATCGCCCTGCTGCCGGATGCCCTGCGTGGCGTAGTACTCGCGGGTCTTGTTCGCCGTCGCCGAATCGAGCTTCTTGCCGTTCGTCCGATCGATGGCGGCGATCAGCAGCCGCTTGTTGTTCGTGAACTCCTGGTTGGCGTCCGACGGGCCGAACGTGTGCACGACCGCCATCAGATCGTTCGCGCCGAGACGCCGTTCGACGAACTGCTTCGCGGCGATCTTCACGCGGGCCGAGCGGCCGAACCGCGTGTGCAGGTCGTCGATCACCATCACGTAGACGCGGCCGTCGAAGGGCCGTTCGTTCGTCTTCACGTCTGGCTCGATCGGCGAATCGGCGAACAGCGGCCGATCGCCGCGCTCGACCGGGATGTCGACGAACGTGAAGGTGTTGATGGCCTGGCCTTTGCCGTCTTCGAGGACCTGGAAGTCCTCTTTCTTGAGATCGCGGACCAGGTTACCCTGCCGGTCAGTGACGACGACATCCACCTCGACGTAGTCGACGCGAACCCTGAAGGTCGGCTGCTGCGCCTGCTGCTGTGGCGGCGGTTGTGTCGGCGCCGGCGGCTGCGGCGGCGGATTCTGTCCAGCGGTGAGTCCCGCGGCGGCGGCAAACACGAGCAACGCGGCCAGTCGAAGACGTTTTTGCATAGCTGTGGCTCTCGTTCCGGATTATACGTCCCGCCTTCGCTCGGTGGACCGTGAGCGAGCCGCCCAAAATCTTTACGGGCGGCTCAGCCCCCGAAGCCCGCAACGGGAAGCCAGGCGCGCGAAGGCGGCTATACTGGACAGGATGTCCCTGTCTACAGCGGCCGGGCTCGATGTTAGAGACGTTCAAACGGCCCTGAAAGCCGACGGCGTCGACGGCTGGCTGCTGTACGACTTCCGCGGTCTCAATCCGATCGCCGTCGACGTGACGGCGGTCGATCGCCAGGGCGGCCATCTCTCGACACGCCGCTGGTTCTACCTGATTCCGGCGTCCGGGGAGCCGCGCGGCCTCGTCCATAAGATCGAGAGGCAGTCGCTCGCGCATCTGCCGGGCGCGATGACGCAGTACGCCGGCCGCGATCAGCTCGAGGCCGGCCTGCAGAAACTCCTCAACGGCATGCGCCGTGTCGCGATGGAATACTCGCCCGGCTGCGCCATCCCCTACGTCGCGCGCGTCGACGCCGGCACGATCGAGCTCGTGCGGCAATGCGGCGCGCAGGTCGTCTCCTCGGGCGATCTGGTGCAGCGGTTCGCCGCCGTCTGGGACGAGCCAGCGATCGCCACGCATCGGACGGCCTCGGAAAAGCTCTATCGCGTGAAGGATCAGGCGTTCGACGCGGTCGCGCGGCGGCTGCACGAGGGCGTGGCGACGACCGAATTCGACATCCAGCAGCTGATGGCCGGGTGGTTCCGCGAAGAGGGCCTCGTCACCGATTCGGATCCGAACGTGTCGGTGGGCGCCAACGCGGGCAACCCGCACTATCTGCCGACCTCCACCGCGCATCGGGCGATCACGAAGGACGCGGTCGTGCTGCTCGACCTCTGGGGGAAGCTCGATCGCTCCGGCGCGGTCTTTGCTGACATCACCTGGATGGGATACACGGGTCGCGACGTGCCCGACCGCATCGCTCGGGCATTCGACGCGGCGTGCGCGGCGCGCGACGCCGGCGTGCGCCTCGTCCAGGAGCGGGCGCGCGCGGCACGGGACGTCCGCGGATGGGAAGTCGACCGCGCGGCGTCCACGGTCCTGCGCGACGCCGGCTACGCGGCGCAGATTCTTCACCGCACCGGCCACAGCCTCGGGGAAGCCGTCCACGGCAACGGCGTGAACATGGACGACTACGAGGCGCACGACGACCGCCGGTTGCTGCCCGGAACCGGCTTTACGATCGAGCCGGGCGTCTATTTCGAGGACTTCGGCATCCGGACCGAGATCAACATGGTGATGGGCGTCACCGACGCCGCCGTCACCGGCCCCGTGCAGACGGAATTCGTGAAACTGGTGTAGGGTCGCGGTCGGAGCGACCAGATCGAAAGGCGGGCCGCCGAGGGCCGCCGGAGGCGAGTACGATGTCAACCCGCAAGACCACGGTTTTCTACGCGCTGCTGCTGATGGTCGCATCGCTGTTCGTCGGCATGGTGATCGCGTCGCGGCTCGATCTCGCGCCGCGATCGTCGGCGCAGACGCTGACGCTGCCGCCGGTGAACAACGCGCCGGTCACCGGACCGCTCGACGCGCAGACGTTCCGCAACGTCGCGAAGATGGCCACGCCGACGGTCGTGAACATCCGCACCGAGATGAAGTCGAAGGGCAACGACCTCACCGACTTCTTCGGCGGCAACGGGTCGCCCGACGATCTGTTCCACCGCTTCTTCGGCAACCCCGGCCAGCCCGACGACGACCAGCCACAGGCGCCGCGCGGCCGCGGCGGGAACGGCGGCCGCCGCCCGCCGCGCGGGCAGACCACGCGCGCGGCCGGCACCGGGTTCATCATCAGCAAGGACGGCTACATCCTCACCAACAACCACGTCGTCGACGACGCGACCAAGATCGAGGTCGTGCTGTTCGGCGACGACCCGGACATGAGCTACACGGCCAAGGTGATCGGGAAGGATGCGCTCACCGACAGCGCGCTGATTCAGCTGGTCGACAGGCCGAACCACGCCCTGCAGGAGGCGAAGTTCGGCGACTCGGCGCAGGTCGAAGCCGGCGACTGGGTGATGGCGATCGGCAACCCGTTCGGCTACGACCACACCGTCACCGTCGGCGTCATCAGCGCGACGTCGCGGGCCTTCCGCGTGACGACCGGCCGCTCGAACGACATGCTGCAGACCGACGCCGCGATCAATCCCGGCAACTCGGGCGGTCCGCTGCTGAACCTGCGCGGTGAGGTGATCGGCATGAACACCGCGATCATCACCAACGCGAGGAGCGAGGGGAACATCGGCATCGGCTTCGCGGTGCCGAGCAACACGATTCGCGACCTGCTGCCGCAGCTGCACACGGGCAAGATCACGCGCGGCCGGATCGGTGTCTCGGTCGTGCCGATTCCGCGCGAGGCGCTCGAGGACTTCGGCCTGAAGGAGCGCAAAGGCGCCCTGGTGGCGGAAGTGCCGACGAGCGGCGCGGCGGCGAAGGCCGGCATCGAGCCGGGCGACATCATCGTGCAGTACAACGGCCGGCCGGTGAACAACAGCGACGAGCTGGTGAAGATGGTGGTCTCGACCAAGCCGGGAACGACGGTGCCCGTGAAGGTGCTGCGCAACAAGCAGGAGAAGACGCTCAACGTCACGGTCGAGGAGCTGGATCTGGACGCCGAGCAGAACGGCAGCCGCACCCGCCGCTCGCAGCCGGAGACGCAGCAGGACGATCAGTCGCAGGGTGCCGGCGGCTTCGGAGTCACGCTCGAGAACGTCACGCCGTCGCTGGCGCGGCGGCTTCACGTGCCGTCGGGCCAGAGCGGCGCCGTGATTACCGACATCGAGCCGGACGGTCCGTCGGCCGGCGCCCTCCGGCAGGGCGACGTCATTCTGTCGGTGAACCGCCAGCGCGTGTCGAGCGCCGCCGAGGCGGCGCGCGAGCTGGGCAAGATTCAGTCGGGCCGGATCGCGCAGCTGCTCGTGTGGCGAGACGAGAAAGAGGTGTTCGTCACCGTCAAGAAAGACTGAGACGAGATCGGGATTCGGGATTTGGGATTTGGGAATCGCTGAGCAGGATCAGGACGAATCCCGAATCCCGGACCCCGAGTCCCGAACCCCGAACGTCGAATCCCGAATCCCGAATCCCGAATCCCGACTCTCCGCCGTCGTCCGCGAGCGCGCGCCGCTGACCGTGGCCGCGTTCATGGAGCTGGCGCTCTACGATCCTCGGCACGGCTACTACGCCCGCGCCGCCCGACGTTCGGGCCGCGCGGGCGATTTTTTTACCAGCGTCGACGTCGGTCCGCTGTTCGGCGAACTGCTCGAGATCCAGATCGCCGAAATGGCAGGCCTCCTGGTGCCCAGGGGGAAAGCAACCGCAGAGAACACGGAGAACCCAGAGATTCCTGGCCTCTCTGCCACTTCGCAGAAGGCCTATGAAACCAACCAGGATTCTGCGAACCCTGCGCTCTCTGTGGTTGCTTTCTCTCCGCCTGCCCCAATCGATCTCATCGAAGCAGGCGCGGGGAACGGGCGGCTGGCGGCTGACATCCTCCGCACGGCGAAACGATTCGATCCGGCGTTCTACGAATCGATTCGGCTCCACCTGGTCGAAGCGAGCGCGGCCGCGCGCGCCGCGCAGGTGGCCACGTTGGCAGATGTCGCCGGTCGCCTCACCTCCTCCCGTGCCGAACTGCCCGACACGTTCGAAGGCGTGCTGATCGCGAACGAACTGCTGGACGCGCTGCCAACCCACCAGGTAGTGATGCGCGAGGATGGATTGAAGGAGATCTACATCAGTCGTCAGTCGCAAGTCGCAAGTCGCCAGTCAGTCGGTAGTCACAAGTCAGTCGGTAGTCACAAGTCAGGACTGACGACTGACGACTTGCGACTGACGACTGTTGAGGGCCCGCTGTCGACGCCCGAGTTGCTCGCCTACCTCGATCGGCTCGGCGTCGTGCTCGAGCCGGGCTGGCGCGTCGAGATCAACCTGCGCGCGATGGAATGGATGCGCGATGCAGCCCGCCGCCTCACGCGCGGCTTCATGATCCTGATCGACTACGGCCACGACGCGCGCGAGCTGTATTCGGCGACTCATTCGGCCGGAACGCTGACCTCGTTCTCAGGCCATCGGAGCGGCGGCGCCCACGCCGATCCGAGCGCGCCGCCGTGGCTGCAGCGTCCGGGCGAGCAGGACCTCACGGCCCATGTCGACTTCACGAGCATCCGCGCCGCCGCCGAAGCCGAAGGGATGACGACGATCGCGTTCCTCGATCAGACTTACTTCCTGCTCGGTCTGGTCGAACATTCAGCAATGGAACCGGGCGCGAAGGGCTCAGCCGACCACGGTCCCGCGAAGGGCTCCGCCTTTTCCGAAAGTACGGCGGACACCCTGGCCGAGCGAGCAGCTGCGCTCAAGACCCTGGTGATGCCTGGCGGCCTCGGCAGCACGATGAAGGTCCTGATCCTCGGCAAAGGCGTCGGCGCGCCGGCGCTCGCGGGGTGCTCGTTCAAGGTCCGCGTGACGTGATGCTGTGGCTCGGCCTCGGCATCATGATCATGTCGGAGACGGCAACCATCCTCCGCGTCGAACCGTTCTACACGTGGAACACGCCGATCGCCTGGACCGGATTCATCCTGTTCGCCGACGGCATCGTCTTCCGCGCGCGGGGTGATTCGTGGATCCGCTGCGCCCCGCGCGAATTCGTGCTGCTGGCGCTGGTGTCGATTCCGCTGTGGCTGATCTTCGAGGGCTACAACCGAATCATCGCCAACTGGTCCTACAGCGGCCTGCCCGAGAACCCTGCGCTCCGCCTGTTCGGCTACGCGTGGTCGTTCGCGACGATCTCGCCGGCGCTGTTCGAGGCGGCCGAGCTGATCGCTGTGGTGCGTGGGAGGGATGGGAGGGATGGGAGGGATAGGAGGGATGCGAAAGATGCCACCCCATCCGCCCCATCGGTCCCATCCGTCCCATCCGCCCCATCCGCCCCATCCGTCCCATCCGTCCTGGCCGGCGCGCTGATGCTGGCATCACCGTTCCTGGTGTCGCGGGCGACGGCTCGCTACCTGGCCGCGCCGGTGTGGCTCGGCTTCATCTTCCTGCTCGATCCGATCAACGCTCGACTCGGGGCCGAATCGCTGCGGGCGGACATCCGCGCGGGCCGCTACGACCGCATCATCAACCTCTCGCTGGGCGGTGTTCTCTGCGGCGCGCTCTGGGAGTTATGGAACTTCTGGGCCGGGGCGAAGTGGCATTACAGCGTGCCGATCATGGAACGCTGGAAGATCTTCGAGATGCCGCTGCCCGGCTACTTCGGCTTCCCGCCGTTTGCGCTGGAGTGTTTCACGATGTACGTGTTCGTGCGGCGGCTCGTCACCCGCGACGGCCGAAGGGTGGGGTTGTGATCCGTCACGCGCTCGTGCTCACAGCAGGGCTCGGCACCCGGCTGCGGCCGCTGACCGACGTCCGGGCAAAACCGGCGATTCCGGTTGCGGGCGAGCCGATGATCCGGCGGATCATCCGCACGCTGGTGGCGCAGGGGATCGACGATCTCGTGATGAACCTGCACCATCTGCCGGCGACGATCACCTCGGTCGTCGGTGACGGCCGCGACCTCGGGGCGGCCGTGCGTTACTCATGGGAACCGGTGATCCGCGGAAGCGCCGGCGGACCGCGGCTGGCGCGGCCGATCGTCGGCGCCGCATCGTTCTGGATCATCAACGGCGACACGCTGACGGACGTGTCGTGCGCAGCGCTCGCCGAATGGCACGAGGCGTCCGGCGCGCGCGTCACGCTCGCGCTCGTCCCCAATCTGGAGTACGAGCGCTACGGCGGCGTTCACCTCGACGACCAGCAACGCGTGACCATGTTCACGCCGCGCGGCCCGTCGTCGAAGGGCAGCTACCATTACATCGGCGTGCAACTGGCCGACGGCGGCGTGTTCGACGCGGTGCCGCCGGGCCAGGCGGCGAGCTCGATTGGCGGCGTCTACGACGTGCTGCTTGCCGCCAGTCCAGGCGCCGTGCGCGGGTTCGTCTGCGACGCGTCGTTCTTCGACGTCGGCACCGTGGCCGACTACCGCCGCACGCACGAGGCGTTTGGCGGCGCCGCCGGCTCACCCGATCCCACCCCATCCGCAGGCAAAGGTACGACCATTGATTCATCGGCGCGCGTCACGCGATCGATTTTGTGGGACGATGTGCGCGTCGGCGCCGGCGCAACCATCGACGAGTGCATCGTCACCGACGCCGTCAGCGTGCCGGCGGACGGCGCGTATCACCGATCGGTGCTCCTGCGCGGCGACGACCAGGGGCCGATCGCCGTACCAATGAGCGTCTCATGAGCGAACAGCGCACCGAAGAAGGTCTCGAGGTTCGCGAGCGGATCGATCGGTATCTTGCCGGGAGCGGCCTTGCCGGCTCCGATGCGCACGTCGTGCCGCTGACCGGCGATGCGTCGGATCGAAAGTACTTCCGCATCATTCCGCCCGACGGTCCGTCGTTCGTGCTCGCGCTGCACGCGAGCGCGATTGATTTCGCGACCCTGCCGTTCGCGCGCGTCGCCGCCCTGCTGCAGCAGATTCCCTTGCCGGTGCCGGGCATCCTCGGCCACGCCGACGCGCTCGGCATCCTGGCGCTGCAGGATCTCGGCGACGTCACGCTGCAGGCGCACCTCGGCGCGGCGCCGCCGACCGAGCACGCGGCGCTGTATCGCGAGAGCGTCGCGCTGATCGAGCAGCTGCAGCGGCGCGGCGAGGCGCTGCGGTCGCCGGACTACCCGCCGTTCGGCGTCGCGTTCGACGTCGAGAAGCTGACGTGGGAGCTCGACTTCTTCCTGAAGCACTTCGTCGAGGGCTATCGCGGCGTCGCGCTGACGGTGTCCGAGCGCATCGCGTTCGCCGCGGAGTGGTCGGCGATCGCCGAGGAGCTCGCCGCGGAGGCGCGGGTCCTGTGCCACCGCGACTATCACAGCCGCAATCTGATGCTGCACAACGGCAGCCTGCACATCATCGACTTCCAGGACGCGCGGATGGGCCCCGATACCTACGATCTGGTGTCGCTGCTCCGCGACTCGTATGTCGACATCACCGACCGCGACCTGGACGACCTGATTGCGTATTTCCTCGCGCTGAAGACGCGTGACGGCGCCGCGCCGGACGCCGACGAATTCCGCCGCCGGTTCGATCTGATGGCGGTGCAGCGCAACCTGAAGGCGCTCGGGACCTTCGGCTATCAGACGACGACGCGGAGCAATCCGGTCTACATCAAGTACATGCCGCGAACGCTCAGTTACGCGCGCAGGAACCTGGACAAGTACCCGCGCTTCGCGCGCCTGCGCGAGCTGCTCGCGGCCCGGATCGACGAGTTGTCCTGACCGGGCTGCGGGACGCCTGCGCTCGGGTAGAATCGCCGCCGTGGACATCCATCCACCGCACGCGATTCACTCGTGGAAGGACTTCCTCCTGCAGCTCGGCACGATCACTGCCGGCATCCTGATCGCGCTGTCGCTCGAAGGCATCCGCGAGTCGTTCCACGACCGGGCGCTGGTCCGCGAGGCGCGCGAGAACATCCGCCGCGAGATTGCCGACAACCAGAAGGAGCTCGACGGCGAGCTGCGCGGCATGCCGACGCAGCAGCAGCATCTCGACGGCGCGCTGACGTTCGCCAACGAGATGATGGCCGGCGGCCACAGCGCCATCGGGTCCCTGGAGATCAACGTCTCGAACGCGACGCTGCGGAACGCGAGCTGGCAGACCGCCGACCGCACCGGGGCGCTCGCGCACATGGACTACGGTGAAGTGCAGAAGTACGCCAGCGCTTACGCCGCACAGGATCTCTACGCGATGATCCAGCGGCGCATGTTCGACCAGGTGGCGTCGGCGCTCGCGATCATGTCGGCCGGCGATCCGACGAAGGCGTCGCGCGGTGACATCGAGGTGTTCCGGCGCCAGCTGCTCGAGCTGCGCGGCGAAGTCTACATCCTCGAACAACTCGGCAAGAGCGTCAGCGAAGGCTACCGCAAAGCGCTCGAGTAACCGTTCCCAGGCCCCAATCGCCGACTCTGAACCAGCCGTGCCGGGCCGGTCGATGGCCGTCGACGATGTCTTGCGAGCCAGCCCCTAGCCGCGAGCCCCCGGCCCCAAGTACAATTGCCGTTTCGGCTTGTGGCTAAGCGACCGTTCGGGGTGTCGACGCACCTGTTCCATCACGAGCGCCTGACCCGCGATCACTTTCAGGCGATCGCGGCGAACGGGTTCGAAATGGTCGAGGTGTTTGCGACACGTACGCACTTCGATTATCACAATCCGACCGCGATTGCGGATCTGCAGCAGTGGCTCGCCGACGCCGGCCTCCAGTTGCGGAGCGTGCACGCGCCGACGGCCGAGAGCTTCGTCGGCGGCCGATGGACCGGGTCGCTGTCGATCGCGAGCGCCGACCCCGACGCGCGGGCGCGGGCCGTCGCCGAAACGCAGCAGGCGATGTACATCGCGCGGCGGATTCCGGTGCCGGTCTTCGTGATGCATCTGGGGATCCCTCGGACGCAGCCGCGCGACGAGCACGTCGGGGCCCAGGACGCGCGCGCGGCGGCGCGCCGCAGCGTCGAGGAACTGCAGAAAACGGCCGAGCCGCTCGGCGTCCTCATCGCCGTCGAAGTGATCCCGAACGAGCTGTCGCGGGCCGGCTCGCTCGTCCACTTCGTCGAAGAGGATCTGGACGGCCTCGGCATCGGCATCTGCCTCGATTTCGGCCATGCCCACATCGACGGTGACGTCGTCGATGCGGTCGAGACGGTGTCGGAGCACGTGATCGCGACGCACCTGCACGACAACAAGGGGCGCGCCGACGATCACCTGATGCCGCTCGACGGCACGATCGACTGGGCGGCGGCACTGACCGCCGTGCAGAAGATCGGCTACGACGGTCCGATGATGTTCGAGGTCGGCGCGCACGGACCCGCGAAGGACTCGCTCGCGCGGCTGAAGAAGGCGCGAGAGAAGATGGAACGATGGCTCACGTCTATATAGAGGATATCGGCCGCCACGAAGGCGAAGAGGTCACCATCAAGGGATGGCTGCACAACCGCCGGTCGAGCGGCAAGATTCACTTTCTGATCCTGCGCGACGGCACCGGGTTCATTCAGGGCGTGATGTCGAAGGCAGCGGTCGGCGACGAGCTGTTCACGCGCGCGGATCATCTCTCGCAGGAAACCTCGGTCATTGTCACGGGCACGGCGCGGGCTGACAAACGTGCCCCGAGCGGATACGAGATCGACGTGAAGAACCTCGACGTGGTCGGCGAGTCGCACGAGTTCCCGATCACCCCGAAGGAGCATGGCGTCGACTACCTGCTCGACCGCCGGCACCTGTGGATCCGCAGCGAGCGGCAGCAGGCGATCCTGCGCATCCGGCACGAGATCATCAACGCGGTCCGCGACTTCTTCAACGGCCGCGGCTTCATCCTCGCCGACACGCCGATCTTCACGCCGGCCGCCTGCGAGGGGACGACGACGCTGTTCCCGGCGCAGTACTTCGACGAGCAGACGGCGTATCTGACCCAGAGCGGTCAGCTCTACAACGAAGCGAACGCGATGGCGCTCGGCAAGGTCTACTGCTTCGGGCCGACGTTCCGCGCTGAAAAGTCGAAGACCCGCCGGCACCTGACCGAGTTCTGGATGGTCGAGCCGGAGATGGCCTATGCCGATCTGAACGACGTCATGGCACTGGCCGAAGATCTGATCGTGGCGGTCGTCGGCCGCGTGCTCGACCGGCGCGCGCGGGAACTGAAGGTGATCGAGCGCGACGTTTCGAAGCTCGAGGCGGTCCGGACGCCGTTTCCACGCATTACGTATGACGAGGCGGTGAAGAAGCTGCAGGCCAAGGGACTGCCGATCCAGTGGGGCGGCGACTTCGGCGGCCCCGACGAGACGACGTTGTCGGAGGAATACGATCGCCCGGTGATGGTCCATCGCTATCCGGCCGCGGTCAAGGCGTTCTATATGAAGCCGGATCCTGAGCGGCCCGAGCTTGCGCTGGGCGTCGACGTGCTGGCGCCGGAAGGCTACGGCGAGATCATCGGCGGCGGCGAACGGCTGGCGGATCTCGATCTGCTGTTGCAGCGCATCAAGGAGCACGGGCTGCCGCAGGAAGCGTTCGAGTGGTATCTCGATCTGCGCCGCTACGGCACCGTGCCGCATGGCGGCTTCGGCATGGGCATCGAGCGCGTCGTGTCGTGGATCTGCAAGCTCGAGCACGTGCGCGAGACGATTCCGTATCCGCGCATGCTGTATCGGCTGTATCCGTGAAGGGGCTTGGGGCTAGGGACTGGGGGCTCGCTGTCAAGAGCCGAGAAAGCCGCGTCGAAAGGGCGGATCTACTCGGCCTTTGATAGCGAGCCCCGAGCCCCGAGCCCCCGTCAGAGTTGGATGAAGATTGGTCTGATCTCCCTCGGTTGTCCGAAGAATCTGGTCGATTCCGAAGTGATGCTCGGCCTCGCGCAGCAGGCGGGGCACCAGCTGACACAGGATCCGTCCGCCGCCGACGTCCTCGTCGTGAACACCTGCGCGTTCATCGACTCGGCCAAACAGGAGTCGATCGACACCATCCTCGAGATGGCCGAGCACAAGAAGGACGGCGCCTGCCGCCGGCTCATCGTCACCGGCTGCATGGCCGAACGCTATCGCGACGAGCTGAAAAAAGAGATTCCGGAAATCGACGCGGTGCTCGGCACCGGCGAGGTCCCGCAGATCGTCGGCGCGATCAGCGGCGGCGCCGTGCCTCTCCCGCTGTACCGGCGCAATCAGCTGGCCGCGAACTCCCAGCCCCATGCCCCGACGCCCGGTCGCGAGCGACCGACCTACATCTACGACGCCGACACGCCTCGCCTCTTCGCCACGCCGAAGCACTACGCCTATGTGAAGATCGCCGAAGGCTGCGACTACAAGTGCGCCTTCTGCATCATCCCGACACTGCGCGGCGCCTACCGCAGTCGGCCCGCGGAATCGATCGTCCGCGAAGCGCACGCGCTGGCTGACCGCGGCGTCAAGGAGTTGCTGCTGATCTCGCAGGACACGACGTTCTACGGCATCGACCGCGGCGAGCGCGGTGCGCTCGCGCGGCTGCTTCGTCAGCTGAACGCCGTCGACGGCCTCGAATGGATCCGCCTGCTCTACCTCTACCCGACGACCATCGACGACGAGACGCTCGCGGCGATGGCGGACTGCGACAAGGTCTGCAAGTACATCGACCTGCCGCTGCAGCACGCGTCCAACAGCGTGCTGAAGCGGATGAAGCGGCCGGGAACGCGGCAGGGATACGACCGCCTCCTGACGCGCATCCGCGACCGCGTCCCCGGGGTCGCGCTCCGCACGACCTTCATCGTCGGGTTCCCCGGAGAGACGGAGGAGGACGTCGAGCACCTGCGCGGCTTCATCGGCGACCATGCGTTCGATCACGTGGGTGTCTTCACCTACTCGCACGAGGAGGGGACGTCGGCGTTCGACCTGGACGACGACGTGCCCGCCGGAGTGAAGGGGCGTCGCAGGGCGAGCCTGATGGCGCTGCAGAAGAAGCTCGTCGCCAGGCGGCAGTCCGCCCGCGTCGGCCAGCGTGCCCGCGTGCTCGTCGACGGACCGTCGGCTGAGCACGACCTGGTCCTGAAGGCGCGCCTGGCCAGCCAGGCGCCGGACATCGACGCGTCGGTGTTTCTCACCGACTGCGACCCGTCGGCGTTTCGGCCCGGAGAATTTGCCCAGGTCGAGATCGTCGACTCGCGCGACTACGATCTGGTCGCGCGCCCCTGCGCTGAGTCCGAGGGGTTGCCTGAACTCGGCCGAAAGGGCGTGGTATAATTTTCAATTCGGAGCCTGGGTGTAGGACCGAAGTGGGCGTGTGCCCACTTTTTTAGTTTATGGACGTGTCACGGTAGCCCGAAGGCTTCAGGCGAGGGACCGCCGGTCGGCTGAAGCCGTCGCCGCTACGACGAAAGCGGTTATGGCCGCGGAAACGGTCGTCGACAAGGTGCGGGACATCGCCGCCCGGGTGGCCGCGGACCGCGGACTGGAGATTTTCGACGTTCAGTTCCGGCGCGAAGCGCCGGGCATGGTGCTGCGGATCCAGATCGATCGCCCGGGGCCGGCGGCGTCCGCCGAGGAGAGCGTCAGCGTCGACGACTGCGCGCACGTCAGCCGCGACCTGAGCGCGATTCTCGACGTCGAGGATGTGGTCCCATCGGCTTATACCCTGGAGGTTTCGTCGCCCGGGCTGGATCGGCCGCTCCGCCGCCCGGACGACTATGGGCGGTTCGCGGGGCGGCTGGCGAAGATCGTCGTCCGCGGCCCCATCGACGGGCAGGGGTTTTTTCGCGGCCGGCTCGGCGGCGTGGACGGCGGGGACGTGATCATCGATGGCGATGACGGGAAGACGCATCGCGTGCCGATCGCGGCGATCACGCGCGCGAATCTGGAAGTGGAATTTTAGACATGTCGAATCCGTTGCAACAGACGATTGAAGCACTGGCCAAGGAAAAAGGGATCGAGCCGGACGTCGTAATCAGCGCGATCGAAGAAGCCGTCGCCACGGCATCGCGCAAGTACTACAAGACCGGCGAGAACCTGAAGACGCGCTTCAACACCGAAACCGGCCAGGTCGATCTGTTCGCGCTGAAGACCGTCGTCGAGGACGTGACCAACGCGGCCACCGAGATCTCGATCAGGGAAGCGCGCGAGATGTACCGCCCGCTCTACGGAGACGAGGTCGCGAACAGCATCGAGCTCGGCGACGAGATGGAATTCCCGAAGCCGACCGAGGTCCTCGGCCGCATCGCCGCGCAGACCGCCAAGCAGGTGATCTTCCAGAAGGTCCGCGAGGCGGAGCGCGAGCACGTGTTTGCCGAGTACAACGAGCGGATCGGCGAGGTCGTCAACGGCACCGTGAAGCGCTTCGAGAACGGCGACATCATCCTCGAGATCGGCCGGATCGAAGCGGTGCTGCCGCGCAAGGAGCAGTCGCGCGCGGAAAGCTACACGCCGCAGGATCGGGTGCGGACGGTGATCAAGGGCGTCAACCGCAGCGCCAAGGGGCCCCAGATCGTCCTGTCGCGCACCGACCCGGCGCTCCTCATCAAGCTGTTCGAACAGGAAGTGCCGGAGATCTACGACGGCACGGTGATGATCCGCGGCGCGGTGCGCGAGGCGGGCGACCGCGCCAAGGTGGCGGTCTACTCGCGCGAGCGCGACGTCGATCCGGTCGGCGCATGCGTCGGCATGAAGGGGACGCGCGTGCAGTCGATCATCCGCGAGCTCCGCGGCGAGAAGATCGACATCGTCGAATGGTCGGAGGATCCGGTCGCCTTCGTGACCAACGCGCTCAGCCCCGCCAAGGTGCAGCGCGTGTCGATCGTCGACGACCGCGATCGCGTGATGGAAGTGATTGTCGAGGACAAGCAGCTGTCGCTGGCGATCGGCAAGAAAGGCCAGAACGTTCGCCTCGCGGCGAAGCTCACCGGCTGGCGCATCGACATCAAGAGCGAGGAAGAAAAGCGCCGCGAAGTCGAAGCGCAGTTTGGCGAGCTGGAGATTCCCGGTGAGCCATCCTCCGAAGCCGATGCGGGCGACGCCGCGCCGGCGAAAGAGGAGGCGCTTGACGGCGAGGCGGCAGCGAGACCGGACGCAGCGATCGAGGAGGCGCCCGTCGCCGACGCCGACGCGTCGGATACGCCCGTGCCCTACACGCTCACCGGCATCGGCGAGAAGACGGTCCGCAAGCTGGTCGACGCCGGCCTCGCGACACAGGAGGCCGTGGCCGCGGCGACGATCGAGCAGTTGTCGGAGATTCCAGGGATCGGCGGCAAGACGGCGGAGAAGATTCTCGCCGCGGCGCGCGGCGAGGCGAGCGACAACGAGGTATAGAGTTTGGCAACAGTTCGGATCTTCAAGATTGCGGAGCTGCTCGGCACGACGAGCCAGGAAGTGACTGCGCTGCTCAAGCGCGATCACGGCATCGAGGTCAAGAGCGCGTCGAGCACGATCGAAGAGGTCGTGGCGCGTCAGTTCGTCGACCGCCTCGCGAAGCAGCGCAACATCCAGCTGCCGGGCGGCAACATCTTCGCCGACACGCCGGTTGCGAAAGGCAAGAAGCCGGCGGCGGCCAGGAAGGCGCCGGAGCCGCCGAAGCCGACCGCGCCCGCGCTGCCGCCGCCCCGCCTGGTGAAGACTGTAAAGCCGGCCGCCGCGCCGGCGCCGGAAGCGGAGCCGTCCGCGCCTGAATCGCAGACGGTCGCCGCCGTCCCCGCCGTCGACGCGGCGCCTGCGGTTGCGGAGCCACCGCCGCCCGCCGTCGAACCGCCGCCGCCCGTCGTCGAGCCGCCGCGGCATGAGCCGCGTGTGGTCGCCACGCGCGGTCTGAGGACCGAGCCGCCGAAACCAGCGGAGGCGCCGAAACCCGTCGTCGTCGAGGCGCCTGCGCCAATCGAACCACCTGCGGCGCCGCCGCCGGTGGCACAGATGCCGACGCCGCCGCCGGCTCCGGCGCCTGCCCCGCCGCCCGCCGCGGCGCCGGAGCCTGTCGCCGCTGCCGCGCCGGCCGTCGCGCCGCCGCCGCGGCCCGCACCGAAGCCGCCGACGCCCGGCCGGGTCGTGCCGCCGACGCTACGCTTGCGCATCGAAGAGCAGCGTCCAAGCGCCCCGACGCCGCCGCTGCCGACGTCGCCCGCGCCACGCGTCGTGCCCCGGCCCGTTGCGAAACCGCCGGAACGCCCGGCGATCCCGACCACCGCGCGGCCCGCTGCCGGCGGAGTCGCCGGACAGACCGGCTCGCCCGCGGCGCGACCGCCGGCGCAGCCGCTGCGCCCGGGCGGCACGCCTGGCATGCGGCCACCCTATCCGGGCCCGCGTCCGCAGGGCCCGGTGGGCGGGCCGCGGCCGCTGCCCTCGCAGCCGATTCGCACGCAACAGCCTGGCGCGCCGCCGCGACCCGGTCAGTTCCCGCAGCGGCCCGGCATGCCGCAGCAGCGGCCGCCGATGCAGCAGCGCCCCGCGGGTCCCGGTCGTCCCGCGGCCAGTGCGCGCCGCGATCAGGCGCCGCGGCCGGCGCCGCCGCCGATGCCGAGCGCGCCGCCCGCGATCACGCGCAGCATCACGCTCGCGGAAGGGATGACCGTCAAGGATCTCGCCGACAAGCTCGACATCCGCGTCAAGGACGTCCTCGCCAAGCTGCTGATGAAGCGGCTGATGATGACGATCAACTCGACGCTCGACACCGAGACCGCGACGATGATCGCGCGCGAGTTCGGCGCCGACGTCCAGATGCGCAGCTTCGAAGAGGAGCTGCTGCAGGTGGACTCCGGCGACTCGAAGGCCGAGGACATCATCACGCGCGCGCCGGTCGTCACCGTGATGGGCCACGTCGACCACGGCAAGACGAGCCTGCTGGACGCGATCCGCGAGACCCGCGTCGCCGAGCGCGAAGCCGGCGGCATCACCCAGCACATCGGCGCGTACCACGTCACGATCAACGATCGCGACATCGTCTTCCTGGACACGCCGGGCCACGAGGCGTTCACGCTGATGCGCGCCCGCGGCGCGAAGGTCACCGACATCGTGGTGCTGGTGGTGGCCGCCGACGATGGCGTGATGCCACAGACGCGTGAAGCGATCGATCATGCGAAGGCGGCGAACGTGCCGATCGTCGTCGCGATCAACAAGATCGACAAGGCGAACGCGAACCCCGAGCGGGTGAAGCGCGAGCTCACCGATCTGAACCTGATGCCGGAGGAATGGGGCGGGCAGACGGTGACGGTGGAGGTCTCGGCGCGGCAGAAGAAGAACATCGACCTGCTGCTCGAGATGATCCTGCTGTCGAGCGACATCCTCGAGCTGAAGGCGAACCCGAAGCGCAGCGCGACGGGGACGGTGCTCGAAGCCAAGCTCGACAAGGGCCGCGGCCAGGTGGCCACGGTGCTGGTGCAGGACGGGACGCTCAGCGTCGGCGATACGTTCATCGCCGGGCCGATCGTCGGCCGGGTGCGGGCGCTGATTGACGATCGCGGCCGGCCGACGCGTTCGGCCGGTCCGTCGACGCCGGTGGAGGTCCTCGGCCTCGGCGGCCTGCCGCAGCCCGGCGACGTGTTCCAGGTCGCCGACGCGGCAAAGGCGCGGCAGATCGCGACCTTCCGCGAGGAGCAGGCCAAGAACCGCGCGCTCGGCGCGAAGGGATCGCGGCTCACGCTCGAATCGCTGCAGGCGCAGATCGCCGAAGGCGGCATGAAGGAGCTGCCGATCATCATCAAGGCGGACGTGCAGGGCTCGGCCGAGGTGCTCGCCGACACGCTGGCGAAGCTCACCGACGAGAAGGTCAAGATCCGGATCATCCACGCCGGCGTCGGCGCGGTGAACGAGTCGGACGTGCTGCTGGCGTCGGCGTCGAACGCGATCGTCATCGCGTTCAACGTCCGCCCCGATCGCAACGCCGAGGAGATCGCGGCGCGCGAGCGCGTGGACATCCGGCAGCACTCGGTGATCTACAACGTCACCGACGAGATGAAGAAGGCGATGACCGGGCTGCTCGAGCCGACGTTCAAGGAAGTCCGGATCGGCGTCGCCAACGTCCGCGAGACGTTCAAGGTGCCGAAGTACGGCACCATCGCCGGCTGCATGGTCACCGAGGGCCGGATTACCCGCGCGGGCGATACGCAGGCCCGCCTGCTCCGCGACAACGTGGTCGTCTACGAAGGGAAGATCGGATCGCTCCGCCGCTTCAAGGACGATGTGAGCGAGGTGAAAGCCGGTTTCGAGTGCGGCATCGGCTTCGAGAAGTACCACGACATCAAGATCGGTGACGTGATCGAAGTCTTCGCAATGGAGCGCGTGGCTGTCACGGCATAAGGAGCCGCCACGAAGACACGCAGGCACGAAGAAATCAAAGCACAGAGAAAGAACGATCTTCGTGTCTTCGTGACTTCGTGGCGTCCTCGATGATGGTTGTTGCGCTACTGACCGTCGAGCTGCACGTGCCGGGCAGCCAGTCGCTCAAGGACAAGCGGATGGTGCTGCGGCGGATCAAGGATCGGCTGAAGAAGTTCAACGTCGCCGTGTCCGAGGTCGAGCACCACGATCTGTGGCAGCGCGCGGGGCTCGCCGTCGTCACGGTCAGCACGGAAGAGCGGCACGCCGACCGGGAGCTGGCGGCGGTCGCCGACGAGATCGAACGGGTCGAGCCCGGATTGATCACGAGAACCGAGGTCGAGTTTCTCACCTGAGTGCTCTGGACATCACGTCATGCCCCACGCACTGCCGATGCCGACGTTGCTGGTGATGTTCGCCGCCGGCGTCATTCTCTTCGGCGTCACCAGGCTGCGGCCCCGCTAGCAGACTGCCGTTGGCTCAAGGACAACGCACCGCTCGGGTTGCCGATCAGATTCGAAGCGAAATCGCCTCGATGATCGCCCGCGACGTGCACGACCCGGGGATCGGGTTCGTGACGATCACGCGCGTCACCGTGACGCCCGATCTGCAGCAGGCGCGCGTCTACTACACGGCGCTCGGCGACGACAAGGCGCGCCGCGACACGGAGCGCGCGCTCGGGCGCGCCGCGCCGTTCCTGCGGCGCCAGATCGGCTCCCGCCTGCGCCTGAAGCGGGCGCCGGAGATCGAGTTCCTCTACGACGAATCCATTGCCGGCCAGGACCGCATCGAGCGGCTCCTGAACGACATTCGCGCCGCGGAACGACCCGTCGACGCCGCCGACGCACCCACGGATACTGATGACGACCACTCTTCCTGAACTCGCGCAGATCGTCGACGCCATCCGCTCGCGGCAGCGTTTCGTCCTCTCGTCGCACGCGCGGCCCGACGGCGACTCGATCGGATCGCAGCTCGCCATGGCCTACGCGCTGAAGGCGCTGGGCAAGGACGTGGTGGCGATCAACGCCGATCCGGCGCCGCCGCCGCTGCTCGCGTTTCCTGGCGTCCCGGAGATCGTCATCGCGCCGGAGGCGGCCGGCCCGTTCGACGCGGCGATCATCATGGAATGCGGCGACCTCGCCCGCACCGGCGTGAAGGGCCTCGAGCGCTATTTCGTGATCAACATCGATCACCATCCGGGCAATACCGGCTACGGCCAGATCAACTGGTTCGACGATTCGGCGGCGGCGTGCGGCGAGATGGTCTACGACGCGGTGCGCGCGCTCGGCGTGCCGATGACGGCCGAGATCGCGACGCACGTCTACCTCGCGATCCTCACCGATACCGGCTCGTTCCACTATTCGAACATCACGCCGCGCACCTTTGCGATTGCCGGCGACTGCCTCGACGCGGGCGTCGATCCGGTCATGGTGGCCCGCAACGTCTACGACAGCAACAACATGGGCCGGCTGAAGCTGTTCGGCGCGGTGCTGAGCGCGATGCAGATCGACCAGACCGGGCGGATTGCCATCGTCTACCTCGATCACGAGATGGCGCGCGCCGCGGGCGGCACCTACGAGGACACCGAGGGGCTGATCAACCTGCCGCTGACCGTGAAGGAAATCCAGGCGGTGGTGTTCTTCAAGGAACAGGAGCGCGACACGTATCGCGTCAGCATGCGGTCGAAGGGCGAGATCGACATCGGCGCGATCGCGAAGGAGTTCGGCGGCGGCGGGCACAAGAACGCCGCCGGCTGCACCGTCACCGGCGCGATCGACGCGCTGCAGAAGCAGTTCGTGATCAAGATCGAGCGGGCGATCGATCGCGAGCCGTCGGCGATCAGCCGGTAGCGGCCGAGGCACGCGGCGCAGAAGGCGGGCCATGGACGGGCTCCTCATCATCGACAAGCCGGTCGGCCCGACGTCGCACGACGTCGTCGCGCGGATGCGGCGCGCGCTCGGCGAGCGCCGGATCGGACATACCGGCACGCTCGATCCGGCGGCGACCGGCGTGCTCCCGCTCGTCCTCGGCCGCGCGACGCGGCTGGCGCAGTTCCTCACCGAGAGCGACAAGTCGTACGAAGCGGTCGTGCGGTTCGGATTTGCGACCGACACGCACGACGCGCAGGGTCATCCGGTCGGACCCGTGCGTCCCGTGACGGTGTCGCGCGACGAGATTGACCGCGCGCTGGAACCATTTCGCGGGACGTTCCCGCAGCAGCCGCCGGCGTTCTCTGCCAAGAAGATCGGTGGAAAGCGCAGCCACAAGCTGGCACGGGCGCGGGCGCGTGACGCTCGGCTGAAGCCTACGCGCGACGGCAGTGCGTCCGACCTGCGCGACCCACGCGATCTGTCCGTCGCGTCGGCCCTGCCGGCGGCGGTCAGCGTCACCGTCAGCCGCCTCGAGATCGTGCGCATGGACGCGGACTGCGTGACGCTCAGCGTGGACTGTTCCGCCGGCTTTTACGTGCGCTCGCTGGCCCACGAGCTGGGCGGGCGTCTCGGCGTGGGCGCTCATCTCGCCGCGCTCCGCCGCACGCGCGCCGGCGACTTCACGCTCGATCGCGCCCTGGCACTCGAGCGGGCCGAGCGCGATCCGGCCGCGGCGGCCGCCGCCGTCGTGCGGATGGCCGATGCGCTGCCCCGGCTGCCGGCGGTCGCGCTGACCGCCGAGGGCGTCCGGCGCGCCCATCATGGATGCCGGCTCGGTGCGGCGGACGTCGCGGACGGCCGGTTCTTCGTCGCCGGCGGCCAGCCGCCGCTCGCGCGACTCCTCGACGTGGCGGGCGATCTCGTCGGCATCGGGCGTATCGAGGCCGCCGGCGTTTTGCATCCCTGCGTGATTCTGGGATAAAATATTGATTCCGTTCGACTAACGAATCCCGCAGATACGGCGCATCCGGTGCCCGTCGGGCGTCTGGAGCGTGCGTGGAGGACACCCCAGGTGGCGTTAAGCAAAGACCGCAAGACCGAGCTCATTGGCAGTTACAAAACCCACGAAGCAGACACCGGATCCCCAGAAGTTCAGGTCGCGATCCTCTCCGAGCGAATCAACTACCTGACAGAGCACTTCAAATCACACGCGAAGGATCATCATTCCCGCCGCGGATTGCTGATGCTCGT